>JAEZZM010000011.1 GCA_023418575.1 Actinomycetes bacterium | reverse complement strand
ACTATGAGTAAATTCAATTTGACTAAGAACAACGCAGATATTACTAACAATCTTGCCGATAAAACAGGGTCATGCGCCAGCGCCAATGAGTGCAAAGATTTGGCCAGCTTCAATTGAAAAACTGAGTTCTGATACAGCGGGACGCTGCGCCTTGGGGTATATCCTACTCACCTTTCGCAGCTCTAACACCTTATTATTCAAAGTTCCTCACAACCCACCTGAATCGTTAAACCCAGCTTATCATGATAGATAGATTCAAGAATAACTTCAGCTTGCTTTAAACTGCCAAGTTTTGCATAAGAAGCTATTAGTTGCTTGCGCATCGCTTTCAGCCCTTTTAAATCACCAATAGCCCTAAAGTTGTCAATTATAGTTAATATATTCCTAGAAAGTAACTAGGCATTATATCATATTCATGTTTATACTTATCATTCATAATTTTATTCATTTTGCGCTCAGATCCCACAGATATTGAACTATTGATAAGCTAAAAGACCTATAATATGATTTACTGATTGTCAATCAAGAAGCCATTTGCGACAGATGAACAAGTAACTCAACAAGAGCACAACCACTAGCAAACAAAATATTGAACAACGATAGGATACTCAAAAATATGCAGGAAACTCAAAAGCAGAGCATACAAGAATGCGCTCAAGAAGCTGAGGATTCAAAATTTAATATTACCGATAAACAATTGCGCATGGGGACAGGAAATATCTTCTCCCTCATATGCATCTTTGGCGGACCTGCAATCTTATCACAATTGGTACAGGTAAGTTATAACCTGGTAGATACCATCTTTGTTGGTCAAGCTACAGGAGAGCATGGTCTTGCTGCAATTAATCTTATTCTACCTGCAGTATTGGTATTTATTGCCCTTGCTGCCTGGATTGCAGTGGGTGCTGCTCCCCTCTTTAGCACGCGCATGGGTGAAAAAGACTACCCAGGAGCTGCCCGTCTTTTGGGTTCTACGGTAAGCATTAATGCGCTCTTTTCTATAGCTGTAGGTCTCATATGTCTTATTTTTTCTGAACCCATTATTCGCTTAAGTGGCGCAACTGAGGAGCTTGTCCCTGATGCAAGCGCCTATCTTATGATTTATGGAGGCTTTTTTATCGGAATTAACCTGGGCTATACCATCAATGGTTTTATTAGCGCCTGTGGAAGCCCGGGTAGAGCCTTAATGACTCAGGTGGTAGCGGCGCTAAGTAACATAGTCTTAGATTGGCTCTTTGTGATTCACTGGAATATGGGAGTAGCAGGAGCCGCCTGGGCCACGGTTATTGCCTGGGGTCTTGGACTTTGTGCGGCAGCGCAATTCTTCTTTTCTAAGAAAAGTCCCTTTAAACTCCAAGTTTCAGACTTTAAACCAGATTTTACTGGTTTTAGAAAAGTCTTAAGCTATGGTTTTCCCGTTTTTGCTATGCAAATTGGCTACGCCATTACCATGGTAATCCTGCTAGCTGTAGTAGTTGATATTGGAAATCACAGCTGGATGGGAGCAGAGGGAGCGCTTGCCGCCATAAATGTAATAAGCCGTGGATATAACATCATCTTAATCCCCTCAATTGGTATTACCAGCGGTTGTATTTCGCTTTTGGCCTACAATATGGGCGCACAGCATTATGCCCGAGTACGCAAGATATTCTGGAACAGCTTTTATATCTCTTTGCTTGCCACATTTGTACTGTGGATTCCCGTTTTGATCTTTAGCGCCCAGCTCATGAATCTGTTTGGTATCTCTACTGAGCTCACTGAATATGGCGCACAGCTCATGCGACTACAAACCTGTATGGCCCCCATAGTTGTCTTTGAAGTTGCTGTAGGAGAGCTCTTTATTGCCCTTGGACGCTCTAAGGCAGGAGCAATACTGCAAATCATGCGCTCTTTGGTAGTGGTCTGTATACTGTATGTAAGCTTCCCCTATATTTTGCCTAATTACCTTCCTATACAAGCCTTTACCGCGCTCGTTGCAGCTGAGCCTGTGGCAGACATTATATTGCTGGGAATCTCTATTGCCCTGACAATTCCCCTGTTCAAAACAATTAAAGACTTTGAGCTTAAAAAGATTTCAGATGAAAAGGCTCTTGTTTCTGGACAAGAAGCTTAGGCTTTAGGGGTATACTAATAGAGTTCTATTTGTAGCTTGATTGTCTACTTTAGATTATCTGTGCCCACTCTTATGGTTATTATCATGGCTCGCATCACGCGTAGCTATGGCGATAAAACCGGGCGCAGCTAGGTAAATCTAAGCTTATGGAAATCAAGCATATCAACAGAAAGGAAGTGCCTGATGGCAAACCAGGTTATCAACACCCCTAATGCTCCAGCAGCTATTGGTCCTTATGTACAGGGCTACAAAGCAGGTAACACCATTTATGTTTCAGGTCAGCTTGGCATTGATATGTCTACCGGCGAACTTGCTGATGGCGTAGAGAATCAAGCTAAGTGCTCAATGGCTAACCTTGGTGCAATCCTCAAAGAGGCTGGCGCTACTCCTGCAGATGTTGTAAAGACCACCGTATTCATCGCTGACATGGGTGACTTTGTAACCGTAAACAAGGTATATGGTGACTTCTTTGGTGAGAACTTCCCTGCTCGCTCATGCGTAGAGGTAGGCGCTCTTCCTAAGGGTGGCCTTGTAGAGGTTGAGTGTGTAGCTGTTCTTTCAGAGTAAAAAGATAGAACTTCGCGCTATTTTTAGTATCACTCTTGGCTCTGCTGTTTGTACTGCTCTTTGAACACAGCAGTAGCTCAAAGATGTTTTAAACTTAGCCCCTGTTACAAGCTTCAGACTTGTAACAGGGGCTTTTTAATGAGCAGCTTGTAAGGCTAAAGACAACCTCTGCTCTAGTCTCATTATTGGCTTGTTATTAGGCGTATTTTTAGGCTTAAGCCTGACTCTCCTGAGACTTAGGTTTGCGAGGCTTCTTTTCAGGTAACATTGCCAAGGCATGTGCCTCTTGTTCTGCCTGAGCTTCCTCTTTACTCATAAGGCCCATATACACAAGCATGCCATATACTGCTTTTTTAGTTTCTGCTACCGCATGTACAACTGTCTTTGCTCCATGAACCACATCACCTGCAGCAAACACTCCTGGCATGGTAGTCATGTATTCATCGTCCACAATTAACAGACCGTTTTCATTTGACTCTAAGCTCTTAGAGCTCGTAGTAAGCCTGTCTCTGGGGGCTTGAGAGACCGCAATAATAGTGGCATCAGCCTTGCGATAATCAAGCTCTTCTTCATAGCCCACTACCTTATCGTCCTCATCAAAAATGGCCGTTTTAAAATAGGGCCCTTCTTCAGAGATCCCCTCAATAGCCTTACCGTAATAAATCTCTGCCCCATCAAGAAGCGCATATTCAAGCTCATCAGAGCTTGCAGAAACACGCTTAGAGCGCGCATAAAGGCTCACTTCTTTTGCGCCCTGTCGTATAGCCGTACGAGCAACATCCATAGCGGTGTTACCCACGCCAATTACAGCTACTCTCTCACCAATGGGGCAGCTTGTGGGATCCATAAGATAGTCAATGCCAAAGTAGACGCGGCCGCGAGTCTCACCGGGGATACCAAGCTTTTTTGCCCTCCAGGTACCGGTACCAATAAAGATTGAGTCATAGCCATCTTCTAAGAGATCTTCAATGTGCAATGAATCACCTATGGTGATAGATGGGCGCACCTGAACTCCATAGGCACACAAGACAGACCTATAACGCTGAACCAGGTCTTTAGGCAGCCTAAACTGAGGGATTCCATATTGCAAAACTCCACCAATTTTGGAGTGTTGCTCAAAGACAGTTACCTGGCAACCGCGCTCGGCAAGCTTTATGGCAGCTGTAATTCCTGCTGGACCAGAGCCAATTATGGCAACATGTTTCCCATTAGGTTCTACAGGCTGGGGCTTAAAGCGCTCAATATAAGCCTGTGAAATATAGGACTCTATGCTAGAAAAGTGCACAGGCGTATCCATCTTATTGCGGATACACAAGCCCTCACACTGCTCTGAGTGATTGCATACTATTGCACAGACTGCGCTTAAAGGATTGTTATCAAAGAGAAGCTTGCCTGCTTCCTCAATTTTTCTTTCATTAAAAAGATCAATTACTCTGGGAATAGGGGTAGAAACGGGACAACCCTTTAACTGGCAAGCTGGCTTTTTGCAGCCAAGGCAGCGTGCGGCTTCTTCTACTATATGAACAGCCATCTAATCCTCCCTGTAGTATTCATATAGTCACTAAGTCTAGCGCCTTTTAGCAAGAATAACTGTGCTTGTATCGTGTTTTTAACTAAAAGCTCTAAGATTTTTTTGTGATGATCAAAAGAGCACAAGAAAGCTTATGCAATAAGCTGCTCTATCTTATCACAGTGCTCTTGGTTAAAGGCAAAGCCTTCCATCTTTTCAAAACTGATAAGCCACTGCTCCTCTTTAGCCTGATAAGACCAGCTAAGGACAGCTCCGCCTTTCTTTCTCTCTAGCCTTAGATTCTCAATACTTGAACGCGGAATACGCTCAATATATTTATCATCTAGATCTTCAAGCTTTCCCAAAATCTTATTATTGGGATTGATAAGCACCAGTTCAAGAGGGCTAAGCGCTATGATTCTTGTACCAGCTGGATTCATAGAATAACTTAGAGAAGACCACAGCACTTCTTGGATAATAGTTTTAATCAAGCCATGATTTCTTCTTGCCACCACAAAACTATCTGCTGCATCTATTCCATGCTTTGCTAAAAGAGCTGTAAACTCTTCTTTTTGAGGTCCACTAAATAAGCCCATCGTCTTAGACTCCTTACTGTATTTTCAATAAATAAATCAAAAGCAGTCTAACACAGATTTTTTAGTTAGATTAGAAAGGGATTATAAAAACGCCCTCCGTTAACAAACAGTAAACAAAGCGTCACAATAAGGCAAAAAAGTGCCAGTGCTAAAACTAAAAGATCTCGTTTACTCCATTTATCTTGAACATACCAGCTACGCTTATTATTTTGGGCAAAACCTCTAAGCTCCATAGCGCAAGCTACATTTTCAATCCTGTTAAGACTGCTTAAGAGCAAGGGAAAAAGAATGCCACAAGCATTTTTAAAACGCTGAAAAAGCCCCACCTTAGCAGACAAATCAATGCCTCGCGCCTGCTGTGCCTGAGAAATATTACTAAAATCTCGTTGAATATCTGGAATATAGCGCAGCGCCAAGGAAACTGAATAGGCAATCTTGTGACTCACGCCCACACGGGCCAATGCACTAGCAAACTGAGAGGGCGAGCTTGTTGCAATAAAGATCAAAGCCAAGGGTAAGACCGCAAAATATTTGAGTGATATATTCAATTGATAAAAAAGCTGCTCTAAACTTAAGGCGTAGTGCGCATCTTGAGAACCCAAAACAATATGCTTGCTTCCATAAAGCTCAACACCATACTGAGGGGCAAAAACATAAATAAAAATATTATTCAAGACCAAAAAGACGCCTATAAGAATTAATACGAGCTTCAAATCTTTAAATTTAAGAGCCGATAAGTACCAAGCAATACATGAAAGAACTGATAGCAAAACGAGCACCCTTGTATCAAAGCTGATAAGAGCACAGATTGCAGCTATCATAATCAAGACAAGCTTAGTTGCTCCATTGAGCTTATGAAAAAATGAGTCTCGTTTGATATACCCCAAGATTTGTGCCATTTACACTCTTCCCTCTTGCTCTGATATACGCGCTAGCAGATTTTCAGGGCGCATGCTTTTATCGCAGGCAATAAAGGCCTCAACAAGATCTTGCGCCTTTTTAATATGGCTAATCTGCGCCAAATGATACAGCGAGGTCATCTTAAGGTGAGCCTCTTTGCATAATTCAGGATTGGTTAAAACTGCAGAACAAGGCTCATAGGCAATAATTTTTCCCTGAGATAAGACTGCAGTTTTGTTGGTGTATTCCAAGGCCAGATGCATGTCATGTGTGATCAAAACAATAAGCAAGCCTTGCTTGTTAAGTTCCAGCAAAAAGTCCATTATCTCGGTGTAATGCGCCCAGTCTTGCCCTGCGGTAGGTTCATCCAAAATTAAAACTTTTGGTCGCATAACCAGTACAGAAGCAATGGTTACCCTCTTTTTTTGACCATAACTTAAAACTGAAATAGGCCAATTGCGATAAGGATAGAGCCCACAAACCTTCAAAACCTCAACTATACGCTGCTCCTGTTCAGACTTAGAAAGAGCGTTTGCCATCTCTCCTTGTTTAAAGACTAAAGAAAGCTCTTCAAGTACGGTAGCTTGTGAAATCATATGATTGGGATCTTGCAGCACATAGGCTATATCTTGAGCTCTCTGAGCTATCGTTTGATTAAGTAAGCTTTCTCCATTTAACAAAATATCACCAGAGCTGGGACGCTCAAAGGCGCATAAGAGCTTGGCTAAACTAGATTTACCAGCGCCGTTGCAGCCACATATGCTAATCATGTCACCAGGATATAGCTTTAAATTAAGATGTGAAAGTACTTCTTTTCGCTCTGAAGCGTCTTGGGTAGGATCTGGCTCATAGGCAAAGCACAAGTCTTTAAGCTCAAGCAGAGGAAGATCTTGGGTGCTTGCTTGTGTGCCTGCTTTTGAGCTTGCTTGGGCGCTTGCCTGAATGCTTGCTTGGGCGCTTACCTGAGCGCTTGCTTGCGCCCCTTCTTGCACAAGCGCCTGTTCTCGCTTAGCGACAAGCCCTGTCTTATCGCCAGACGCATTCCAACGTTCCACAAAGCTTTTAATATGTGCCCGCTCTTCCTCATTTAGCTTAAGCTCATCCAAGCGAGAAATATCACTGCAGCTTGCAAGCTCACAAAGATCAAGGCCGGCATATCTAAGAGCAGAGATATACAAGGGGCTGCGCACCCCGTGCCTCTCTAAAAGATCACTAGCCAGCAAATCAGAAGGTGGCATATCAGCAACAATGCGCCCTTGATGCATCAAAATAATTCTATCTACCGGTTTATAAAGCACATCTTCTAGACGATGCTCAACTATGATACAGCTGTGATCAGAACGCATCTTGTGCAAAAGCTCTATGGTTTCCATACCAGCTGCAGGATCAAGTGCCGCCAAGGGCTCATCGCACAGCAAAAGCTCTGTAGTGCCGCCGATAAGGACGCCGCCCAAAGAAACACGCTGTTTTTGACCGCCTGATAAGAGCTGTGGGGGCAGGCTTAAATGCTCATGCATACCCAAGATCTCAGCCATATGGGAGACTTTTTCAAGCATCTCTTCTCGTGGGCAGAGCTCATTTTCAAGTAAAAAGGCCAGGTCTTCTGCCACAGTCAGACCTATAAACTGGCCATCGGGGTCTTGTAAGACCGTGCCTACCAGCTTGCTTGTCTGACCAATAGTAGGCAAGCCATCACTGTTATCTCTAAAGCCATCACATAATACAGTTGAGGCCAAACGAGCATAACCGCTCATTTGGCCTGAAAAATGATGAGGAATGATGCCGTTGATAATTTGCAACAGCGTTGATTTTCCACAGCCGGAAGGACCTACTATTGCAATCTTTTCTCCAGCCTTAAGGCTAAAGCTAATATCTTTTAAACTGGCTTCTTTTTGAGCATTATACTTAAAGCTAAAATTCTTAAATTCAAGCACCGTATAAGCACCTTAATCCTCAAGGCTCAAGCTTGACTGCTGAGGACGAGACTTCATATAAGCCAAAATAAGTAAGCTGCCTATAATGCAGGCTGTAAGAGCATTAGCAATGGCCGCCACTAAGCCCTGTAAAAATACCTTATTTGCTGGCTCTAAGTAAATCCAGATATCTAAGGCTGGGGCAACCAAAATCCATCCAATAGCATTAGCAATGATAATGGCAAGAATAAAACTCAAAAGATCTTTTTTAGAAAATTGACCCTTATGTGCCTGAATTTTTAGGCAGGCAAAACCAATTACCAGCCCTACAACACCGCTGGTCAGCTCCCAAGAAAACCAGAGTCCATAGCCGCTAATATCAATAAGAATATGTCCGATAAGACCTATCAAAAATGCTGCAAGAGGTCCATACAACAAGGCAAAGATAGCAAGTACACCATACTGCAGGTTAAAGCTTGTGTTAGGAACAAAGGGGATGGGGATTGCTACAAATTTACCTAAAACAAAAAAGAGGGCAGCACCAATACCAATAGCTACAAGGGTTGAGATCTCTGATTGCTTAAACAGTCTTTTCATATAGCCTCTACGCCTTTCTTGATAAGGGATCTTTGTCAAAACTTATTTGCCATTGAGTTCCGTAACCCACATTATAAGCCTGGGAAAAAGATCCGCGATTAATGGCAACTGCCATATTGTCTAAAGAATTGGGATATACCAAGGTCTCACCAACATTTACCTCTGCAAAAGAATGAGCCAAGACCATAGTATTAGTGTACACCATACGCTCATTATTTCTAATGGTAACAAGCACACGCTCACCATAGCTAATACCAAGCTTCTCAAATTCAAGGCGAGGAATATTAGTCCACAAGGAACCATAGCGTACATCAAGTGCGTCTATAGCGCCCCATAAGGAGCCATCATCAGCATAACTGGTCTCCACTACCGGAAGTTTCACCAGTTTGTCTATATCAACAAGAGGACCAACCTGTTCAAAACTAATTACCCCAGCAGCAAGACGAGCGCCGGTATAAGCATAAACGTCACGACCATGGAAGGTATAAGAGTTGCCTGAGAAAGGCAGACGATTAAGTGTCTCATCAATTTCTCTAAGCTCTTCAATTCCATAAAAATGGGCAACATGGGTAAGCGTTCCGTTATCAGGCGTTACAATATAGTGCCCTGTTTTGGTGCGTGCCACCACTGATAGTCTATCAGTTCCAACGCCTGGATCTACCACAGAAACAAAGACGGTTGAGCTGGGCCAATAATTGATAGTTTGAGTAAGGCGATAAGAACCTTCCCAAATATCATACGGAGGTATCTCATGAGTAAGATCAAAAATTCTAAGCTTTGGGTCAACTCCCAAGGCTACCCCATACATTGCTGAAACTGCGCCATCAGCCTTGCCAAAATCTGACTGTAAAACCAGAGCAGACAACGCTCCCCCTTTCTATAGCAAAAATACTTTTATTTTATTAACTCTACTATATATTGAAGACTGCGCCAAGTTAGAGAGATTATGCTTGCATGATTAGCTCTTCTTGTCAAAGTCAACTAATGCTTGGAGATAGGCTGAGCTTTGAATAAGCTCGTCTTTATCGCCAAAGGCCGCAAGGCTACCCTGCTTGATAAGAGCAAGTTTATTTACATGTTTAAGCACCTCAAGATTATGGCTCACCACAATTACGGTCTTATCGGATAAAAGCTCAAATATATTAGCTAGGACTGCTTGTTCGGTATCAAGATCAAGACCTGCTGTAGGCTCATCAAGCAGCACAAGTCCCTTATTTTGCAAAAGAAGGCGCGCAAGGGCAAAGCGCTGGCGCTCCCCTCCCGACATCTCGGAGGCTGCCTCACTCAAGGAGCTGTGCAAGGCCTTGGGAAGGCTTGTTACAAGCGTGTCTAGCTGTACCGCCTTAAGGGCTTGCCAGGCCTCTTCCTCACTTAGATTTTCTTTAGCAAGCTTAAGGTTTTCTAGCACACTTTGTCTAAAAATATAACTATCTTGCCTCATGATGGAGCAAAGACTGCGCTTGGGTTCTATGCTTGTGCCTTCTTGCTTGATCAAAATCTTTCCTTTTGAGGGTTTAAGTTCTGCACTTATTAGCTTAAGCAGGCTTGACTTGCCCGAACCGGACTTACCCAAAATAAGCAGTTTGTCCTTAGGCTGAAGCTCGAAATTAATATCTTGCAGCGCCCAGGTGCTTGCATTGCTCTGCCAGCGGCTGCCGCCTTGCTCCTCTTTGTTGCTTTGTTCCTTCTTGCCGCCTTGCTTCTCTACATCAAGGTAACTAAAACTTAGATCTTGCAATAAGAGACCGGGGGCCTGCTGCTCCTTGATTGCAGATGCAAAGCCTAAACTCTCTTGAGTCTCTCCATCAACAGCCTTAGAACCTGCGGTCTTCTGACTCGCTGCTGGCTCTGTTGCACGTGCGTCCTCAAAGCCCTTGCGCTCATCAGAGCTGGGTGGCTCTAGCTGTGAGAGGCTCTTAAGGGAGTGCATATGCGCCTGTGCCTGTTCAGCAGCAGGTGCAAGCTGCAAAAATGCCTCCATTAAAGGAAAGAAGGCCAAAATATAGGCAGCAATCCAGTTTGCAGAATAACTAAGACGCAGATCTGGATTATCGCTCATCAAAAGCTCGGTCCCTGGAGCACTAAAATAAGCTGCACTTGAATAGGCCAAAAGAAAAAGACTTAAAACCAAAAGCAGCTGAGAGAGCACGCTTCTTAAAGTAGAACGGCGATGAGCCCGGGCCTCTAAGCTATTTTGTTTCATCTGCAAAGCTTTAAGCTCTTCCAGACAATCCTCCTGCCTGCCGGAGGCTCTCCAATCCATAAGCCCCAAGACAGTATCGCTATACTTTGCATACATTTGGTGATTAAGCATATTAAGTTGAATAAGAGAGTTTTTTGAGCTCTTTAGGCTTAATGCAGGAATCACAATACAAACGAGCAAAAGAGGAACTGCAATTAATACAATGCTCGCCAAGGGTAAAAATCCCAGGCACAGCAGGGCGATAAGCAAAACTAGATAACTAGAAACCATGGGGAAAATTGAACGTAAGTATAAGTTTTGCAAGTGAGCAATATCTGCATTTAACAAGCCCAAAATTTTTCCAGTACTATATTTTTGCCCCAGACTATCCATGCCCTTTTCAAGCGCAAGCCAAAGATCACTGCGCAGACCCGAAGTCATCCTAAATACCCAATCATGGCTAACAACGCGCTCCACATGCTTAAGCGGCGGTTTTCCCACTCCAAAGATGCGCACAAAAATTAAGGGGAACTGCAAAAGCATAATAGCCCCAGGAACCGTAGCTGCCGATGATATCAAATAACCAGAGGTGAACATAAGACCCACAGCAAAGATAAGAACCAAAGATGAGAGCACTATGCTCAAAAGGAGCAAAGCCTTATATGAGCTTAGATAGGGTTTAAGCCAGGAATTTTTCTTAATCTTAGCCATAAGCTTAAGCCCTCCTTATATCTTTTCTTAACACTGAACCCTCTTTAAGCTCCAAAAGACAGTCCATCTTTTTTAAGCACTGAGCACGGTGGCTTACCAGAATTGTTAATCTATCGTGCATGAGCTCGTCCAAAAGCTCTTGAATGTGATATTCAGTTTCAATGTCAAGCTGAGAGCTTGGCTCATCCAAAAGAACTATCCTACGTGTCTTATTAAGCAAGGCTCTAGCTAAGGCTATACGCTGAGCCTCACCACCAGAAAGCTGCCTGTAGCCCTCCCCTATATTGGTATGAATTCCCTGGTCAAGACTGGAGAGCAAATCTTGTAAGTCAAGGCGCCTTAAGATCTCTTCTACCTCAGTTTCTGTAGCTTCTGGTGCATAAAAACGACAGTTATCCAAAAGACTCATGGCAAAGATATAGGGCTTTTGAGGAAGATATATTAACTGCTTTTGAATCCTTTTATCTTGAGAAAGATAATTAAGCAGGCTGCTTTTACCACAGCCAGAGGGGCCGATAAGCCCATAGCGCTTAAAGCCCTCCAGCTCTAGTTGGGCTGAATCTAAGATTTTGCGCCCCTCATAAGCTATTGTTATATCTGAGAGTCTTAGTTTGCTACTTGAAGTCCAATTTTCATATAGCTGATCTGCGCTCTTATCGGCACCTGTATCTGCACTTTGGACCCCGCTCTTATCGGCACCTGTATCTGTACCTAAAGCAGCGCTCTTATCGGCGCCTGTACCCTCGCCCGCCTGTAATGAGCTTTTTTTAGAGGCGGCATCCATGAGTTTTTGATATGATTCCAAAGCTAACTTGCCATCTAAGCTCGCGTGATAATCTGAAGCAAATTCTTTTAAGGGATTAAAGTACTCAGGTATAAGCATCAAGATCACCAGAGCAGGATAAAAGGCCAAGGAGCCATCAACCAACCTAAAGCCCAACATAATAGCTACAGCAGCTAACACTCCTGTTGAAAAGAGATCAAGGACCGTAGCCGAAAGCGTTGCTATTTTAATAATTTTAAGACTAAGCTCTCTAAAACGTTCAGAAGCCTTAAAAATTGAAGCTGCCCGAGGCCTTGATTGCTGCAAATCTTTCAAGCTTTGCATTCCGCGCACTGAATCAATGAAATGGTTTGAAAAAGCAAGATAGCTTTTATATTGCTTATCAGCCTCCGCTTTAGCGGTCTTTCCCAAAATAATCATAAATAAAATCATTACGGGAAAGGCCACCAGGGCAATTAGACCTGAAATCCAGTCAAGATACCAAAGATAAACAAGTATTACAAGAGGTACTATTAAGGCCGATAAGAGCTTACCCAAGCTTAGCTCAAGGTAGCGCTTGATTTGATCGGCACCTTCTACAAAAAGCTGAATACATGTTGCGCTACCTTGGCTTTGAGCCAAACTTGGACCCAAGCTCATAAGGCTTTGACCCAAATCTTGCCTTAAATGCTCCCTTACCTGCAAAGCCAAGTTAAAGCAAAGGCTCGCAAGCAGATCGCGTATTATCTGATTTAAAAAAAGACTTATCAGCGCAAGTGCCAGGGTAAAAAGCACAGAGCTCAGCTCTTTACCCTCCCAGATAGCCACAATAAAGGTGGCAAGACAGCTTGCTTGAAATAGTATGCAAACTGCTCTAACAAAATTTAAGATGGCGCAAGGCAATAAATGTGCCTTTACCTTGGGTAATTCAAAGAGACGCTTATCTAGCAAGCCTAATTCCTTTATCGCAAATTAATAGACATCCATCATTAGAGACCTGTACAGAGAAGCCCATCAATAGAGACCCATCAATAGGGATCCTTCAAAGAGACCCGCGCAGGCAGACACCATCAATAGCCGCACAGGCAGACCCATGAACGGATACTCGCAAACAGATACTCTTTAACATATACCCTTTAGTTGTAGCATATCCTCTTCTAGATGTCTGTAAGATTAGTAGCTTGCAGGCACAAGTCAGCTTGGAGCTGCACCTGCAACTCCACTTACAGCTTTAAACAACTATGCCTGCTTATGCAGATAGGAATCAAGAGCATGACGGAAAATATCTGAGCGTTTGATAACACCCACGATTTTATCGCCATCCATAACAGGTACCTTTTTAACATGATTGGCGCCCAAAATCCTGCAGATATCTCTAATATCATCATGCAAATCTACGCTTACAACAGAGCTAGAGGCTAAAAGCGAAACAGGCATATGCATAAGCTCCTCAAACTGCTCGTCAAAATCCTTATTCTCTTGACCCGTACTCAATATATACGTAATGGCCGAAACAGGATCAGTAAGCATGTCACTGTGCTTAGAGAGATGACGCAAAATATCGCCGTCAGAAACCAGACCACTTACCGAGCCCTTTTCATCTAACAGCGGAAGTGAACTCACATTTTTCTCAAGCATAAGTCGCACGGCGTCTGAAACGCTAGCGCGATCGGGCAGGCAATAAATTTCAGAATGCATAATAGCCTCAACCACTGACTGCTTTTTACCACGGCTATCACTTTGACGCTTTTGCGTGCTGGTATCTTTTACGCGCGTAAGCACTATACCCAGTCCGATAAGACAAAGCAGGGTAGCCAGTATAAAACCACAGCTTATACCATGTATCGACGCTTCAGCAGGAGGCATAGTAGGTACCGAGGAGCGCTCTACAATAGAGGCTGTAGATACAATGGCAGCCGTACCCAAAGAGCCTGCAACCTGGCGCAAGGTATTAATAACCGAAGTTCCATGCGATATAAGCTCATTTGGCAAGGCGTTCATACCCCAGGTGTTAATAGGCATGTTAACAAGGGCCAAACCCAGCATTCTAAAGGTATAGACCACTATCAAGAACAAAAAGCTTGTAGTAAGCGAAATCTGCGTAAGCGCAATAGTTCCCAGCGTCATGATGCCCATACCGGCAATACACATCATGCGGGGGCCTTTTTTATCAAAAATCTTTCCTGAAATGGGTGACATAAGACCCATTACCACAGCGGAAGGAAGCATCAATAATCCAGATTCAGTTGCCGATAAGCCCAGATCATTTTGCATGTAAATAGGCATCAAAACGGAACCTGCAATAAGACCACCTTGCACCACCATAGTTAAGATGCAGGCAATCAAAAAGTGCTTGTTTTGCAAAACACGCACCTCAAGCATGGGCTTAGGTAGCTTAAGTTGGCGCAAGAAGAAAAATACCAGAGAGGCTATACCTATGCTCGTCATACTTATGCCAAGAGGTTGCAAGCCATGTGAGCCTAATTCTGATAAACCATAAAGCAGACCACCAAAGCCCAGAGTTGAACTTATGAGCGATAAGATGTCTAAGTGAAGCTCTGATCTGTCTTTTTTCTCAGAGCTAATGGTAAGAAAGGCTAAGATAAGCTCTATTGCGGTAAGGATGGCGATAATCCAAAAAAGCGGTCTCCACCCCAAGTGGTCAATTACAATACCTGCAGCTGTAGGTCCAATAGCGGGAGCGAAGGCTATTACCAAACCAAAGGACCCCATGGCAGCACCGCGTTTTTCAACAGGGAAGGTTTTAAGCAAGACTACCATTACCAAGGGCTGCATAATGCCAGCCCCCGTTGCCTGCACCAAACGCCCCAACAAGAGCAGATAAAAGCCAGGTGCCAAGCAGCACAGCAAAGAGCCCAAAACAAAAAGGCTCATTGCGGTAAGAAAGAGTTTGCGGATGGTATATTTATCAAGCAAAAAAGCAGTTACAGGTATCATAATGGCGTTTACCAGAGTAAAACCTGTAGTCAGCCACTGAGCAGTTGACTGACCTACCGCCATTTCTTTCATAATGCTTGGCAAAGCCGGTGCCACTAGGGTTTGATTGAGCACCGCCAAAAAAGTTCCCAGCATTAAAACTGCTATCATGACAAATTGTTTTTTAGAAAGTCCCATCCCCATACGTCCTCATAATCCAAATCTAAATACTGATATCTTGTGTAAGTCTTTATATGTAGGAAGTAAATAAATCTATCTCCAGGGATTTAACTCTACTCCTGATTTTTCTACTTTTCAATGAGCAAAGATCCCAAGGGTATAAATTTATAGATACTCGGTTTAAATAAGCAACTTCAACTCAGCGCTACAACTCTGCTACTCCAGCTTACTTAGCCGCTCCAGCTTACTGAGCACCTCCGACTGAGCCACCAGCTGAGTAGCTCCGACTGAGCCACTAATACCGCTTATCATATACCTAAATGGCTCAAGTAACTTAAGCGGAGAAAAACTAAAGGCCCTCCCATTTAGGGAGAAGCCTTTAGTGGCAAATCTCTATGAATCTCAACTACTTAAGCTAAAAGCTCTAAAGCCAGAAGCTTTATAAAACTTAAGCGGGCTTTTTAATAGCCGTTAAAATCTTACAAAGCCTTAATGCATTTAAGCTTGGATACGAGTACCAGCCTTACCCTCAACAGCCTCAAGAGCCTTCTCAAGAGAAGTGATAACAGCTACACGACCAGGCTTAGACTTAGCAAATGCAACGCAAGCTTGAACCTTTGGAAGCATAGAACCAGCAGCAAACTCACCATCATTAATGTACTTCTCGCACTCTTCCAAGCTAAGTTCAGAAAGCCAGAGCTGATCAGGCTGTCCAAAGCGGATTGCAACCTTCTCTACCGCAGTTAAGATAATGAATACATCAGCTTCGATAAGCTCTGCGATCTTCTCGGAAGTAAAGTCCTTATCGATAACAGCAGCTACACCCTCAAGTTTGCCATTGCGACGTACCACTGGTACACCACCGCCGCCACCTGAGATAACAGTCTTTCCTGCATCAACTAATGACTTAATGAAGTCCTTTTCAATAATGTCAACGGGCTTGGGAGAAGGAACAACGCGTCTCCAACCGCGACCTGCATCCTCTTTATAGGTATCGCCGGTTTTCTCGGCCAAGGCTTTAGCCTCTTCTTCTGACATAAAAGAACCGATTGGCTTAGTTGGATTTGCAAAAGCAGGGTCTGACTCATCAACTAATACCTGAGTAACAATGGTTGGTACAGTCTCTTGAATTCCACGAGAAGCAAGCTCATTGTCAATAGCATTCTGCAAGTGGAAACCAATGTAGCCCTGAGACATAGCACCGCACTCTGGGAAAGGCATTTCTGGAGTCTTAACCTCTGACTTTGATGCAGCATCAAAAGCCTTGTTGATCATACCAACCTGAGGACCATTTCCGTGAGCTACAGAAACTGCATCTCCGTTTTGAATGAGATCTACAATAGCCTTAGCGGTAATTGCTACAGCTTCTTTTTGCTCTGCAGGGGTGTCACCAAGAGCATTGCCACCAAGAGCCAATACGATTCTTTTACCCATGTAACAAACTCCTTTTATAGGGTCGCTTTTAGTCACTTTGTCCAGTATATTACTTTTTATGAAGTACTCAAATAATTAGACAAGAAATTCGCATTAAAAGGTTAAATGTCTCCTGCGCAGTGGCAGTTTGGCTTGGGGCACCTTCAATTGAAGCAGGCTACTTAACTAAAGACGAAAGATCAGGTAACTCAACTGTCCTGATGGGATTTTGCTCTGTTTGATTAGATTTTTGGTCTGTAGAATTAGATTGCTCTTGTAAGCTTTGATTAGACTGAAGCTTAGAGAAAAACATAAGGGTAGCCTGGTTTTTATTCCAAGCAACCTTGCCTGATTTAAGATCAGTACTGATACCTTTTTCAGTAAAGGATGTTTTGCTATCTATTAAAAAGCCTACTGGCCCTCTAACATAGTAGAAATCAACGTTACGCTCCAGAAAACTAAATTCTCTGCTCACCACGCGTGCTCCAGTATCTGAATATTCAGGATACACCTGATATGAATATGAAAAAGCAAGTGCAAAAAAGCAAGCTACACATGAGGTGATAAAAATTATAACGGCTAGGCAAACCTTGCAGATACACCAGATCTTGCCCATGATCTTTGTGGCAGAATTGCGCTCAATTTGTCTCTGTGATCTTATCGTTTCTAAATCAAGCTTGCCTGTATCAGATTCATCTTCCTTTATTTTAAATACAGCCCAAAAAATAAAGCTCAGCATTAAAAGAAAAGCGATAAGAGCAAAATATAGCACGATTAAACCATCGCTATCAATCACTAAAGAACCCAATAAGATAGGGGTAAAGTTTGGATGATATGAAAGCTCAACACCATTCTCTAATAGAAGCTCTGATATAAAGGCTTTACCAAAAACTAAGATAATCAAAAGTAAGAATAAGGTAAGAGCAGCATTACAAGAAAATCGTGCCACACGAAAAGATAGAGCTGGTTTTGCTTTACAAGTGCTACTATTCATATGAACACCCACCTCAGCTTTTTTGCTTATAGCCGCAACATATAGCTTAGATACTCAAGCTGTTACGTAGCTCAAGTATACCAAATTACATTGCAAAGGGCGCAAGCCCCTGTGAGCCGCGCCCTTATCGTAAACTACATATCACCATCTTCATGTGGCTAGGTTTTTATCTCCGAGTCTGTATCACCAAGTCTTTATCGCAAAGTCTTTGTCGACAGGTTTTATCGGCAAAGAATGGTATTGATTAAAGCGAATTACCTTAAACAAGTACTTTAATCAATTCTCCAAAGAGCGGAAAGATTAGCTCTAGGCGCTGGCCATCTTTAACGCGAATCCCATCATCGCCTATCTTCCATCACGCCTCATCCAGAAGTGTCTTAGCATCCTCTGGATCATACTTTAATACCATTGAGAAATTATCCCTGTAGCCCTTCTGATTCATGAAGAGCAAGAAGGAGCCTGGGGATGCTTGGCCTGAGCTACCAGAAGAGCCTCCCGTAGATGCACCATCGGCACAAGCTGCCAAGCAAAGACAAAGAAGACAAAGCTTAAGCTGAAAACAAAGCAGTTCAAAAGAATATAAAAAAGAAAGACGCCTGATGTACTCAGCGATGCCCTGCTCTCCCACGGACTGACTCCGTAGTACCATCGGCGCTGTGAGGCTTAACTTCCGGGTTCGGAATGGATACCGGGTGTACCCCTCACG
>JAEZZM010000044.1 GCA_023418575.1 Actinomycetes bacterium | reverse complement strand
AATACCCCATTGTAAGAGCTGCTCAGCTTTGCTTAGGCCAGATATAGTTTTGTATGAAGAGGCTCTAGATCAAGAGAAAATTATAGCGGCCTTACAGGCAATTGAACAAGCGCGCTTCTTATTGGTGGCAGGAAGCTCACTTAGTGTGTATCCAGCTGCGGGCTTTATTAGGTATTTTAGAGGAGAGCGTCTTGTTATTATAAATCTGGATGAAACGGGGCACGATGAGCTAGCGGACACAATCATTAGGTGTCCCATCGCAGAAGTTTTAGATGTAGAGGTAGTGCATCATGGATCAAGAAAAAATTAAACAAGGGGTTCGCCTGATCTTAGAAGGTATAGGTGAAGATCCCAGTCGAGAAGGTCTTTTAGATACTCCCGATAGAGTTGCCCGTATGTATGCGGAGCTATTCTCAGGCCTTCAGGCTGATCCGCAAGAGCATTTAAGATTAAGTTTTGCTGCGGAGCACAAAGAAATGGTTTTGGTAAAAGATATTCCTTTTTACTCTATGTGTGAGCATCACTTACTGCCCTTTTTTGGTAAAGCTCATCTTGCCTATATCCCATCTGATACTGGTCGTGTATGTGGTCTGTCTAAGCTTGCTCGGGTGGTTGAGGTCTATGCAAGACGCCCTCAATTGCAGGAACGACTCAGCTCGCAAATTGCTGAAGCCTTAGTAAAGTACCTTAATCCCAGCGGTGTTATGGTAGTGGTTGAGGCAGAACATCTTTGCATGACTATGAGGGGAATAAAAAAGCCCGGTGCGCTTACCATCACTTCTGCAGTACGCGGTGTATTTAAGACCAATCAAGCCACCCGTGCTGAATGTATGAGTCTTATTAGGTCTTAAGAGTGGTTCTTGATTGCCTTATCTACTGGAGGTAGGCTATGCGTCAGATCTTGGAGGCAGCCCAGGCTTCTAGGGCTAAATATTGGCACTGTGCTAACTATAAGCTTTCCTTAGAGCGCCCGCTTATTATGGCTGTTTTAAATGCAACGCCTGATTCATTTAGTGATGGAGGCTCTTATCCCAAGATTGAGGATGCATGTAATGCTGCCCTGCGTATGTTAGACGAAGGTGCAGATATTATTGATATAGGAGGAGAGTCCACACGCCCTGGATCAAGTGCTGTTGACCCCAAGGAGGAGCAAGAGCGTGTCATCCCAATAATTAAGGCGATAAAACAGAGGCTACCTCAGGCAATCATTTCTATAGATACCAGAAATGCACAAACCGCAGCTCTGGCTTTGGAGGCTGGTGCCTGCATTATAAATGATGTGAGCGGCTTTTCTTCTCCTGAGATGCAAGCGCTTGCAGCAGAGAAGGACTGTGGCTTAATTCTTATGCATATGCGTGGTACTCCTAAAACTATGCAAGAAGAAGTTTATTATGATGATGTGGTGCAAGAAGTTTATGATTATCTTATGAGGCAAGCTAAAAGCCTAGAAGGTCTGGGTGTAGATAGCACACGTATCATGATTGATCCAGGCCCTGGTTTTGGTAAGCGTGATCTTCATGATGCCGCCCTGCAGTCGTCTTTTGAGCGCTTTGCCGCTAGCCCTTATCCTGTTTTAGAATCGGTTTCAAGAAACCGTTTTGTTTCTGAGCTTAGTGGCATTGCTAATCCTAAAGAGCGAGATCTTTGTTCTGCTGTATTAAGCTTAGAAGCCTGCTATCAAGGGGCTAATATGGTAAGAGTTCATAGCCCCAAAAGTTTTTTTCAAGCCTTTTGTGCCTCACAATTATCTTATACACAAGAAAAAATAGTGTATGTGGCTCTAGGCTCTAATCTAGCTTTTAATCATGAGAACTACGGTCTACTTGAACCTCAAGATATAGTACTCAAGGCATATAAGAGCTTTGATGAGCTGCCCTTAACAAGAGCCTTAGAACTTAGCAGTCTTTATCAATCAAAGCCTGCTTATTATGAAGAACAGGGTCTTTTTATAAATGCTGTTGCTAAACTCTCTACAGCGCTTCCTGCCCTTGTTTTAATTGAAAAGCTCTTAGATCTAGAGCAAAGCTTTGGGCGCCAGCGTCTTATAAAAGATGGACCACGCAGCCTTGATTTAGATCTTATTTTTTATGCCCATGAGCTTCACGCCAAGCCGCGTTTGATCCTACCTCACCCCGCGCTTGCAGAGCGAGACTTTGTCATTAAACCACTGTTAGATCTTATGCCCAAACAAGAGCTTGAGCAAAGGCTAAGAGATGCTGGTATGGACGCTGTTGTGTCAGAAGAAGAGCGCTATGGGACTGCTTGGAGGATCTAAGATCTAGCAAGAAACAGCAAAGAGCGGCCAAGAACAGCTGGCAGCATATTAAATCGCAGTTAATCTGTGCGGGCTTATCGGAAGCTGAAACATTAAACTAATGGAAAGCTTAAGGTAAAGCACGCGCCCTTATCGGCATTATTATAGGCTTCAATGGTGCCAGCATGCGCCAGTACTATAGACTGGACTATTGACAAACCCAAGCCTGTACCAGAGCTGAGCTCAAAGTTATGTCCCTTAGCTCTGCTGGGGTTATTCTGATAAAAACGCTTAAAGAGTAGTTGAGGATCCAAATCTCCAAAGCCAGGACCTTCATCTTTTATACTTATTACAAGCCGTGCCTCTTTTGAGTTGGCATGAATAATATGGCTTTGTATATCGATACAAGACTTAGGGGGAGAAAAACGGCTAGCGTTTTCTATAAGGTTGATAAACACCTGCAACAGCAAGGATTCTTCTGCATGTATAAGCCCGTCTGTTCCACTAATGACCACCTGTACCTGGCGCTCATCAAGCAGGCTTTGACAATTTTCTTGGGCCTTTTTGGCAATCGATAAGACAGAGCAGCTCTTAAGCTCATCAAGTTTAAGGCTGCTTTCTTCTATGCGGGTGAGGCAAAGAAGGTCTTGTGCCATTTTGTTCAAGCGCTCGGCTTCCTTGGCAATAATCTGTAAAAAATGCTCTCGGTCTTCCAGGGGCATTTCTGGATCATCAAGTAAGAGCTCGGCCGTGCCTTTAATGGCAGTTAACGGGGTTTTAAGCTCATGAGAAACATCACTTACAAAGCGCTTTTGTAATTGCTCATTGTTTTGTGCTTGAAGGGCAGTTTGTTCTAATTCTTGCGATAAGGAATTAAGGGATTGTGCAAGCTCTCTAATTTCTATGGGAGCATGTTCTACTTCAAAATGAATCTGCTCAAGTTTACCATGATTTACCAGTGTTTTTGCCTGATGTGCCAGTATCCTTATAGGTTTTGACATGCGTTCAGCTATGGCAACAGCAAGTACATAGAAAAAAGCAATCAGTGCACAGAAGACCAAGGCCTTGTAAAGAGGGTGCTCAAGGCGCGCAAAGGTAAAGGCTAAAGGAAGGGCTATAACCAAAGCTATGGTGAGCCCCAGGGCGCTTGCATAAGAGCTTGAAAGGCTTTTATTGTGCCGAGGCATAAAGGACTATCCTTCTAACTTAAAGCGGTAGCCATAACCGCGCACCGTCTCAATAAGTCCAGGATCTGCTCCTGCACGCTTTAGTTTGTCGCGCAGACGCTTTATATGAGTGTCAACCGTTTTGGTCTCTACAATATATTTCCACTCCCAGCTTGTGCGCAAAAGATCCTCACGGCTTAATACCTTGCCGGCTTCCTTCATAAGATATAACAAGAGCTCAAATTCTCGGGGGGTAAGCTCTAAGCTTGTATCGGCAAACCAAGCCTCATGCTGCTTCTCAGAGATGCTAATACCAGAGACGCTGCATATTTCAGGCTTGCTTTGGTCTTGTTGTTTGGATTGAAGTAAGAGCTCAGCTTGTTCGCTGCGTCTAAGTAAAGCCTTAACACGGGCCAGGAGTTCTCTCATACCAAAGGGTTTGCTCAGGTAGTCATCGGCACCTAGCTCAAGACCAACAACTTTGTCAATTTCACTGTCTTTAGCAGATACAAAGATGAGCGGCATCTGTGAGCGTGATCGTATCTTCTTGCAGAGCTCAAAACCATCTAAACCTGGCAGCATGATGTCTAAGATAGCAAGATCAAAGCTGTGTTTTGTGATAAGTTCAAAAGCTTGATCTCCATCGCTAGCGCAGCTAACCATGAAACCTTGGCGTTTAAGGCTATAACTTATAAGCTCAAGTATGGAGGGTTCATCGTCTACAACAAGAATATGTGCGTGCTCGGTACTCATAATGAAATCCTTGGTATCTAAGCTAAATGAGCTTCTTTCTAGAGTATTATAAGATCTCTAATAGTGTATCATGCAGTAGGCTTATTCTGCAGTAGGCCTCATATGAGAAAGATTTAAAGATTGTGATTCTTGTAATAGATGTAGGCAATAGTAATACCGTTATTGGGGCTTTTAAGGACGGAGACTTGCTCACCCGCTGGCGCATTAGGACAGAGGCCCGTATTACCAAAGATGAGCTGCGGGCAAAACTTCTTGCTTGTATTCAATTTTCCCAGCTAGAGTCAGAGCAAATCAGGGCTATGGTGCTAGCAACAGTCGTTCCTGATCTGGCAATTACATGGAAAGTTGTTTGTAAAGACATGACATCAACAGAAATTGTGTCAGTTGAGGGTGGCCTAGACCTTGGTTTAGCTTATAATTATCCTGAACCAAAACAAATTGGGGCCGATAGAATTGCAAATGCTATTGCAGCCCTTGAGCGCTATCACGCACCAGCTATTATTGTTGATTTTGGGACCGCTACCAACATAGACGTTATTGATAGGCAGGCACGATACTGCGGGGGGACGATAAGCCCCGGCGTTGACATTTCACTAAGGGCTTTATTTGAAAAAGCAGCCCGTCTGTCTACGGTGCAACTAGAGGCTCCTCAAGATGTAATTGGTAAGTCTACTCAAGAAGCCCTAAGATCTGGCATTTTATATGGTGCAGCAGCTCAGGTAGAGGGTTTGGTAGCGCGTATTAAAGAGAGTTTAGGGGAGAGCACATCTTCTGATTGCATTATCATTGCAACGGGTGGCATGGCACATTTGATCAGTAAATTTACCGCTATTTTTGATGTGGTTGATCAAGATCTTACCATCTATGGTCTGTATAGCATTGCTAAGCGCCTCAAGCTTGATGTGTAAAAGATCGAAGTGAAGATTGGCTTCATAGGGCTCTTATAGGAGCTTTAGGGGAGCCTCAACGGGCTGTAATGAGGGGCCTAAAAGCTCTAAAGCTATTCCTTTTGATTGCAAATAGCACTGAATTTTTTGTAGAGCTAGTAGATCATTAGTATTTAAGCTATTGGGGAGAGGTAGCAAATCATGAATACTAAGGCAAAAAAGCGTCTTTATATTGCCTCCTTACTTATCGTCATGCTTATGCTGGGCTTTTTTACCTTTATTGGCTCAGGCGGTTCGTCCAAGGCATTAAAGTTGGCTCAGTTGCAGGGTAATACTCAATATGAGGGTAAAAAGATACAGGTTTCAGGTGCTGTTAAGGCTCAAAGTCTTAAGGCTGATGGTTCTGTAGCTCTGTTTGAGCTTGAACCAGAACCCGGCACCAGTGATAGCGGAGAGCTTAAGGTGGCTTATGGCGGGGCTCTGCCTGCAACCTTTGGAGATGGCATTGTGGCTATCTGTACAGGCACCTATAAAGACGGGACACTTGAGGCCAAGCAGTTGGTAACAAAGTGTCCATCTAAATATGAAAGTGCCCAAGGCGCTCTCACTGTTAAGAATCTTGTAGATTCTGCTGCATCTATGCAAGACAAAGAATGCAAGCTTGCGGGCTATATTGTAAATAATTCAATGAGCCCTCTTGGCTCTGGTAAACCACGCATGATTATTGAGTCACAAGGTGCAAGCATTGATGTGTATTTTGATGGAGCGCTTTCTACTGAGTTTACGGACGGTGTTGCTGTGGTGCTTACAGGGAGCCTTCAGGCAGATGGAAGCTTTAAGGCTACAGACGCTGCAATTGATACAGATTTAGGTAAGCGCGCATAGCTGCGCCAAGTATTGTAAGAGGGAGTATATGGCATCTATAGGTTTTGTTGTCCTGTCGCTTAGTTTTGTGGTGGCCTTGTCTGCTGTGTTTTTGCTTATTATCGGCAGACAGCGAACAAAACAGCTTATAGTTGGGGCTAAGCCCACTAGCTCTGAGTCATATTCTAATCTGGGTATTTTGGCCTTATTTGTAAGCGCACTTCTCTTGACCGTCTGTGTTGGCATTATTAGCTCAGGCTTTTTTAGAGCTGATATGACTATGGAGTATGTGGCACAAAATTATCCCAATGACCCAGGATCCATGCAATGGCTCTATCTCTTATCGGGTTTATGGGGAGGAAGACAAGGCTCGCTGCTTTTTTGGACCTGGCTTATCTCCTTATATATTTGTTGGGTCGCATATCATCGCTTTCAAGATCAGGAAGCAAAAGAGCCCAAGGCTCAACTCTTAAACCTATCTGCTTTAGCTATTGCGCAAATAATCCTCTGCTCTTTTATCGCCACCTTAATTTTTTCTGAGACCAATAACCCTTTCCACGCAACTCCAGCAGAATATCTTAATCCTGATGGCAGTCTAAATGCACTTGCAAGTATGTGGGGTATGAATAAGCTGCTTGAGCATTGGGCTATGGTCTTGCATCCTCCTGCGCTCTTTGTTGGTTATGCTGGTCTGACCATTCCTTTTGCCTATGCTTTGGCTGCGCTTATTGAAAATCAGCTTTCAGCTTTGTGGATATCTTTTTGTCAGCGCATAACCTTATTTGCCTGGGTATTTTTAAGCATAGGTATTGGCCTTGGTGCAGTTTGGGCCTATGTGGTCTTGGGCTGGGGCGGCTATTGGGGCTGGGATGCAGTAGAAAATGCCTCCCTGCTATCATGGTTGTGCGCCACGGCCTTCATTCACAGCATGAGTGTCTATACCAAAAAGTCAGGTCTTAAAAGCTGGACAGTTTGGATGGCAACACTAAGCTTTATCTGTGTGGTTTTGGGAACCTTCATTACTCGTTCGGGCTTAGTTCAATCGGTACACGCTTTTGCTGACGATAAGGTCTCTACCGTATTTTTCCTACTTATGATGATAGGCTGCTTTATAGCCTGTCTGCTAGCATGCGTTTTTAGATTTAAAGAGCTTAAAGATACCTTAGAATTTGATTCGCTTTTAAGTAAAAATGGTAGTTACTTTTTAACCAATGTAATTTTATTGTGCTCAACGGTGGTGCTTGCGTATCTCACCTTAGCCCCTGCTCTCCCAACTGCCCTGCCATTGGGCGGATCTGCTATTGGAACAGGCGCTTATAATGCTGTTGCGCGCCCCGTGGGTCTGTTCCTGCTTCTTTTGGCGGCTTTATGCCCCTTGCTTGCTTGGAAGCATACTAAGGCAAAAGATTTTATCGCACACTTCATTAAGCCCTTTATTGCAACACTTGTTCTTTTTGCAGCTTTTGCGTTCTTTTATGTCAAGCATCTTGCTCCCATATATACGGCAACTATGCAAGAGGGGGCAGAAGCAGCTGAGCTCTTGGCAGAGCAAGGTCTTGAGTTTTATTATCATGCTCTGGCGCTTGCAGCACTCTTTGTGGGCTGTCTGCTCATGATGATTTCATTATCAATTCTTGTTAAGGGTGTGCTTGGCCGCATGAAGCACAAAGGGGAGTCTCCCTTCAAAGCTCTCTATCTTTTATTTAAAAAAGCTCCCGCCCAGGCTGGTGGTTATCTTGCTCATTTTGCCATGGGTATGATGCTTGTGGGCTTTGTGGGTTCTGCCATGTATGTACAAGAAAAGGTAATTACTATTGCCGATACACCCGGGCAAATAACCCAGGTGGGAGATTATGAGCTTAAATATCTTGGCTCAAATAAGAGCATGATGAAAAAGGATGCCTACTTTACCACCTATTTTGAGGTATTGCAGGGCGAGAAAAAGCTTGCAGAGCTTAGTCCCAACATTGTTGTTCCATCTGATAAACGAGGACAGCAGTTCTTAAATGCGGCGGTATATCAGCGTTTACATGAGGATTTATTTGTAGCCTTCCAAGGCTATTCGGCTAATAATGACTTAGTGCTCACAATTAAAATTAATCCGCTCATTAACTTGGTATGGGCAGGAATGATATGCTTGATACTTGCAGGTATCTTAGCTGCCTGGCCAAAACGACACTACCTTAAGGTATAGGAGCAGGTGGGTGTACGCCTTAAAACTAGATGAGCTATCAAAATCATATGGAATAAAGCAGGCACTAGAGCCTTTAAGCTTTTCTTTGGAGGAGGGAAGCTTTTTGGCTATTGTGGGTCCCAATGGGGCTGGAAAGTCTACGCTTTTACGGCTTCTTGCCCTGCTTGAACAGCCAAGTTCTGGTGAATTAGAAATCTTATCTTATAAGGCTACACAAGAGGCTGATATCTTGCGTTCTAAAATAGCCCTGCTTTCTCATGCAAGTTTTTTATACCCTGACTTAAGTGCTTATGAAAACCTTGCTTTTTATGCAGAACTTCACGCTACAAGCCCTGCGGTGCAAGAGCAGATAAAAGTGGGCAAAAAAGCCTTTTTGGCAGATGCTCAAGCGCGAGAAGAACGCATTTATGATTTGCTAAGCCAGCTTAATCTTGAGCATAGAGCGCATGATCAAGTAAAAGAGTTTTCTCAAGGCATGAAGCAGCGCCTAAGTTTTGCTCGCTGTCTTATTCTTGAGCCAGAGCTTTTATTATTAGACGAACCTTATGCAGGACTTGACCCCTATGCAACTCAGCAAATGAGCGCCTTACTTACTCAACTTGATGCAAATTGCACCGTTGTGATGGTTTCACATGATATAGAGCTTGCATATAAGCATGCCGATAAAATCCTTATGCTTAAAGCATATGGCAAGGCTCAGTTGGTAGATATAGAGCAAGATCCTGTTAAAAAAGAGCAATCTTGGCCAGAGTTTTATAGAAGCTATAAAGCTTCTTTGGTGCACGGGGTATAGCTATGATGTCTTTTGCAAAAAGCTTTATGGTTCTCCTTAAAAAAGATTTACTAAGAGAGCTTAAAACCAAAGAGATTTTGACTTCTATGCTGGTGTATGCAGTCTTGGTCTTGGCTATCTATGGAGCGGCACTTTCACAGGCTGATACAAGCTTTGATATCATATCAGTTGCTTCAGGGTTACTTTGGGTTCTTATCCTTTTTACCTCACTACTTGCTTTACATAGAAGCTTTGGTTTTGAAATAGAAACGCGCTGTATTGATGCCCTGCTTATGTCTCCTATAGAGCGTCCGGTTATTTTTCTGGCTAAAATGAGTGCCAATTTTATCTATTTGCTGCTTATTGAGCTTATATCAGTACCGCTTTTTTTCTTTTTCTTTTTAAGCGGTCAAGAGCTGCATATTAATCTGTTCTTATTTATCTTGCCTCTTATTGTGGGAAGCCTGGGGATTGCGGGTGTGGGAACCTTTTTGGCAAGCTTAACCTTAGAAGGAAAAAATAAAGAGATACTCTTATCCCTTTTAATGGTACCTCTTATTTTTCCTCTTATATATTCCTGTGTTGCTTCAAATACCATGGTGCTTTTAGCTGTAGAAGGTTTTGAAGCAGAGTTTTGGCGCTCTTTGGCCATGGGCGGCTTATATGACCTCATCATGCTGGTGGCAGCCTATGCCCTTTATGAGTTTATTTTAAGTGCTTAAGACAAAGGACAAGCTGGTAGCGGTGCTTAATTTTGAAGGAGAAGCTATGGCAACTTGCTCTCATAAAGCTTATAAAACACTAGCTCTTGTGGGGCTAATTATAGCTGCAATACTGTTAATTAGCAGCTTTCTTCTTGCGTTTTTGTGGTCTCCTTTAGTAAAAGGCGTGCCGCTAGCGCAGTCTGCAAGCATAGGTGGAGAATTGGTGAGCAATAAGTTACTTTTTTCTCAAAAGATATTCTTCTTCCATGTGCCGGTGGCCATATCAAGCTTTGTATTATTGGGCTTTGGCGCTTATTTTGGTCTGCGTTTTTTACTAACTAAGGATAAGGATCGCCAGCAAAACTATGATCTAAAAGCACAGGCAAGTATTTGGGCAGCACTTGTATTTATTATTATGACTATGGTTTCAGGCGTTCCTTGGACACGCTTTGAATGGGGCGTTTGGTGGGTATGGGAGCCACGACTTACCACCTACTTTATTCTTATGCTTCTTGTTATAACGTATTGGGTCTTGCGTATGGCTTTAAGCGAATCTCATAAACAAGCGCGACTGTGTGCAGCCTTTTCTATACTTATGTTTTTAGATGCGCCCTTATCGTTTATGATAACCAGGCTTACGCCCAGCTCTATTCATCCTGTAGTAATAAAATCTCAATCAAGCCTGCCAAGTGAAATATTAGTGCCCTTTGTCATGGCAATAATTGGCATGTTTTTGGTAGCATATGCACTAAGCTATTTGCGTTACCAAGTTTTATGCCAAGAGCATGCTCTTATGAAACTAAAGTACCGTCTTGATAGCCTACGTAAGGCATAAGCCAAAAAGGAGTAATAATGGCATACTTAGATCCAATTCTTTCTGAAATATATTCAACCGTAATGCCTGCTGCACCCTTTGTTATAGCAGCCTATGCCTTAATGTGGCTTGTTTTGCTTATTGCCCTTATCGTAAGCATTGCTAAGTTACAAAAAACTAAAAATGACATCAAAGCTCTGGATCTGAGCTTAAAAAAGCTTGAAGCCAAGCAACTTAAGGAGTAACTTGTGCTTTTACTCACCATCCTCTTTTTTGTTATTAGCTTGGTGGCCTATGGTGGGCAGGTTTCAATTTGTGTGCACAAGCATTTGACACAAAGTCAGCAGTTTCAAAAGCTTGGCATTTGCTTTGCTTTAAGCGGTCTTGTTTTTCAATCTGCCTTTATTGGCTGCAGCTCTGTTTTGCAAGCTGGCACACAGCTGCAAGGTGCCAATGTCCTGATGCTTATCTCCTGGGCTTGTGCCCTTACATATCTCATTTTGCTCATCGCAGGCAAACGGGCATATGGTGATTACTTAATTGTTTGTGCCTTAGCTTTTGAGCTCATCTCTTCTGCCCTTGGTCTTATGAGTAGAGATGCTGCGTTAAATGAGGTCTATCAAAGCTGGCCTTATCTTGTTGTTCATGTTGCCTGTTATATGATAAGCGCTTCACTCTTTTTGATAACGGGCATTGCATCTATACTTGCCTTGCTTCAGGATAAAAATCTTAAAAACAAAGAAGTATCTAAACTCAAGCGTTATCCGGGCTTATCAGCATTAAAACAAATGGGCAGAAACTGTGTATTAATAGGAATGCCCTTATATAGTGTAGGTTTAGTTTTAGGAATTTTACGTGCTGTGCACCTTGTAGAGCTGTGGTTTTTATCTCCTCGCGTGCTATTAGCAGGAGCTTTATGGTTTGTGGTCTTGCTTTATCTCTTTCAGGTATATGTACTGAGAGCATCAACTGCAAGCAGTTCTAAAACAGGTGTGGCACTTGCCGCTCTAACCTTGATTTTGGCGGTATTATCAGCCTCAATTCCTATGTTTTTACCAGCTCAGTTCTTATCGACATAAGGGCAAAAGAGGGGGAAGTAAGCTATGAGTGAACAATCACATGAAGCCTTTTTAGGTTATCCGCTCTTTGCCAATTTAGAAAATAAATTGGTGGTAGTAATTGGCGGCGGAGCCGTGGCAGAACGTAAGATATTAAGTCTTTTAGATTATCGTGCAAAGCTGCGCATTATTTCTCCAGAGCTCACCGAGGCCCTGGAGCTTTTGGTGAAAAGCGGTATTTGTGAGCATGAGCGCCGCGTTTATCAGCAGGGAGATCTTTTGGAGGCCTGGCTTGTGGTCTGCGCCTGCGCTGATCAGCAAACAAATAGACAAGTTTTTGAAGAAGCCGATAAAAACAAGATTTTTGTAAACGTAGTTGATGTTCCTGAATATTGCAGCTTCTATGTACCCTCCATTGTGCGCAGGGATCCGCTTCAGATTGCTATTTCAACTGCTGGCTCCTCACCAGTTTTGGCACGTGAAATTAGAAAAGAGCTGGAATTACAATATCCCCAGTATTACAGCTTGTACCTTCAAGTTTTAGCTGAGGTAAGAGAGATTGTAAAACAGAGAGTCCTGGGAGATGAAAAGGATAGAAAACCCCTTTTGGAAGCCTTGGTTGCTTCTGATCTCTTGGAGAAGATAAAAGAGGGTGTAATCCCCGAAGCTGAAGATGTCTTTAGAGAATATGTTGTACCCGCTATAAAAGATGAGGCAAAGCGCGCACAAGTGCTTGCATATGTACCTGGAAAGTTTTAGCCCATGGCCTTGGTCCTTGTTGGAGTTTCTCATAAAAGCGCGCCTCTTGAGCTTAGAGAAAAATTGAGTTTTTCTAAGCGAGAAGACTTGGAAAACGCATATAAAGATTTGCTAGCTCTACCTGGTCTTAATGAGGCAGTAATTTTGTCTACCTGCAATAGAACAGAGATTTATGCAGACATAGACTTAGGCATTAATGGCATTGGCTTATTGGTAAAGTTTCTTTCTAAAAAGTTAGAACAGGGCCCCTGTGCACTCTTGGGTTACACCTACGGTCACAGTGCTATGGAAGTGGTTTTTCATCTCTTTAGTGTGGTAAGTTCCCTTGATTCTATGGTCTTGGGTGAGGCACAAATTTTAGGTCAGGTGCGCAGAGCTTATAGTATAGCAGAGGCCTCTTTAGCTACTAAGACCATGCTTAACCAGCTCTTTAGACAGGCTCTAGAGGTTGGTAAGCGTGTGCGTAGTCAGACTATGATAGGCGCATCTTCTGTATCAATTTCAACAGCGGCAGTTCAACTTGCAGAGTCGGTTTTTTCTGATCTTAAGCGTAGGAAAATCCTGTTGTTAGGTGCAGGTGAGATGGCCGAACTTGCAGCTCAATATCTAAAAGAGCGCGGTGCAGATTCCATTCATGTTATAAACCGCACCTATCTAAAGGCCAAAGAACTTGCAGCTCAGGTGGGTGGTCAGGCTCATTATATGCATGATCTTATCGGATGTCTGTCTGTTTGCGACATTGTTATTAGTTCAACATCTTCTGAAGACTACGCAATTAGCTATAAAGAGCTCAGGGCAGCAAAGAAAAACTCAAAAGGGAATTCGCTTCTCATTATAGATATTGCTCTTCCAAGAGATGTTGATCCCAAGGCAGGCAAGCTTGATGATGTGTATCTCTATGATCTTGATGATCTGCAGTCATTGGTAGAACAAGGTTATGAGTCTAGGCGCCAAGAGGCCGAAGAGGCGCGCAAGATCATTGAAGAAGAGCTTGATGGCTATAAGCGCTGGCTTCAAGAGCGATCAGTGATTCCCACCATAGTCCATATGCGTCAAAAAGCAGAAAAGATTAGAGACAAAGAGCTTGCCCGCGCCTATAAACGTCTGGGCTCTTTGGGTGAGCAAGAGCGCGAGGTAATAGAAGCTATGGCAAATTCAATCATCACTAAGATGCTCCATGGCCCCTTTGCTCGCCTTAGAAAAGACGCTCTTGATCCAGAGGCCTACGTTTTTACACAAGCTGCTCGCTATCTCTTTGGTCTGGACACTAATCCTGACGGTGAAGTACCTGATGCCTGCAGGCAGGCCATGTTGCGTGCACATCAATTGCGTCAAGATCAGCAGTTTAAAGAGGGAGATAAGACAGAGTAGGATAGCAAACTTACAGAGCTTACGTGAGCAAAGCGCAAGGGGCGAGAAGAGCAAGGATAAGCCAAGATAAGCTAACAGCCCAAGAATGAAGAAAAGGAGCAGCACCAAGCATGCGATCCAGAAACAGTTTTGTAATAGGCACCAGAGGTTCTGCACTAGCTCTTAAGCAGGCAGAATATATTGCAGCCTTGGTAAGGAATTTGCGTCCACAGCTTGAAGTAGAGATTCAGGTAGTTAAAACCACGGGCGATAAGATATTAGATGTTGCACTTTCAAAATTTGATTCTAAGGGGCTTTTTACCAAAGAGCTTGAAATAAAGTTGCTTGATGAAGAAATAGATTGCTGTGTACACTCCATGAAAGATGTGCCCAGCCTGCTTCCTGAGGGTCTAGAGATAGCCTGCATCCCTTTGCGTGAGGACGTACGAGACGTTTTAGTTTCTTATAATCACGAGGCACAAAGCATCATGGAGCTTAAAGAGGGTGCGCGTGTAGGCACCGGCTCATTGCGCCGTAGGGCGCAGCTGCGAGCACTAAGGCCTGACCTAAACTTAGTTGAGCTTAGAGGAAATCTTGACACACGTCTAGCTAAAGTTGAACAAGGAGAGCTAGACGCAGCAATTTTGGCTGCGGCAGGCATCAGAAGAATGGGCTGGACCTCTCGCATAAGTGCCTATTTAGATCTTGATGAGATGCTTCCTGCGGTGGGTCAGGCTGCTATAGGGGTAGAAATTAAATCACAAGATCTGTTTAGTGCTACCATTCTTGAGCAGTTTAATCATAAATCAAGCTTTAGGTCTGTTATGGCCGAGCGCATTGTAATGAAGGAGCTTGAGGGTGGCTGCCAGGCCCCGCTTGCTGTGTTTGCACGAGTTTTGCCTGACGATAAAACCATGCGCATAGATGCAAAAGTGCTTTCACTAGATGGAAAACAAGTACTCCGTTCTGAAATTTCAGGTAATAAAAAAGAGTATGAGCAGCTTGCATATACAGTGGTAGATGAGCTGCGCACTCAGGGCGTTTCAAAACTCTTGCAAGAACAGCGAGATATTCTTAGCAGGCAGTCCCAAGGTCAGGTGATCTTCTAATGTTTGTATCTCTTATTGGTGCAGGTCCCGGAGATCCAGAGCTCATTAGTCTTAAAGCCATTAAGGCTCTCAAAAAGGCAGAGGTGCTTATCTATGACTACCTAGCAAATGAGGAGCTCATGGACTATGCCCCCAAGGATGCCCAGCGCATCTTTGTGGGTAAAAAAGGTTTTTGTGAACACGTAACGCAGGAAGAAATCAATACGCTCTTAGTGGCCAAAGCAAAAGAAGATGGTGGCAAGCGTGTATGCCGTCTAAAGGGTGGCGACCCCTTTGTTTTTGGCCGCGGTGGAGAAGAGGCGCTTGCCCTTGTTGAAGAGCAGATTCCCTTTGAGATTATACCTGGCATTAGCTCCGGAATTGCTGCACCAGCATATGCAGGCATTCCGGTAACTCATAGAGGAATGGCAAGCTCGGTCTGTTTTGTTACGGGTCATGAAGACCCGCAAAAGAACCAATCTTCCATCAAGTGGGAACATCTTGCTCAGGCAGCAGACACGCTCTGTTTTTATATGGGCATAAGAAATGCAAAGCTCATTGCAACAAAATTGATGGAGCATGGCAGAGCTGCCGATGAAAGCGTTGCGCTCATCCGCTGGGGCACTACCACTAAACAAGAATTTCTTTTAACTACACTGGAGCGCTTGGCAGAGGATATTGAAAAACATAAGTTTGAAGCTCCTGCAATTATTGTGGTGGGTAAGGTAGCGCTCTTATCTAAGCAACTTTCTTGGTTTGATCCTCAAAGCCGTGGTCAAGATCAAGTTCTGCATAACAAGCGTTTTGTAATTACGCGCTCAAGATTGCAGGCTTCAAAACTTGCTGATGAGCTTAAGGCCCGAGGAGCCTTAGTATTTGAGTTCCCCACCATTAAGATAGTTGAGCCACAAGATAGACAGCCTTTGTTAAACGCTGCTCTTTTATCGGCACAAGGTAGCTATGATTGGGTTGTTCTTACCTCAGTAAATGGGGTACAAGCATATTTTGAAGCCCTCTTTGAGCAGGGTTTTGATACACGCTCTTTATCCACTACACGCTTTGCTGCTATTGGCAGCGCAACAGCACAAGAAATGATCTCATATGGCCTTGTACCTGATCTTATTCCTGATGAGTATAGGGCAGAGGCAGTACTAGAGGCCTTAGTGGATCATGGTGTAGGTAAGGGAAGCAAGCTCTTGTTGCCACGCGCTAAAGAAGCTCGTGAACTTTTGCCTGAGGCCCTAGTTCAATTGGGTGTAGATTTAGAGCTCGTAGAAGCTTATGAGACTGTACTTGATGAAGATGCGCCAATAGCAGAGCTTAAAGCGCTTTTGGCCGGTGGGCAAATTGAGGGTCTTTGTTTTAGCTCTAGTTCTACAGTTAAGAATTTTTGCACGCTTATGGGTGCTGATTATCTAGAAGAACTTATCAAAAACAATGCACTACCCAAGTGCTTTAGCATTGGTCCCATTACATCAGAGACTATGAGTGACTGCGGATTAAAGCTTGCTGCTCAAGCTAATGATTACACAATAATGGGATTATGCGAAGCTCTAGAGAACTACTATCGTACATAATATTGCCAGAAAAATAAGGGGGAGGCCTTATGATAGGAATTTCAAAGCTCTACTGCGGTTCGGTAGAGGCAAGTGATGTGTTGCGCTATAACCGAGATTCTGCAGTACTGCCTAGTGGCATGCTCCAGTTTTCTCGAGATAAAAAGCCTGTTGTAGTATGGAACTGTACGCAAACCTGTAACTTAAAGTGCGTGCACTGTTATGCTGGTTCAGAAAATAAACTCTATAAAGGTGAGCTTACAACTGAACAAGCTAAGACCATGATAGATGATCTAGCAGCCTTTGGCTGCCCGGTACTTCTCTTTAGTGGTGGAGAACCCACTATGCGCCCTGATTTACTTGAGTTGATGCATTACGCAAAATCTAAGGGTATGCGTGTTGTTATCTCTACCAACGGAACACTCATTACAAAAGAAAAGGCCCAGCAATTTGCAGAGGTTGGTCTTTCATATGTGGGAGTTTCCCTTGATGGTATTGGTGAGGTTCATGACGCCTTTAGAGGTGTTGAGGGCTCCTTTGAACGTGCCTTAGAGGGTCTTAAGAATGCGCGTGAGGCAGGAATTAAGATTGGTCTGCGCTTTACTATAAATAACAGAAATTATCGTGAAATTCCCAAGATTTTTGATCTTATGGAAGAGCGCCAGATCAATCGAATTTGCTTATATCACTTGGTGTATGCAGGTCGTGGAACAGAGCTTATGAAGGAAGATCTTAACCATGAGCAAACTCGCCAGACCGTACGATATATTATGACAAGAACTCAGCGTATGTTTGATAAGGGCTTAAATCCTGAGGTGCTTACCGTTGATAATCATGCAGACGGCCCCTTTGTATGGATGGAGCTCTTAAAAGAAAATCCCCAGCGTGCCCAAAATGCCTTGCAGCTCATGCAGTGGAATCAAGGTAATTCTTCTGGTAATGGTATTTGCTCTATAAGCTGGGACGGAGAGGTATATGCCGATCAGTTCTGGAGGCATTACTCCTTTGGCAATATTAAAGATAGACCATTTTCTGAGATCTGGTCTGATGTCTCAGAGCAAACTCCAGAGTCAGAGCTCATGTATCGTCTAAAAGATAAGCGCCCCTTTGTAAAGGGACGTTGCAAATTCTGCAATTTCTTGTCAATTTGCGGAGGAAACTTTAGAGTTAGAGCTGAGGCTGCAACAGGTGATTTGTGGAAGCCAGATCCAGCTTGCTATTTGAGTGACGAAGAAATAGGCCTTACCTCAGATCATTTGCTGCAAATTGCTGAAGAAGAACTTGCAGCTTTAAGTGCTGAAGCTATGTAAGAAGCTTGGGCCAAAAAGCTTGAGCCTAAAAGCTCGAGTCTGAGCTCGGGAAGACTCTTATCAGGGAGGCTGCCATGCTTAAAGATTTAAACTTTCCAGAAGCATTAAAAAAGTCAGTCTACAAGGAGAAAAAGGATGAGCTGCAGGCCCAGCTTGTGATGCTGCAACAGCGTTGCAAGCGTGAGTCGCTTCCAGTTGTAATCATAGTTGAGGGCTGGGGATCGGCCGGAAAGGGAAGCCGTATCTCAGATCTTGTGGTTGATTTAGATCCACGTTTGTTTAATGTGTATACCACTGAAGATCCCATTGGCTATGAGAACCGCCTGCCTTTTATGGCACGTTTCTGGAGTCGCATAGGTGAGCATGGAAGTTTCACCATCTTTGATCAGGCTTGGTATGATGCAGCCGCCCGCGGTCTTATGAATGCGCGCGATAAAAAAGCAGCACTAAGCAGCGGCGAGCTTGAAGATTTTGATGCCTTGGGCAAGTTGTTTGCTACTGATGAGCATGCAAGAAGCGTCTCTAGTGAACAGGGTCAAGAGCAGAATCTATCCTTGGAAGATTATATTGCCTCTATCTCTTCTATAGAGCGTCAGTTAAGTCAAGATGGCTACCTTATCGTCAAACTCTTTTTGCATATCAGCCAAGCTACGCAGCGCCAGCGCTTTGTAGACTTAATGCTAGATCCACAAAGCTCCTGGCGTGTAGACAAAGAGGATTTAAGACAGGTTCAGCGCTACCCTGAATACTTTAAGATTTTTGATGAGCTCATCGCTCAAACCAACTATAGCTTTGCACCGTGGCATTTGGTTCCTGCTCACGAAAAACGCAATGCATCTGTTCAGATCTTGCAAATTTTGGTTGATTCAATTAGTGAGGCCTTGGATCATCGTGCGCGCCTTAAGCTTGAGCAAGCAAAGCATAGTGCCGATAAAAACCAGCGCATTTCTGAGGCTCATGAGAAGCTTAATGCCTATTTAGCTGCGAGTGCCGATAAAAGTAAGGAGCTTGAGCCAAAGAAGCTTTTAGATTTACAACAGGCCTATACTAAAGCGCGCATTGGCTCTACAGAAAAACTTACAAGCTCATTTAAGCTTAAGAAGGTAAAGTCGCTTAATGAGATACGTTTTGACAAGACTGTTGCAAGTGATGAGCAGTATAAACAGGAGCTCAAAAAGGAGCAAAAACGCTTATCAGAACTGCAGTCCATTTTGTACAAGCTTAGGGTGCCCGTTATTATCGCCTATGAGGGCTGGGATGCTGCAGGTAAGGGCGGAAATATCAAGCGTGTCGCCCGTGCTTTAGATGCTCGCAGCTATGTGGTGCACCCTATAGCAGCGCCTTCTGCAGTAGAGCTGGCACACCCCTTCTTGTGGCGCTTTTGGACAAAAATCCCTCGCACAGGTCATATTGCTATCTTTGATCGCACCTGGTACGGCCGCGTTATGGTAGAGCGCATTGAGCGCTTTGCACGTGAGGATGAGTGGATGCGTGCCTATGATGAGATTAATGAGTTTGAAGCAGAACTTGAGCGTTGGGGCGCTGTCTTAATTAAGTTTTGGATTAATGTTTCTTCTGATGAGCAGCTTAGGCGTTTTCAAGAGCGCCAAAATGACCCAGCTAAGCAATGGAAGATAACTGATGAAGACTGGCGCAATCGAGAGAAAAATGATTTGTATCATGTTTGTGTAAATGACATGCTGCGCCTTACCTCAAGTCAGTATGCTCCCTGGCATATTATTGAGTCTGACGATAAGCGCTATGCGCGCATCAAAGCTTTGCGCATAATAAATGAAGAGCTAGAAGCTAAGTTAAAAGATCTGGGTTACAAATAAAGGCAAAATATTAGTGCCATATTAGTGCCAATTGACCGTTTCATTGAATCTGTCGCTTGCTTAGAGGGCGGCTACTGTTACAATAGAACTGCAGCTTATACCAATCTTGATAGCTGCAGTTCTAAGTGGATGATTTTCGCAGTTCAAACGTAGTAAATCCATATTTGTCATAGTAATTTTGTATGCTTGAGATATCAAAGCCCGCAAGCTTCTTGTGCGGCTTTGTTGTTCTCAGCCTTGTTAGTATGCTGAAAGTTTTTTTGCACTTGAACTATTTAGCGGGGAGTTAATGCATGGATATCATTAAGCGTAGTGGCCAAAAAGAAGCTTATGATGCTCATAAGATTTTGGTAGCAATATCAAAAGCCTTCAAAGCTGTGGGTGAGCATTTTTCAGAAGAGATAGGTCAGGATCTTGTAGCTCAGGTTGAAGAGGCACTGCAAGATAAGAGTCCTTTAACGGTTGAAGCTATTCAAGATACCGTTGAAATGGTCTTGATGAAAACAGGGCACTACCAGGCTGCTAAAGATTACATTTTATACCGAGAAATCCGTCGTCAAAAAAGAAGTGTGCGACAAGAGCTTGCAGCCTATTTTCCTGAGTCTGATGAACTTCCTGCAACCTTGCTCCATATTGAAAGAGACTTTACTGAAGAACACTACAATCTGCTCCTCCTCCTGCATAAATTCCAAAGCTTCTATAAGCAGGATTGCCCCTTTGATGAGAGATTATCTCTCTTAGTTAAGGCAGCAATTGAACTTACTGATAAAGACGCTACCCGCTGGGAGTTTATTGCAGGAAGATTGCTTGCCTTGCAATTTCATGAAAAGCTTAAGCGTACTGAGCGAGAGCTGGGCGTTGAAAGCTTTGTAGAGAAAGTGCAATACCTCACTGAGGCAGGTTTTTACTGCACAGAGGTGCTACAAGAGTACTCACGTGATGAGCTTGAAAGAGCAGCAAGTTTCATGGTTCCAGAGCGTGATAATCTTTTAAACTACTCTGGTTTTGATCTGCTGGCACGTCGCTATGTTATCCATAACCACCAGCATGTGGTTCTTGAATCCATTCAGGAGATGTTTTTAGGTATAGCGCTCTTTTTGGCTATTCCAGAGAAAAAAGAAGAGCGTCTTGTGTGGGTGCAAAAATTTTATAACATGCTCTCAGAGCTCAAAGTTACCATGGCAACTCCCACGCTTTCTAATTCGCGCAAGCCCTTCCACCAGCTCTCTTCCTGCTTTATTGATGTGGTGCCTGATGATCTTCAAGGCATTTATCGCTCCATCAGCAATTTTGCTAATGTTTCAAAATTTGGCGGCGGCATGGGTCTCTACTTTGGTAAAGTGCGTGCGCAAGGCTCAGATATTCGCGGTTTTGAGGGCGCAGCAGGCGGTATCATTAGATGGATCCGCCTTGCTAATGATACTGCAGTAGCTGTTGATCAATTAGGTATGCGCCAAGGTGCTGTAGCTTGTTATTTAGATGTTTGGCATAGAGATCTTCCTGAGTTTTTGCAGATCAGAACCAATAATGGCGATGATCGTATGAAGGCTCATGATGTATTTCCTGCAGTTTGCTATCCTGATTATTTCTGGGAGCAGGTAAGAGATAACCTTGATGGGGACTGGGCTCTGCTCTCACCCAATGAGGTTGAGCGCATCAAAGGCTATTGCCTAGAAGATTGTTATGGTGAGCTGTGGAAGGAGCGCTACTTAGACTGCCTTAATGATCCTCGCATTAAGAAGCGCTATATCCCCCTTAAAGATTTAGTTCGTCTTATCATTAAATCTGCAGTAGAGACGGGTACGCCTTTTGCTTTCATGCGTGATACAGTAAATGAGGCAAACCCCAATAAGCACAAGGGCATCATCTACTGTTCAAATCTTTGCACGGAGATCGCTCAAAATATGGCTCCTGTTACTGAAGTTGAGCAGCGTGTTGAAGAGATACATGGTGAGCGCGTTGTTGTAAATGTAACCAAGCCTGGAGATTATGTTGTATGTAATCTTGCAAGCCTTAATCTTGGTGCTATAGATGTAGATACAAATGATGAACTTGAACTGGTTACCAGCTCAGTTGTAAGGGCGCTTGATAATGTTATTGAGCTTAATTATTTCCCTGTGCCCTATGCTGAGATTAACAATAAGCTTTATCGTCCCATTGGTCTTGGTGTAAGTGGTTATCATCACCTGCTAGCTAAAAAGCATATTAGCTGGGAGTCAGAAGAGCATCTTTCTTATGTAGATGAGCTCTTTGAGCGTATTAATTACTACACAATTAAAGCCTCATGCAGGACGGCTCAAGATAAAGGGGCATATGCATACTTTGAGGGCTCAGATTGGCAGACAGGTGCTTACTTTAGCCAGCGCGGATACTCCTCTCAGCAGTGGAAGAGTTTGCAAGAAGAAATAAGCCGCTATGGTTTGAGAAATGGCTATCTCTTGGCTATTGCTCCCACCTCATCAACTTCTATTGTTGCCGGAACAACAGCAGGAATTGATCCTATTATGGACAGATTCTTCTATGACGAGAAAAAGCATGGTCTTATTCCTCGTGTAGCTCCTGATCTTTCAGTTGATACCTATTGGTATTACAAGAATGCTCACCTCATTGATCAATCTTGGTCTATTAAGGCAAGTGGAATAAGGCAACGCCATATTGACCAGGCACAGAGCATGAATGTGTATATCACCAATGATTACTCCTTTAGACAGGTGCTTAATCTGTACTTATTAGCCTGGGAACAAGGAGTAAAAACCATCTATTATGTACGCTCTAAATCTCTTGAAATAGAAGAATGTGAGAGCTGTTCATCATAGAGACCATAATGCAGAGAGGGTTTAAGATAGACTGTTTAGCAAACAGTCTATCTTCTAAGATCAAAGCTCAGTTGTATTGTGTACAGTAAGTAAGGAATGAGTGCTTATGGCAGAATTAAAAAAGAAACCACTCTTTAATCCAGATGGAGATATTGAGGTAACAAAGCGTCAAATGATTAATGGTAATACCACTAATCTAAATGACTTTAATAATATGAAGTACAACTGGGTTTCAGGCTGGTATCGTCAAGCGATGAACAACTTTTGGATTCCAGAAGAAATCAATCTTGCAGAGGATAAAAAGCAGTACCCTAATCTTCCTGCTCCTGAGCGTAGAGCATACGATAAGATCTTAAGTTTTCTGATTTTCTTAGATTCAATTCAAACTGCAAATCTGCCCAATGTAGGAGAGTACATCACTGCAAATGAGGTAAATCTCTGCTTGTGCATTCAAACCTTCCAAGAAGCCATCCACTCACAGAGCTATTCATATATGCTGGACTCAATTTGTGAGCCCAATGAGCGTGATGAGATCTTATTCCAATGGAGAGATGACGAGCATCTTCTTAAGCGCAACACCTTTATCGGAAACATTTATAACCTTTTTCAAGAGGAAAAGACTCCCGAGAATTTCATGCGCGTCTGCATGGGTAACTATATTTTAGAGGGAGTTTATTTCTATTCTGGTTTTATGTTCTTCTATAATCTGGCGCGCTCCAATCGTATGGCGGGTTCAGCCCAAGAGATTCGCTACATTAACCGTGATGAAAATACGCACCTTTGGTTGTTCCGCAATATTATTAAGGAATTGCAAAAAGAAGAACCAGAGCTCTTTACTCCAGAGCTTATGAATGAGTATCGTGAGATGATTAAAGAGGGTGCAGAGCAAGAGATGGCTTGGGGTCGCTATGTTATTGGTGAGGAAGTAGAAGGCCTCACGGGTGACATGGTTTCTGACTATATTAAATACTTGGCCAACCTGCGCGCCACTGATATTGGCTTAGAGCCCATTTATGAAGGCTATGATCGTGAGCCTGAGACTATGAAATGGGTTTCTCAGTACTCAAACGCTAACATGATCAAGACAGACTTTTTTGAGGCACGCTCAACTGCTTATGCCAAGAGCTCAGCTTTGGTTGATGATCTGTAAGCCTTGTAGAATTGTAAGAGCTTTTATAGCTAAGCTATATGCCTAAGTTGTAGGTCTAAGCTGTAGGGCTATCTTATATGCCTAGCTATAAGACTATTTTATAAGGCTATCTTATAAGGATAAAGACGGCTCTAAGAGCATATCATAAGAGACAGGGATATAAGACACTTTTGGGCGATATGTCTAAGGGTGTCTTATTTTTAAGCTTAAACACAAGGCCGTTTATCTGTGTTTTTTACACGCATAGGAAATTCTGTGGCAATTATGCGTCAAACTTAGTAAAATAGTGAATTTATATAAGGTTTACTCTTTTAGATGTGGGAGAGCTTCAGGGAAGCGGAGGGAGCCCTTAATGGCGCGTTACCTAGTAAAGAAAATCATTGGCTGGATAGTCATGATTTTCTTGGCTGTAAATATTACTTATTTCTTGGCAAATTTCTTTTTGGATCCCAAGTCACTATACGTTGGGCGGCGCCCGCCAATTCCTCCTGAGCAAATTGCAGCAACCCTTCGTCCCTTAAATCTTGATCAGTCTGTGCCTATTTTTGAGCGTTGGTGGAACTGGCTCACTACTATTGTAACGAGGTGGGACTGGGGAACTTCTCCTTTGGGATCACCAGTAACAACTGAGATTGGTTATAGAATCTGGGTAAGTGCTGAGCTGCTCTTAGGTGCTACCATCATTGCTATTTTACTTGGTGTTGGCCTTGGTGTTTTTGCAGCCTCACGTCAGTATGGACTACGTGACCGTGTTACTCAGGGAATTTCTATCATTGCTCTTAATACTCACATTGTAGTTGCTTCTTTGGTAGTTGTATGGGGCGCTATCACCATTAACCAAAAGGTGGGCAAGAGAATCTTTTATGTAACGGGAGCGGGAGATCCAACTATAGAAAACTTTGGTGCTCGCCTCATAGATTTAGGACAGCATCTTATCTTACCTACCATTTCATTGGTAATTATTTCTTATGCATCTTATTACTTTATGCAGCGCACGCTTCTTCTTGATAATATTGGCGCCCAGTATGTGCTTACTGCGCGTGCCAAGGGTCTAACTCGTGCTCAAGCCATTAGAAGACATGCCTTAAGAACCTCACTTATTCCTGTTGCAACCTCTGTTGCATTTTCACTCCCTGCAATCTTTACTGGTGCCATCCTTACTGAGACCATCTTTGTATGGCATGGTATGGGCGAATATTTTATGCAGACCTTAGCAAAAAATGATATTCATGGCGTTGTTGCCGTTGCAGCCTTTGGTGCTGTTATGACCGCTATTGGCGCTATCTTAGCTGACCTCATTGTGGTCTTCTTAGATCCAAGAGTGAGGGTGAACTAATGAGCAAATATAATTCAAATATGTCCGGTTCAGATTTTGAGCCAAGTTTTACTGCTACTCCTGCAGATCAGTCTTCTGTAGCAAAAATGGACAGGCAAGCATCTATGCTTCCCAATGATGATCCAGAAATTCAACCAGATCCTATGCGCGGGGACATGGAGGCCGAGAAGGGCATTTCAAAATCTAAACTCTATGTGCGCCGCTTCATGAGAAATAAACCAGCAGTTTTAGGGCTTTTGGTGCTCCTCTTTTTGATAATTGCAGCCATTGTAGGTCCCTATCTCACTAAGTATGAGTGGAATGAGCTGGACTTCATGGCGCTTTCTCAGCCACCTAGTGCAGAGCATCCCTTTGGCACCAATGAGGCGGGTGCAGATCTCTTAGCTCAAATTCTTCATGGTTTGGGCCGCTCTCTTACCATTGCCTTGTGTGTATCATTTGCAACCACTATTATTTCAGCCTTTATTGGTTCAGCTGCTGCATATTTTGGCGGCAGGGTAGAAAAAGTGATGTTGGGAATTATCCACTTCCTCCTTATCATCCCTTCTTTCTTGATTTTGGCTTTGGTGGTTTCACATACCGGTGGTGATTGGAAAATCTTAATCCTCGCCCTTATCGCCTTTGGATGGATGTATTATTCACGTGTTATCTGGTCTTTGGCTATGTCTATTCGTGAGCGCGAGTATGTAAAAGCTGCACGCTTTATGGGTGTATCAAGCGCCAACATCATTGCACGCCACATCATTCCAAATATTGGCTCTTTGCTCATTGTTAACTTAACTTTGGGTGTAGTTTCTACTGTTATGTCAGAGACAGGCCTGAGCTTTTTGGGTCTTGGTGTTAAGATACCTGACGTTTCTTTAGGTACTCTTTTACAAGGTGGAGCTTCGGTTTTATATTCATCTCCATGGCTGTTCTACTTCCCAGCGGGCGTTTTAACGCTTCTAACTGTTTCTATGGCGCTTATCTCTGATGGTTTGAGAGACGCCCTTGATCCAAACTCAGCAGCGGGAGGTAAGGCATAATGCAGCAGATTCAACATCCAAAAGGAACCCCAATTTTAGAGGTTAAAGATCTCAAAGTAAGCTTTCCCTCTGAAGCAGGTATTGTAGAAGCCGTAAACGGTGTGAGCTTTAAGCTCTATCCAGGTGAAAGCCTGGGTATTGTTGGTGAGTCTGGTTCCGGAAAGTCAGTAACCTCTCTTGCTATCCTGGGTCTTTTGGCAGATTATGCCCGTGTAGAAGGCTCAATTAAGCTTAATGGTAAAGAGCTGCTTAATCTTTCTGATGCAGAGCTTTCTAAGCATCGAGGTAAAGATATTGCGATGATCTTTCAAGACCCCTTGTCTGCACTAACTCCAGTGTATACGGTGGGAGATCAAATTGTAGAGGCCTTGCTTACACATCAAAAGATGAGCAAGAAAGAGGCTTATGAACGTGCTGTTGAGCTTTTGGACATTGTTGGTATTCCCAATCCAAAGGTAAGAGTAAAGTCTTTTCCCCATGAATTCTCAGGCGGTATGAGGCAGCGCGTAGTTATCGCTCAGGCAATAGCAAACAATCCGCGTGTGCTTATTTGCGATGAACCCACAACCGCTCTTGATGTAACCATTCAGGCGCAGATCTTAGAGGTTATCAAAAAAGCTCAAAAAGAGACAGGCGCTGCAGTTATCATGATTACTCATGACATGGGTGTTGTAGCTAATGTTGCTGATGAGGTCATGGTAATGTATGCGGGCAGACCAGTTGAAAAAGCCCCTATTAGGGAGCTGTTCAAAGAGCCACGTATGCCTTATACCATTGGTCTCTTAAGCTCAATTCCGCGTGTTGATGTAAGAAAAACAGAGGCACTTACCCCAATTGAGGGAAATCCTCCCATTCTTACCAATCTTCCCAAAGCTTGTGCCTTTGCACCCCGTTGCCCCATTGCTACGCCCGAGTGCCATAAGGCAGTTCCAGAGCTAAGAAAAGTTAGTTGCGAGCTTGAAGGCTGTCATTATCACGAGGCAGCTTGCCTTAGATCTGATGAAATTAAGCACAGGCAAATTGAAGGAAAAGACCTCTTTATTCCTCCAGCATTGCCCGAAGACGTCTTAAAAGATAGGACGCGCGATCAAAGAGAAAAAGTCCTAGAGGTACAAGATCTTACTAAGACCTTCCCCCTTATGAAGGGCTCGTTCTTAAAGCGCCGTGTGGGTTCAGTTTATGCCGTTAATGGACTAAGCTTTGAGCTGCGCGAAGGTGAGTGCTTTGCTATTGTAGGTGAATCTGGTTGCGGTAAGACCACTACCTTACTTGAAATTATGGGTCTTGCAGAGGATGCAACAGAAGGCACCATTATTCTTGGTGGAAAAGATGCCTCAAAGGTAAGCCGTCGTGAGCGCAGAGAAATGAGGCGCGACATCCAGATGGTATTCCAAGACCCCATGGGTGCTCTTGACCCACGCATGACGGTAAGAGAAATTATTACTGAGCCTTTGCGTGCTTTTGGCGATAAGGTCGATGCAAATGCGCGCGTTAAGGAGCTCATGGCTTTGGTGGGACTAGACCCAACCCAGGCAGATCGCTTCCCATCTCACTTCTCTGGAGGACAGCGTCAGCGCATTGGTCTTGCTCGTGCGCTTGCAACTAACCCCAAGGTTATTGTTTTAGATGAGCCAGTTTCAGCTTTGGATGTATCCATTCAGGCAGGCATGATTAACCTCTTGGATGAATTAAAGCTTAAATTGGGTATCTCATATATATTAGTTGCTCATGATTTATCGGTAATCAGACATGTTTCTGATAGAATTGCTGTAATGTATCTGGGCAGCTTTGTAGAAAAGGGTGACACAGATGCAATCTTTGAAAACCCTCGTCACCCCTATACCCAAGCACTCTTATCAGCTATTCCTGTACCTGACCCTGATGAAGAAGCAAGGCGTCAGCGTATTATTCTTGAAGGTGACTTACCCTCACCTACAGAAAAAGAGGCAGGTTGTCCATTTAGAAACCGCTGTCCTCTTTATAAAACGCTTATCGAGAGCGATAAAAAGCTCTGCGATAGTCAAAGGCCACCACTGAGAGAGGCAGGTGAGGCCGATCACTGCTATACATGTTTCTTTAGTTAGAACTGACATGCGAGTAGGAGACTTATGAAAAATTCAATCAAAAAGTTCAGCATGCTTGCTTGTGTATCCCTTTTGGGACTTTCACTTGCTGGTTGTGCTGGCCAGGGAGGACAAAGCTCAGATAATGCAAGCTCTGCTCCTTCTGCTTCAAAAAGCTCTACCGCTCTTGATTCAAACATCAAGGCTGTAGATTATACTCACGCTAGTTATGATGAACTCAAGGATGGCGGTACTCTCACCCTTCCTATTACTGAGATTGCTGAGCAGGGTAATGTACATCACCAGGATGCAAGTGCTTACTCTCGCGTTTTGTGGGAGCTCTACAACCCAGTTCTTGTAACCTTTGATGATGATTTTAATCCAGTTCCAAATCCTGATTACATTACCAATGTAAAGGAAGAGGAAAAGGATGGTAAGACCGTTGTAACCTACACCATCAATGAGAAGGCTAGCTTTAATGATGGCACTCCAATTGACTGGAGAGCATTTGAGGCTACCTGGAAGATCAACAATGGTCAAACCCAGGACTATGCTCCAAACTCAACTGATGGTTACCAGGATATCGTAAGTGTAACTGCTGGTGAAAACGATAAGCAAGCTGTAGTTACCTTCGATAAGATATACGTATGGTACTATGGTCTCTTCAACAACATTGCTCATCCAAAGCTTGTTGATCCTGAGTTCTATAAGAGCGGCTACCTCAAGACCTTCAACAACGATCTTGGTGCTGGCCCATTCATCGTAGAGAACTATGATGCAAATGCACATCGCATTAGCTTTGTACGTAATGACAAGTGGTGGGGTAAACCTGCTAAGCTTGACAAGATTACCTACGTACAAATGGAACATACCGCTCAGCTCAACGCTCTTAAGAATGGTGAGATTGACGGTATTGACAACAAGTCAGCTGGTGGTGTAACTACCAAAGAGCGCTTTGATGCTGTTAAGGATATTCCTGGCATGAAGGTATATACTGCATCTGATAACTCAAGCTCAGTATTCATGCTCAACTCAAAGTCAGAGGTTCTTTCTGACCCACGCGTACGTAAAGCTCTCTTCCAAGTTCGTGATCGTGATCAGCTTGCTAAGATTGCCTATAATGGTCTTGATTACGATGCACCTCGCGCTGGCTCATTTGTTCTCTTCAACAACCAAGAGGGTTATGAGGATAACTTCTCCAAGGCTGTTGAGTTTGATCCAGAGGGTGCAAAGAAGCTTCTTGATGAGGCAGGCTGGGTTCCTGGCGAAGATGGCATCCGCGTAAAAGATGGCAAGCGTCTTGAGCTTGACTGGCCTCTCTTTGGCGACAGTCAAACCATCAAGGCTGGCTATCTTGCATATCAGCAAATGTGCAAAGATGCTGGTATCCAAATCAACATTGTTGAGTATCCTTCCAAGGAGTTCTCAAACGTTTATACCAAGCGTCAATTTGACATTATGTCTCTTGGATTTAGATCAAGCGATCCATTTGGTGTAGCATACTTCAACCAGATCTACGGTTCTGATTCTGGTCTCAACCTCTCAAGCACCGGTACTGAAGAGTTCGACAAGAAGATTGAAGAACTCGCTAAGATCCCTAACGCTAAAGACCAGATTGCTGCTGCTAACAAGCTTGAGGTAGAGGCATTTAAGCTCTACGGTATTATGCCTGGTTCAGTAGCCCCTGCAAGAACCATCATGAAGGAAGGTCTTGCTAACATGGGTTCTCGTGGTCTTTCAACCACCACTCCAGAGAATATTGGTTGGTTAAAATAATCAAAAACTAATGCATGTATAGCTCATAAGTGAGGAAAAGACCCAAGGCTCAAAGCTCTTGGGTCTTTCTTTTTTGTATCCTCGTTTTCATATCTTTGTAACCACATTAGAGGCTATAAACCAGTAAAAGCAGTAATCAGCCATAATGTGCTAATTTTTATAGCAATATTGACCGCTTAAGTGTTGAGAATTGCAAAAACAAAGTAAGTCGCTAGACATTAACATATTTTCTGTTATAGTTCAAAAAGAAGCTAGACATCACCAAGCTTTCCCAACCATCACAAGCATCATGAGCATGTGAATAGATAGGATAGGGCTCTACCTTTAGACTCACTTTTAAATAAGGGGTTTAAAAAACTGAGCTATTCTTTACGCAAAAGTCATAAGCTTTTGTGCCCATCTTGTGCCAAGAGTGCAAGAAGTATGTACAAGGCTGCAAGAGTGCAGGCTTGTAAAAGTACAGGGCAACAAAAGGCTAAAGGGGACTGATAAGCGTTCATCTTATGGATCTGGGGAGCTTGGCGCGTGAAGAGGGGTGATCATATTAAGCTCAGTAGATCTACCATTGTGCTTGCTATTTTATTAGCGCTGGTATCTTTTGGCTCTCTTTTTGTGGGGGCTCTTGACCTTGACACTACTCAAACAGAGCAAGGTTTAAGTGGCTTAGAAGTGTTATTGATTTCACGTTTTCCACGTCTTCTAGCCATTATCTGCACTGGTGTTGGAATGAGTATTGCAGGTCTTATTATGCAGCAGCTCTGCATGAATAAGTTTGTATCTCCAACAACTGGAGCAACTATTTCTTCTGCCCAATTGGGCATTCTTTTGGCCTTAGTTTTTATGCCAGCCTCTACCATTTGGTCTAGGGCTGCCTTTGCCTTTTGTACTGCAATTTTAGGCACCTGGATCTTTGTGTGGTTTATTCAGCGTATGCAATTTAAAGATGTGGTAATGGTTCCTTTGGTAGGAATCATGTTTGGCAACGTTATAGGCGGTATTACCAGCTTTATAGCCTTTCAATTTGAGATGAATCAGGCACTTTCTACCTGGCTCGTAGGTCATTTTTCTCTGGTAGTAAGAGGACGCTATGAGCTTGTATATCTGGCAGTTCCCTTGGTTATCTTGGCTTACATCTTTTCAAATCACTTCAATATTGTGGGTATGGGACGTGACTTCTCAAAAAATTTGGGAGTTAATTACAACCTAGTTTTATTTGGCGGTCTTACCATTGCAGCAATGATAACCGCTTCTGTAGTGGTGGTAGTGGGCTCCATCTCATATATTGGACTTATCGTCCCCAACATTGTGGCTATGTTTAAGGGCGATAAAATCAGAGGAACGCTTGTTGATGTTGGTCTTTTTGGAGCACTTTTTGTGCTGGTGTGCGACCTTATCGCACGCATAGTCATCTTCCCTTATGAGCTGCCCATAGATCTTATCGTAGGCATATTTGGTTCGGTAGTCTTTATCGCCATGCTTATGTATAGGCTTAAACATGGAAGGACAGCAATTAAACTTGGCCGTAGAAATAAGCTAGAGGAGGGAAAGGCTCATGCTTAAATCAGAAGCTGCATTAGATAAAAGAGCTGCTGGTAGTTCCGGCTTTTTAGGGACAAAAAAGCAAGAAGAGCGACCTTTAGCAGCATATAAAACAGCCGTTTATTATAGAAATATTCGTCGCATTAGCATTATGTGCGTCTTAAGCCTGGTGGCAATTGCAGCCTATCTGCTAGTTGATCTTAATTTTTCTAATAGCATGCTTATGAATTATGCCTTAAGCTTGCGTGCTCCGCGCCTTATCGCCATGCTTATTGCAGCATGTGCCATTGGTGGGGCAACCATTGTGTTTCAGTCCATCATTAAGAACAATATTGTTACCCCCTGTCTGCTGGGCATGAATTCAATGTATACCCTTATACATACGGCGGTGTACTTTGTCTTGGGCTCAAGCTCTATACTTGTGGTAAATGCAAATTATGCTTTTATGGTTGACCTTGTGATCATGGCAGTACTTGCAACCTTTGTTTACAGCTATTTGTTTAAAAAGACCAATTATAACGTCTTATATGTCTTACTTATTGGTACAGTTTTAACCAGCCTCTTTGGTTCTATTCAAAATACGCTTACTCGAGTTATGGATCCCAATGAGTACGACTCACTCTTGGCAACCTTGGTTGCTAGCTTTTCTAATGTAAATTCTAAAATCCTTCTTAGCGGTGCGGTATTCCTGATCTGTGTTGTCTTTTTGTTACGCAGGCAGCTCGCCTTGCTTGATGTAATAACCTTGGGCAAGGATCCAGCCATCAACTTGGGAGTAGATTACGATAAGACCATTAGAGCCTTGCTCTTGGGTGTGGTGCTCTGTATAGCTATTGCAACTGCCATGGTTGGTCCCATTTCATTTTTAGGCCTTATCTTAGCCAATCTCTCTAGGCAGCTTCTTAAGACCTATAAGCATAGTCAGCTCATTTTGGGCTCTGTTCTCTTTGGCATGATAGTGCTGGTGGCAGGCCAACTTATTGTAGAGCATGTCTTTATTTACGCCATCCCCGTTTCTGTATTTATTACCGTTTTTGGTGGCCTTTACTTCTTGTATCTCTTACTGAAGTCTGGCCCACAGACCCAGAGTAGATAAGAGGAGAGAGCTATGCAAATCAAAAATCTAACTAAGCGTTATGGCGATAAGACCGTCACAAAATCAGTCAGCTTGGAAATTCCCAAAGGCAAAATTACCTCTTTTATCGGTCCTAATGGAGCTGGTAAATCAACGGTTATGGGCATGATTTCTAGGCTTATCTCTTCTGACGAGGGAGAGATCATCTTTGAGGGAAAAGACCTTAAGGACTGGAAGAGCAAGGAGCTCTCTAAAAGGCTTGCCATTCTAACACAGACAAACAATGTGCAAATGAAGCTTACGGTAAGAGAGCTGGTCAGTTTTGGTCGCTTTCCTTATTCTGGTTCACATCTTACTGCTGAAGACGTAAAGATTATTAACCAAGCTCTTGCATATATGGAACTCGAAGAATTTGAAGATCGCTTTATAGATGAGCTTTCAGGCGGTCAGCGTCAGCGTGCTTATATTGCAATGGTAATTGCCCAGGATACAGATTATGTGCTCTTAGATGAGCCCACTAATAACTTGGATATTTACCATGCTTCAAACATGATGAAAATGGTTCGCAGGCTCTGTGATGAGCTGGGTAAGACCGTTATTTTAGTGCTGCATGAAATCAATTATGCAGCCTTTTATTCCGATTATATCTGCGCTTTTCTTGATGGAGAAGTTGCAGCCTTTGACGAGGTTTCAAAAGTCATTCAGGCTGATACCTTAAAAAAGATCTACAAGGTTGATTTTGAGGTTATTGAAGTGGCAGGCAAACCGCTGTCTTTGTATTACTAGGTCATTCATTGGACGAAGAAGAGAAAGGATCGTTATGAAGAAAGGTTTTCTCGTCCTTGTTATGTCATGCATTGTTGCATGCATGCTTGCTCTTGTAGGCTGCTCTGCTCAGTCTCAGCAGACTGCTCCTGCAGACGATAAGGCACAGAGCTCTACTGATGCTCAAAAGCCCTCTAAGGTGACCATTAAGAGCCTTAATGGCGCTAAAGAGCTTGTAGATCTTGAGGTTCCTTATGAGCCACAGCGCATTGCTGTTCTTGATCTTGCATCTCTTGATATTATCGACAACATTGGTAAGGGCGATAAGGTTGTAGCAAGTGCACAAACCAAAATCGACTACCTTCAAAAATATATGGATACCAGCAAGGTAGCCAATGTTGGTACTATCAAAGAGCCAGACATGGAAGCTTTGATGGCTGCCCAGCCCGATGTTATTTTCATTGGTGGTCGTCTTGCTAAAAAATATGATGAGCTTTCTAAGATTGCTCCTGTAGTATATCTTGCTGTCGACAGCAGCAAGGGTGTACTTGAGTCAACCAAAGAAAACGCCAAGACTATTGAAAGCATGTTTGATGCAGATGATGTAGTTGAGGCAAAAATGGCTGACTTCCAAAAGCGTATTGATGCTCTTAAGAGTAAGGCTAATGGCGCAAGTGCCGTTGTGGGTCTTTGCACCTCTGGTTCTTTCAACATCCTTGGTAAGGATGGTCGCTGCTCATTGGTAAGCAATGAAGTAGGTTTCAAGAATCTTGCTGATGGACAGGTTACCTCAACTCACGGTAATGAGTCTTCATTTGAGACCTTGGCTAAGCTTAATCCTGAGTGGATCTTTGTTCTTGATAGAGATGCAGCTATCAACGCAAAGGGCGCAAAGCTTGCTAAAGAAATCCTGGATAATGAGTTGGTAAACAGCACCAATGCTGCTAAGAACCAAAAGGTAGTTATCTTCTCACATCCAGCAATTTGGTACACTGCAGAAGGTGGACTCACCGCATTTGACATCATGCTTAAAGATGTTGAGGAGTTTGTTAAATAGGCCTTAAATAGAGTTTAGGCTCTTTTAGTGTAATAAACTCAAAACAATTCCTAAGAAAAATCCCTTGGTCTCATCTGAAACCAAGGGATTTCTTTTGCGTTGATCTTTGCTTTATAAGCTACCCATAAGCCATCTGTAAGCCTACCTTAGCTTATATCTAATGGAAAGCCTGGGCTTAAGGCTTAGAGGCTCTCTGGAAGCTTGTTGCTAATCTTTCTAAACTTAGCATAGAGCAAGAAGAGTAGCATACCAATTACGGCATTTATAACAATAGCACCACCAGGTCTAACATCTAGGTAGTAGCTTACTGTAATTCCAAGCATGGTGTAAATAATGCCCAGGACAATGGAAATCATAAATGCCTGCTTGTAGCTGCGCGCCACTATAAGAGAGCTTGCAACAGGGAGTACTATAAGTGATGCAACTAACAAAGCTCCTACTACCTTGCAAGCAAGAGCAACAGTAATTGCAGTAAGCAGGGTAAAGACACCGTTTACAAGCTTGGTTTTTACGCCTGCCAAACGGGCTAAGTTATGATCGATAACCAGATCTAGCAGACCGCCATAGCAAATTACACTTGCAGCTATAACGGCTAAAAAGACAATGAAGGTACCCACCACATCAACATTGCTTACTGCTGAAATTGAACCAAATAGGTAGGCCTCAAAGGAGTTACCACCAGGAGCTAGGTCGCTTAGAATAACTGCTAAACCCAGACCGGCACTCATAATTACCGCAACGGCCATATCGCCATATTGGGGAAAGCGCTTTCTAATACCTTCAATAGAAAAGGCTGAAACAATACATACCAAAATAGCGCCAATAACGGGGCTAAAGCCCATGATAAGACCCAATCCAACACCAGCCAAAGAGGTGTGGCTCAGCGCATCTCCAACCATTGAGGTGCGGCGATTAACCATAATGATACCAATAAGAGGTACAGCAATAGATAGCATAAAGCCCACCATAAGGGTGCGGCGCATAAAATCAAACTCAAGCATGAACAAGCCCTCCATTCTCAATGCGATAGATCTTATCGAGCTCTACATGCTCTTTAACAAGTTCAATCTCGTGAGTTACCAAAAGCACGGTAATATTGTGCTTGGTTTTGAGCTCATGTAGAAGTTCAAAGAAGAGATCTTTGCTCTTAGGGTCAACTCCTGCTGTGGGCTCATCTAGAATCAAGAGTTTAGGTTTGTTAATAAGAGCTCTAGAAATCATAGTGCGCTGCTGTAGGCCGCCTGAAAGCTCATTAAATGGCGTTTTGATATAAGCACCCAGACCCATTTCTCTAAGTTGCTCTTCGGCACGTTCATAGTGGCGCTTGCGAGGAATTTTAACTGGTCCAAAATCCTCATATAAATTAAGGACTACAAGCTCTCTACAGGTAATGGGAAAAGATATCTTATTTACCACATTTACCTGGGGAACATACCCTATTTCTTTAAAGCTTTTAATTTCCGATAAGGGCGTACCAAGCAATTTAACTTCACCGCTTTTGGGCTTAAGCTCACCCAAAATAAGTTTAAGCAGTGTTGATTTGCCAGCGCCGTTACCGCCAACAAGGCAGACAAACTCACCTTGCTTAACCTCTAGGCTTACATCTTGTAAGACAAGCTCAGAGGTGTAGCCAAAAGAGAGTTTATCTAAAGATATTGCACTCATGCTCACCTAACTTTCTTATATCTTTTGAAGCTTGCAAATAGGTAAGGAGGCTATAAGCCTCAGAGATATTTGCAAGAACTGTAAAACCTTGAATAACATAATAGATCTATCTGCTTAAGCAAACTGCAAGCTGCTTATAGATCTGCAGTTTTGCGTCTTTTTATCCCTTAAAGCATGGACTGATACAGATTTTCTAGGTTCATCTTCATGTAGCCAAGATAACCATCGGGCATATCAGTATTGTCTTTGCTTGCATATTCCATAGATGCTAAAGGCGCTGTTTGACCTCCCAGCTCTGAAGCTAATACCTGAGCATTTTTAGTCTCGGTGCCATACTCATAAAAGATGGTATTAATGCCGTGATACTTGCAAAAATCTACAGCTTTTCTAATAGTCTTTAAGCTGGGAGCTTCCATAGAGGTAAGACCTTGTAAGGGGAACTGCTGTAAGCCAAACTCCTGAGACAGATACTCAAAAGCATAGTGTGCGGTTACAAAGGCCTTGATGCGCGTGTTTTTAAACTTCTCAGAGTATTCAGTACCAAGATCAGTCAAGGCATCCACAACTTGTAGTTTGTTTTTTCTGTAGCTGCGCTCATTGTCAGGATAGCGTTTAATAAGCTCATCATGGATGGTGGCGCAATAGCGTTTTGCGTTTTGTAGCGACAGCCAAGAGTGTGGGTCATAGGTGATCTTATCAAGGCCTGAAGATGAGGTATCCATAATTACTTCTTCTTGAAGCAGCTCGTTTTTCATATCAACCAAATCATAGGGTAAGAGCTGCTCTGAAACGCGGTCGGATATAAAGTACCAGTTTCCTGCCTCAGGTAAGACAAAGTCCACATGACCTGATTCATGCCCCATCTCAATACCGTAGACGGTCTTATCGGCAACAGAAGTAGTGGTACGCTGCCCTACAACGCTGCCTTTTTGCTCCATCGCTTTTTTGCAGGCGTTAATAAGTGCCTGATCTTTGAGGTTTTCTGTATTGTTAAAGAAGCAGACACGCATGATATCCTCATGAGTATGTCCAAACTCAATGCCAAGCTCTGTGATGCCTTCGGGTAGCTTGGCTAAGTACTGAAAGTCACCTTCTGCGGCAGCTCCCTTATAGGTAATAAGCTCAACGCTGTCAGATAAGGTCAATACCTCAAGATGGGGAAGGGCATCTTTAACCTGATCCAGCCAACGCTCCATATTAGCGCCGTTAACAATGAGAAGCTCAGCTTTAGCGAGCTCCTTCATGGCCTTAGGCGTGGGCTCCCACAGGTGAGGATCTTTTCCAGGGGCCATGAATTGGCGCACTTCAACACTGTCCCCAGCTATATCTTCAACAAGATTTTGAATAGGGAAAAAGGAGGTGTAAATCAGCGGTTTATCGCCCTGCGAATCAGACTTTGTACAGCCGCTTGTGCCGATAAGACCGGCCGCACAAAGGCTTAGGCCTGCTCCGATAAAAGAGCGTCTGCTTATTGACGATCTAGCTTGTAGTTGTTTCACCTCTATTAACCTCCAAAATTCTGTAGAAGATATGCTGGAGGGCTACCTGCCCTTAATCTTTAGCTGGTAGCCCTCTAAAAGTTTAGCAAGTGTTTTTGGGTTTTGAAATATCAAACTATCCAAAAACGCTTAACTGTAAGGATTGGTTTAAGGATACCAAGTTGCTTACTCGGTAATCTCGTCCTTAAGTTGATCCATGGTGGTGGTAGTCTTTACCAATGCAGGGAACCATTTTGATTCAGGATCAAGAAGCTTGTCTGCATCTGAACCGTAGCGCATATGGAAGTGAGTTAATGACTCCTCACCGTGGATGGGCATAAGAGCAATAAACTTTTGAGGAGCGTCAGCATTTGTTGCCTCAAAGAGATCAAACTCAAGATCATGATTGCCGTGCTTTACCTTCTCGGACTTAACAAATTTGTACTCACCGGTACCAATAAGTTTGCCACCCTTGTCCTCAAAGTTATCAAAGAAGCTCATTTTGTTGCCCTCAACCTTAAGAGCACCGTACTCAAACTTGCGTCTTTCTTTGAGTTTAGCCTTTGCCTCATCGCCTGAGATGTTCTCACGCTTGCCTACCTCTTCAAATGAAGCAGCAAGCTCTGGATCATCAAGGTAATTTACAATGTTATTCCAGCTGCCATTCCACTCAGAAAGAGACACTTCTTGAGTCTTTTTCTGTTCTTCTTTTTGAGTTTCCTGCTTATCTGCAGCTGCATTTGCGGCGGGCTTTTCTGCTGGCTTTTCTGCACTCTGTCCAGAACAACCATATAAACCCATGGTGGCAGCTAAGCATAAGCTAACTGCAAAAAGATATGACTTCTTGCTCATTGAGCCTCCTTAAAATGAACCTTAAAGGTAGAAAAGTTTCTTCAGTCTACCTTCCCTGCTCATGACTATATCATACTTATATCCAAAAAATCATTTTAATTAGAGCTAGTTTACATTTTCTTAAAAAGTGAATATTGCTTTTATAAAGCAGCAGGTAAAATATAGTGTTTAGAATTTTTAGATATGTTCTTACTGTGAATTGTTTACACTTAGGGCGAAAGTGAGCTCACGCCTTCGCCCTTTTTGTTCTGTGTTCTTAGTTTAATTGCTAGCTTTTTTCTTAGAGATAAACAAAAGAAATATGGCAGCAATAATGGGGCAGATTGCAATGATCATAAGTGAACTTGAATAACTTTGTGTACTGGTATACACCTGACCCAAGATCAAGGGCGCGCTAAGAGATCCAATTTGATTAAAGAGATTTACAAAGCCAGCAGAAGTAGCCTTCATACCTTCGGGCGCAAGATGGATAGATAGCGCATTGGTAAGAGGGCTGTACATAAATGCTGCAACACCTAAGAGCGGAGCTGTAATTTGCAGCAGGGCAAGGCTGTTGCTTTTTGCAAAAATAATGAGTACAGGCGCCAAGACAAAAAGGGCAAGTGCTGCAAGCCTATTTTTTGGCATGGATAGCTTATCAGAGATAAAGCCGATAAGGGGCTTAGCAAAAAAGGCACAGAGGCCATAAATAACCATAATTGAACCTGCCTCAACAGGGCTGATGCCGACCTGCTTGACCATAAATTGGTTAGTCCAGGTTGTAACACCCCAAGTAGTGCCCGTGGCAAAAAGTCCAGCTGCAGCTAAAAGCAGGATGTCTTTATTGCTGGCAATACATTTGAGTTTTTCAAGTATTGATAACTGTGCGTTTGCTGCCGCACTTTGACTGCGTGCAGATTGAAGATCAGGTCCGGCTTCTGTCTTAGTCACAGAGCTGTTTGTACTATCTTGCATTTTCAACGTGCCTACACTAGCTGCTACGTTTTTATCGGCATTGAGCTTATCGGCACTTAGATTAAAAGCAAGAATGCAAATAAGAAGGATGAGTAGAGGTATAAGGGCGGTAAATAAAAAGACGGATTGCCAGCCATAATGCACACTTAGACTGGGAGCATAAAGGTTTACTACAGAAATACCTAAAGATGAACTCGTCATAAAAATACCGGTTGCCGTGCCTCGTTGATGGCTGGCAAACTTGTCTGAGATTGCGCTCAAACAAGATGATTGAATGGGGCCTGCTGCTACACCCAGTAAAAATCTCATAAGAAAGCCACTGGTAAATCCTTGCGCCAAAGACATAAGAGCGCTAAAGATAGCAAGACCAACTAAACTTGCGCTTAAGACTTTTTTGTAGCCAAATTTATCAGCAAGCATGCCGCCAGGTAGAACGGTGAGTGCATAACCCAAGTAAAAGGCGGTTATGAACTTTGCTCCTTCTTGTGGGCTTAAGCCTAAGGCTTCGTTTGCCACAGGCATAATGGAAGACCAGGAGAGTCGTGTAATAAAGCTCACCAAAAATGCAAGCCAGAGTCCAAAAAGCAAAAGACTTTGTTTGGTGCTGAATAATCGTTTCATACCTTAGTGAATCAACTTTCTTAGAGTAGGGGACAGCGACAGCATAAGTGATTGTAGCTTTATTTGAGTTTTTAAGAAAAGCATAAGCTAAATTTATTGTTCATTTGCTAAGAAATTCATGAGATATATAAAGCTTTTGGCAACATCATCTGGATGGGCGGCAAATTTATCTTTTTTCCAGTACAAAAGACAAGCCATAAATTGTGCGGCTGCAAGTTCTTCTAAAAAGGCCTCATTATCTAAGAAGCTTGAGCCCGGAGCAGGCGATGGGGCCGCTGGAGCTGATAGGGCTGCTGGAGCTGATGGGGCTGAGGGAGTAAGACCTTGGGGTTTTTGTCCAAAAAACTCAGTCTTATGCGTCTTGCAATAGTGAATAAAGTGCCGAGAAAAGCGCAGCGCAAAAAGCTGACCTTGCTCATTTTTAAAAAGACTTTGCAGGTTGTAGGTATTTTCTTTGAGATGCCATAAGAGGTGGCTGGCAATTTCTTGTAAGCCTAAGTGTTTATCTACCTCCAAGGGCTCAAGTGCATGGGCAAAGAGTTCTTCACAAAGCGCATCTATTAACTGTTCTTTAGTTTCAAAATGCTTGTAGAAGGTAATGCGGGCAAGTCCAGCTTTCTTACATAATTCGCTAACGGTAATGCGCTCAAAGCTTTTTTCTTGTGACAGCTTGGTGAAGGCTTGAAAAATAGCCATCTTGCTGCGAGAAATTCGGGGGTCTTCTTTGGCTTTCATATTTAATACAGGCTTTCTCTCTTCTTGTTGGCAGAGCGTTAAATTAAATAGCTCAAGATATACAAATAATAACAAATGTTATTTATCTAACAATTGTAAGTTTTTGTATCTTTAATAAGAACTCATAAGCTGCAAGACTTAAAGCTAGTAAGTACAAATCACAAATATAGCCATCAGCAACAAGATACATTCCTAGAAATTTTAAGAGGAGTAAGAAGGAGTAACTAATATGAGTTCGTCTTTGTGGCAGCGTTTAGCCCAGTTTTTAGAGCGCCCCTTTGCTTTAGTCATTGCAGGAGCATCCTTAGTGCTTTCACTTCTTTTTTGGTTTATTTCTTTTGAGCCTTTCTTTGACCCTGCCTGGCTTGCCGTTCTCATATGCGGCTACCCTCTTTTGTATCTTGCCCTCAGCCGCTTGATATATAAGCGATGGATTTCATCGGCCTTACTTATCGTAATAGCAATGTTTGCCTGCTTAGCTATAGGGGAGCTCTTTGCTGCAGGAGAGGTAGCCTTCATTATGGCTCTTGGCGCCCTCTTGGAAGAGTGGACCGTAAAACGCGCTCAAAGAGGGCTTAAAGAGCTCATTGATCTTGTGCCGCAGCAGGCTCATCTTGCTAATGAGGAAAAGAGCATAATTGAAGTTTCTCAAATAGAGCCGGGCACTGAGTTGTATATTTTTCCAGGTGAGCGAGTTGCTGTAGATGCCGTAGTCATTGAGGGGCAAAGCTGCCTTGATCAATCCGTGATGACAGGAGAAAGTCTACCACAGGAAAAAACAGTGGGAGATGAGCTTTATAGCGGTAGCATTAATCAACAGGCTCTCTTAAAAGTAAGAGCCTTAAGACGGGCCAAAGATTCTTCATTAGAGACGCTTATTAGGCTCATGAAAGAGATCGATGAGAACAAGGCTCCCATGCAGCGCCTTATTGATAAATGGGCAATGTATTTAGTTCCTATTGCCTTAGGCATTGCAGTGTGCGCTTTTCTTATTTGCTTATATTTAGGTATGCCGCTTTTAGACTCGCTTACACGAGCAATAACGGTTCTTGTAGTATTTTGTCCCTGCGCCCTTGCCCTTGCAACGCCAGTCTCAGTTATCGCCGCAATAGGAAATGCCTCCAAGCGTTCAATTATCATAAAGTCTGCAGAAGCATTGGAAGCTTTGGCTTCAACAGATGAGATTCTTTTCGATAAAACCGGGACCCTTTCTACGGGTGAACTTGAACTATGTGATTGTATCAGCTTTGTAGATGAGCAAAACTTTTCTCAGAACTATAAAGGGCTTACTATCTATGATGTGATCTATGAGCTAGAGTCTTGCTCTGATCATCCCTTAGCACAGGCTATAGCAGTAAGCAAAAAGCTGCAAGAAAGAAGAAGTGACACTCAGCTAGCTCTCTTGAACTATGAGTCTATAGCAGGCAGGGGCATAAAGGCAGTCTTGTCCATAGAAGGTCAAAAAGAGCAGCATATAGCTTGTGCGGGTAACCAGGCCTTACTTGAGCAAGAAGGAATACACTTAAGTGACAGTCAGATTTTTGAACTTAGAAAGCTTCAAAATCAAGGGAAGGCAAGCGTTTTATTTGCCCTTGATAAGCAGGTGTTTGCGCTCTTAAGTCTGAGCGATAAAAGCCGCCCAGAAAGCCCTGATCTTATCGCACAATTAAAAGCTGAAGGCTTTTCTTTGAAACTTGTGAGCGGGGATAGCCTGGCTGCCGTGCGACACTTTAGCGAACGCTTGGGTATTGAAGACTACTATGCAGAATGCAGGCCACAAGATAAGCTTGCTTTGGTACAGCGCTTGCAGCAAGAGGGAAAAAAGCTGTGCATGCTGGGAGATGGCATTAATGATAGCTTGGCCTTATCGGCTGCAGACGTAAGTATAGCTCCAGGAACTAAGGCCTCTGCTGTAGCTAGTAATGCGGCAAGCATCTGTTTTATGCAAGATGCCTTAACAGATTTACTCTATGTGATTAAGCTGGCTAAAAGCTGTTTTTGGACTATTCAATTTAATATTGTGCTTTCCATGTGCATTAATGTAGTAGCTATAGTGCTATCGGTTATGGGGCTTCTGAGTCCAGTTACAGGAGCTTTGGTTCATAATGTGGGCTCAGTCCTTGTGGTGCTTAATGCAAGTCGGCTTTATAGTTTTAAGATGAAAGACTAAGACCACACTAAGACCATGCTTCATGCATAAGCCTTTGCTAGGATGAAGAACTTGCCTTTGTTTATAGCCAGTTTCCAGAAAGGTCAAAGATGTTGTGGTCATATATTAAGATTTTCTTTATATCTATGCTTCCTATTATTGAACTAAGAGGAGCTATTCCCGTTTCTCAGGCTATGGGTTTGCCACTCTTGAGCTCTTATATAGTTTGTGTCTTAGGTAATATGCTCCCTGTGCCCTTTATTTATTTGTTTGCACGTCGCGTTCTTGTTTGGGGCTCACAGTTATCAAACAAGCGTCTTAGCAGCTTTTTTACTTGGTTTTTACAAAAAGGTGAAAAAGCTGGAGAAAAATTGCTCTCTAAAGGATCCAATTCTATTTATATTGCACTTATGCTCTTTGTAGGCATACCGCTTCCTGGAACGGGTGCGTGGACAGGAATTCTGGCTGCTAGTATTCTTGATTTAGAGGCAAAAAAAGCTTGCCTTGCAGTACTAGCAGGCGTACTGTTAGCAGGGGTCATAATGGCCATTCCTTCCTTTGGACTTTTTAGTTTATTGAGATCTTAAGGGCATAGGTAAAGTTAAAAGCAGGGGCTATACAAGATCTGTGGCGGTCTTAGCAAGATGACTGCAAAAGAACAGCGGCAATAAGAAGCCGGGCGGATAAGAAGCCGGGGCACACAGCAGCCTTAAGACAAGAAACGTGGTGGGTAAGAACATGAAGGCAGAGTTAAAGCATTTTGATGCACTTCTTTTGGTGAGCTTTGGTGTAAGCATGCCAGAGGTAAAAAAGAATTCTATAGATGCGCTTGAGCACAAAATGGGTGCAGTTTTTAAGGATCTACATATAGTAAGCGCTTTCACTTCTGAGATGATACGCACAAAACTTCAAAGACTACAAGAGCCCTGCCCACCCAACCCAGACTTAGCTTTACAAGACTTGCAAGCCTTGGGATATAGACGCGTGCTTATAGTTTCAAGTCACATTCTTCCCGCCTATGAGTATGAAAAAATGTGCCGCCAAATAGAGCTGCATAAACGCTATTTTGATGAGCTGTGCATAGCTGAGCCTCTTTTATATCGCCCTAAAGATTACAAGGAGCTGGTAGCTGCTCTACAGAAGATCTACCCCATACTAGATGATGAGTTGCTGGTCTTAATGGGGCATGGCTCAGAGCATCCCATGAATGCGGCATATGCAGCTCTTCAATATGAGGCAAGTCTTGCTCTTCCACAGCAGATGCTTATAGGTACTGTAGAGGGCTATCCTGAACTTGATGATATTATTGAACAACTGAATCTTATATCACAGTCGAGGGCAAGAAAGCCCAAAATCATCTTGGCCCCTTTGCTGCTGGTTGCAGGTGAACATGCAAGAAATGATATGGCTTCAGATGAGCCAGACTCATGGAAGTCCAGACTTGAGGCTTTAGGTTATGAAGTGGAGCTTAGATTAAAGGGTCTGGGAGAAAGTCCAGCCATTCAGGATCTATATGTTGAGCATGCCCTGCGTGCCTGCGGAAGAAAAAGATGAGTTAAATGAATAAAAAAGCCTTTGCTTTGGGCTTGTTGTCAGCCCTGTTTTTTTCATCTACCTTTATCCTTAATAGAAGTATGCAGCTGGGCGGCGGTTCATTTTTGTGGACAGCCTCTCTGCGCTTCATTGTTATGCTGCCCTGTCTTTTTGTTTTGGTCATGATACAAGGTGGCTTAAGTAAGGTACACCAAGAGATAAAAAGACAGCCGCTTCCATGGCTTATCTGGTCACTTGTGGGTTTTGGAATCTTTTATTTCTTTATGTGCCTGGGAGCAGATTTTGGTTCTTCGTGGCTGGTTGTAGGTGCTTGGCAAATAACCATAGTAATGGGTGTTTTACTCACGCCGCTTTTTCATAAGCATATTCCCAGGAGAGCTCTTATAATTGCCTGCCTTATTGTTTTTGGTGTTGCTCTTATTGTTTACGAGAATATCGTAGAAATTTCATTGCATGACACCCTTATTACCGTGGTGACTATAAGTATTGCAGCCTTTGCCTATCCTCTGGGGAACCGAAAACTTATGGCTCTAGACCACAAGCTTTCTACCATTGAGCGTGTCTATGCTATGACCTTGTGCAGCATGCCTTTATGGATTGCGCTCTCTGCTATTGCATATTATCAACATGGACTGCCGGGGACTTCTCAATTGTTGCAGGGAGCAAGTGTAGGTATCTTATCGGGCGTTCTTGCAACAGTACTCTTTTTTCATGCCACCGATATGAGTAAGGAAAACCCAAAAGCGCTGGCTATCACCGAATCAACTATTGCCGGTGAGGTCGTCTTTACGCTTTTGGGCGGTGTGCTGCTCTTACATGATCCTGTGCCCGGTATTATTGCCTGTGTGGGCTTAATCATTGTTATTGTGGGAATGGCCTTTAATCGCTAAGCTTTTCTAAAACTTTCCTTAACTGAATCAGACCAGGTCTAAAATTACCACTCCAAAGAGGGCTATTAAGCTCTTTGATAGCGCTCATATCAAGCTTGGATAAGTCCCAGCCAAGAGCAGTGCAAAACTCTTCTAAGGCAGCTGGTTCAAAAGCAACATGTTCAAAGGGTGATAAGTGCTTTTCTTGTGCCATTGAATCAAAGATTCTTGATGCTACCTCAAGGTTCTTGAGCTCTTCAGGAGCCTTATAAGAAACAGTGGCACAGCAGGCAACCGAATGCTTAATACTAAAAGCAAGCTCATCTGTGCCCTCTTGATAAGTGATATAAGGAAGATGGAAACGACGCTGCTCAGCTGATGAGGCATCATAAGCAGCCTTCATCTTCCAAGCAAGCTCATAAATTTCAGGCTGTGCATCTGGAGCAATGCGCAGCTCAAAAAAGTTATCCCACTCAGTTGAGCTAAGTACGGTAGTGTGCCACATAAAGGGCTCAAGTAGGCGGTTTACATGCTGTTTGTGCACAGAAGGCTCATCAGTTTCCATGTTATAGCTCTCAGTTATGCGTGCAAATTCATGAGCATTATTGCCGATAAGATCTTGGCGTTTTTCTTCTCCCACCAAAAGGTCAAGGGCACAAAGCATGGCCATATCCCTACTGGCAAGCCAAGCCTTTTCACATGCAGCTTGTTGAGAGGGGTCAATCTCTGCTCCGCTCATGCCTTTTTTATTCTTGGTAAAGGGATTGGGAACAAAAGGATCTTGCATTACTTCTGCAAAACTTTTGGTTATAGAGCGGGCTCGTGAAGAAGCGGAGTTTCTGGAAAAAACACGATGAGTGTTTAACTCAGGTAAGATAAAACGAGGAAAGCGCAGTTCAAAGGTAGTAAGGCGCTGACCTGCAATTATTGAATCACAAATAACTCGTGCTTGTATTCCTTTTTGCAGTTCCTGCATATGCTGCATGCTCAATCCTTTCAGAGAAGAAGCCCAAGAAGTAAAAGCCCCAGGTCCTTAAGGGCTTGGGGCTTGAGGTTTAATGAATATCTCGTACTACTAAAACATCGCAGCCAGCGTGTTTAACAATAAAGTTGGAGATGCTACCCAAGAGTGCATATTTTAAGGGTGAAAGACCTCGTGCACCGCAAACCACCAAGTCAGGCTTGCATGGTTGAATAAGTTTTTCTAGCAAGGTTTCTCTAATAGGTCCAACCTCGCTCTTATAATGCACGGCTTTAACACCTTCATAAGAGCGCGCTTTTTCAATTAAAGCTGCTATTTTCTCGTCAAACTCTTCTCTCATTTGAGGTAAGAGATCAGGTGGGTAATTACCCGCAGCTTCAATAGGACCAGTGTTAACTACATGTCCTACATAGAGTTCTGCAGAATTTTTTGCAGCAATTTCCAAAGCTTTTTCAACAACGTGTTCGGTTGCAGGTGAGTCGTCAATTGCGACAAAGATACGCTGATACGCCATAAGAACTCCTTTGGTCGAATGCCAAGAAACCTATCGTGTAACTAGAGGGCAAAAAGGTCTATACTAGATAATTCCAAATAGTCCTGTCTCTTATGCACGATAATTGCTAGTAACTCTATCAAGTTATAGGAGTTCTGGCAAGGAGGAATTGCAAGTTTTGAATAAACAAATTGTGGCCCATTTGTGCGCCAGCTTGGCGGTTATTTTTTGGGGTCTTACCTTTGTAGCAAGTAAACTTTTGCTTGATGTGGGTGCTAGCCCTTTTGAAATATTGTTATTGCGTTTTGGCTTTGCCTGGATTTTTTTAACTATCTTATGTCCCAAGGGCTTGGCTTTTAAAGGCTTTAATCGCCAAAGCTTTAAGCAAGAGTTACCTTTTGCTATCTGTGGCTTTTTTGGAACCTCCCTTTATTTTTTGGCAGAAAACACGGCTTTGTGCTATACCCTTACCTCTCATGTAGGGGTTATTTCTAGTACGGCCCCCTTTCTTACTGGCCTTCTCTTTTGGCTATGGTACAAGCAAAAACCCACAAAATGGTTTTTTGTAGGCTTTGTATGTGCATTCCTTGGCTTAATTTTGGTTGCCACAAATGGAAAGCTTAGTCTTGAAGAGCTCTTTTTATTGGGAGAAAACCCCCTTCTGGGAGACTTTTTAGTGCTGTTAGCGGCGGGAACCTGGGCTATATATTGCTTAGGTATGAGAGAAATTGAGCGCCAGGGCCTGGGCTCACTTAATCCTCTAGCCATGACTAAGCGTATTTTCTTCTGGGGTTTAGTTTCTATTTTCATGCTTTGTCCTGCAATGGGCTTTGATATTTCTTGGTTTAGTTTTAGTCCAACTACTATAGGATCTTTACTGTTTTTAGCCTTATTTGGTTCAAGCCTTTGCTATGTCATATGGAATTATGCAATTTCAGTTTTGGGAGAAGTAAAAACGAGCCTATATATTTACTGTATTCCAGTAGTAACCCTTGTTGCCTCTTATTTTGTGTTGGGCGAGCGCATCGCCGCCTTGGCTTACTTGGGAATTGTTTGTATTCTTCTGGGACTCTTTATTTCGGGTAAGTCTTAGTGCTAGGCTAGATATAAAGGTAAATGAAAGGATGTAAAGGGTGGAACATCTTCTTGAATATCTAAAGATAATACTTATCGGCATTGTAGAAGGTATTACAGAGTGGCTCCCTGTTTCTTCAACAGGCCACATGATTTTAGTAAATGACCTAGTTCACCTGCATGTTTCAGAGGACTTTTGGAATATGTTTTTGGTGGTTATACAGCTGGGCGCTATTTTGGCGGTTTGTATTTTGTATTTCAAGACCCTTAACCCCTTTGCCTTGTCTAAAAGTACTGAGGAGAAAAAAGATACCTGGTCTCTGTGGGCAAAGGTTATTGTGGGAGTTTTGCCTGCTGCAGCCATTGGTCTTCCTCTTAATGACTGGATGGAGGAGCACCTTACCAATTCTTGGGTGGTAGCTGCTGCTCTTATAGTCTATGGTATTGCCTTTATTCTTATAGAGAATTTCCGATCAAAACCTGGCCTTGACCATAGTGAAAGTCATGCACGAGGCAAGCACTTTGCCCAGACTGGTGAAGCTTCACTTGAAGAGACGAGCCTTGCTAATATGCGCTCGCTCAGTTATAAGCGTGCTTTTTGCATTGGTTGTTTTCAGGTTTTAAGTCTGGTGCCTGGAACTTCTAGGTCGGGCTCAACCATTTTGGGAGCTCTGCTGATGGGAACGAGCCGCCAGCTTGCAGCAGAATTTTCATTTTTTATGGCCATTCCTGTAATGTTTGGCGCAAGCCTACTTAAGCTTCTTAAGTTCTTCTTAAAGGGCAATAGCTTTGATATGTATTCTTATGTCCTGCTCTTTTTGGGCATGTTGGTTGCGCTTATCGTGTCCATTTTGGCCATCAAGTTTTTAATGCGCTATATTAAACGCCATGATTTTAAAGTCTTTGGTTATTATCGCATCATACTAGGTCTTGTTGTTATTGTTTATGGTCTCCTTAAAGGCTTTGGCGCTTAAGCTTTCTAAGAAGAGAAAAACTTTGAAAGATAAAACTATTGCTTGGTAAAGGTGAAGCTTGATGCAGATAGATTTGAATACGCTTAATCCTCAGCAAAGAGAAGCGGCGACCTGCACTGAAGGTCCGGTCTTAGTCTTGGCAGGTGCTGGATCTGGTAAAACCCGCACGCTTACCTATAGAATTGCTCATATGGTGCTTGATAAAGATATAGCGCCTTATAAGATTTTGGCTATTACCTTTACCAATAAGGCAGCTCAAGAGATGAAAGAGCGTCTAGAAAAGCTTATTCCGCATAAGCTTAATGGTATGTGGGTCTGCACCTTTCACGCCTTTTGCATTAGAGTCTTAAGAGAGCACGCTCAGCTTCTGGGCTTTAAAGAGCATCTTAGTATTTATGATGCTGATGATCAAAAGCGTTTGCTAAAACAAATTCATGAAGAGTTTAGGCTTCCCAAAGAGCTTTCTTTGTCATATTGTCGTGAGCGCATATCACTGGCTAAAAATGAGCTTCTTGCTTGCGATGATCCCAGGATTTTATCGGATGAAAGTCCTTTGGCAGGACAAGCAGATCTGCAGAGACTCTACCAAGAATATCAGCGCAGACTTAAGCTTGCTAATGCCATGGATTTTGATGATTTGCTTATGAAAACCGTTGAGCTTTTTGTAAAAGAGCCCGGTCTTCTTGCCCAATACCAAGAGCGTTTTCAGTATTTACATGTAGACGAATATCAAGACACTAACAAGGCCCAGTATGAGCTCTGCAGGTTGATGTCTTTGCGCTATAACAACATTATGGTGGTGGGCGACGACGATCAATCAATTTATTCTTGGCGCGGGGCAGATATTAGAAATATTTTGGAATTTGAGAAAGATTATCCACAAGCAAAAGTAATTTATCTGGAACAAAATTATCGCTCAAGTGGACATATTTTGGCCGCGGCTAATGCTGTGGTAAGTCATAACGATAAAAGACGAGCCAAATCCCTTTTTACTGATGCGGGTATGGGCGATAAGATCTTGGTTTATCAGGCTTCAAATGAACATGATGAGGGAAACTGGGTTGCTTCAGAGATCAAAAAAGAGCTTGAGTCTGGTACTTCAGCAGATGATATTGCTATTTTTTATCGCACTAATGCCCAATCCCGTGTGCTAGAAGAGATGCTCAATAGGGCAGGTATAAATTATAAGCTAGTAGGGGGAACACGCTTTTTTGATCGTGCAGAGATTAAGGATGCCATCTGTTATCTGCGATTATGCGTCAATCTTTCTGATGAGCTGGCCTTTATGCGTGCGGTAAGTACGCCGCGCAGGGGCGTGGGCAAAACAAGCCTTGAGCGCTTGCATGAGGATGCAAAGGCCTCAGGACTAAATTTGTTTGAGGCAGCCGAGCAGGCATGTCTTGATAGTTCACGCTATTCTAAAAAAGCACGCGAAGGTCTTGCTGACTTCACTCAAAAGATCCGTTATGCTCGTCAGCGTGAGAGCAGTCTCTTTGATCTAGTTAATATGCTTATAACAGATGCAGGCCTCATTCATATGTATGAGGCAGACGGTAGTTTTGAGGCTGAATCAAGGCTACAAAATCTTAAAGAATTTTTGTCCATGGTAAATTCCTATGAGGCAGATGGCTTGGGAGACCAGTGGGCAGAGGTTCAACCTAAAACCTATCGCGTGGGAACTGATCTTGGCGAGATCCCTGAAGGCAGTGGCTTAAAAGAGCTGGAGGCCTTTGTGGAGTGGCTCTCCTTGCGTACTGAGCTTGATAATGCTTATGCCCAAGGGCATCAAGAGCGAGTTCTTATGATGACCATTCATGCAGCAAAGGGCCTGGAATTTCCCGTTGTCTTTGTTACAGGTCTTGAACATGGTCTTTTTCCGGCACAAAGTAAGGAGGGTGAGGAATATGAGGAGGAACGTCGTCTTGCCTATGTTGCCTACACCCGTGCCATGAAACGTTTGAGGCTTTCACACGCAGAGCGACGCATGATCTATGGCTCCAATGCCTATTTCCCCAAATCTCCCTTCTTGCGAGAGATTCCATCTGAACATATCCAAGCTGCTCAGCTGGGTTCACAAGGTATTAAGGGTCTTGGCTGGGATAAGCGCGGAGATCGTCATGCCACTGCTGGTTTTGGTAGTGATATGTATGGTGGCCAGGTGCATGGCAATACTACGCGCTCAAGTTCTGGAGGAGCCAGGCGTCCCAATATGACCGTGTATCCAGAACTACTGCGCCAGCGCGAGCAAGAAGAGCGCAGAAAAACTGGTAAGTATAATCAAGATTTTTCTCCCAATGCTTCTGCTTCAGATAAAAGCTTTGAGGTGGGGGATCGTGTTTCTCATAAAGTCTTTGGCAAGGGACGCGTTGTAGAATTTAAAGCTGAAGATAAATCAGTGACAGTAGTCTTAGATAAAAGCGGAGAAAGCAAGCGTTTTATGTTGGGTTATGCTCCCTTAGTTAAAATCAAGGAAGACTAGGGCGGGCCTTTAGTATAATAGGGGCACTATATAAATTACCTAGCTCACTATATAGCTTACGATAAAGTATGTAAGTAAGGTAATCAGCTAACAAGCCTAAGCACTATAAACTCAGCACAACACAGATGATGAGCTGCTTTAAGAGAGGAGTAACTAGGTGAAACCTATTTACGTTGTTGGTCATAAAAATCCAGATAATGATTCAATCATGGCAGCTGTAGTATATGCTGCTCTAAAGAATTTACATGACGATAAAAACGAGTACCAAGCCTGCACCTTAGGTCCTCTGCCCAAGGAATCTAAAGCTGTGCTTGAGCGCTTTGGTATGCCAGAGCCCATGTTTTTGGAAAAGATTGAGCCTGCTCAAGAGGGAGAGGATCCTCAGCGCGTGATTCTTGTTGATCATAATGAGCGCAGTCAGGCAGTAGATGGTCTTGAGCATGCAGAGATTGTTGAAATCTTAGATCATCACCGCATTGCAGATGTGCAGACAGCTCAGCCCATCTTATTTTTAAATCTTCCCATTGGCTCTACAGCCTCTATTGTTACTACGCGTTTTGAGCATTATGGACAAGAGATTACCCCAGCTTTTGCAGGCTGTCTCTTAGCTGCCATCATGACAGACACCGTACTTTTGAAAAGCCCAACAGCCACCCCTATTGATGGCCGTTTAGCCTCTATGTTGGCTGATATTATCGGCGAGAATTATCTTGATTATGGTCGTTGGGTATTTAAGAGTCGTGGTGCAGATGAATTTGGTATTGATGAGATCATCGGCCGCGATACTAAGCGCTTTGAGTTTGGTGGTCAGGCTGTCTACATTGGTCAGTTTGAGACGGTTGATTGTGAACCGGTATTACAAGATGCCCCTAAACTTCTTGAAGCCATGCAGGCCTACATCAAAGAGCATGATGCAGCTACCTTTGTGCTTTTGATTACCGATATTTTAAGAGAAGGCTCTCAGGTCTTTGCCGCAGGTTCAACCGAGATTGTTGAAAAAGGTCTTGGCATTGAGGTACGTGACGAGGGAACTTGGGTTGACGGCCTCCTGTCTCGCAAAAAGCAAGTTGCTGGCCCCTTGATTGCACAGGGTTTTTAATCCAATAAGCCAAAGCGCTGCGATAAGGCACGGGCAGCAAGGCAGGAATTAAGTTCATCAATAAGGCGAGGGCGTGCATATCTACCAGGAGGTAAAAGCTTTACTATCTCCATTAGTTCAGGGTGAATATCGGCGCTCTCGCAACTTAAGACCAAGCTTAGCCGCTCAAGGTATTTCTCTTGTTTGTAGGCACGATTTATAAGTGTCTGTAATAGCTCTAGCTCTTCATTTAAGTCTTGATACATGGTATAGCTACTCCTAAAAAGGGCGGCGCGATAAAGCTTAAGTTCTTAAGCTTATTAGGATAGCAAAAGGATACTAAGGAGTATAGGTGCAGCAAGCTCACATATCACTAAAGCAAGTAGCTGTTAACTACGCGGAGCACTGTGCTATTTCAGGAGTTAGTTTTGATATAGCTCCCAAATCAATAGTTGCGCTCATTGGCCCCTCAGGTTGCGGTAAATCTACTATCTTGCGCTGTCTTAATCGTATGAATGATGAGCTGGGTCAGGTGCGGGTAGAAGGCGAAATCCTTCTAGATGGTGCAAATATTTATGCCCCAGATTTTGATAAGGTTGAGCTTCGACAGCGTGTGGGTCAGGTTTTTCAGCGTCCCAATCCTTTTCCCATGAGTATTTATGACAATATTTGCTATGGCCCCAGAATACAGCATGACTACCAAAAGTCAGAACTTGATGAAATAGTTGAAAGCTCTCTTAAACGTGCTGCTCTTTGGGATGATGTAAAAGACAGCCTTCATAAACATGCCTTTGATCTGTCAGGAGGTCAGCAACAGCGTTTATGCATTGCTAGAGCCCTTGCAACAAGCCCAGAGGTGTTGTTGATGGATGAGCCCTGTTCTGCTCTCGACCCAATATCAACAGCGCAGGTAGAAGAGACCATGCTTGAAATTAAGCAGTTTGTAACTGTTGTGGTAGTTACACACTCTATGCAGCAGGCTAAGCGTGTTGCCGATAAAACCGCATTCTTTTTACGTGAATCAAATGACAGACCTGCCGCACTTATCGAATTTGATAAGACTGAGATCATCTTCACTAATCCAAAAGATCAAAGAACTGCTGATTATGTAACCGGTCGCTTTAGCTAGGAGTAAGTCATGTTAGGACTAAGTCATGATTTCTAAACCCTTACCTGTATATTTGGATTACTCCACTGAAGACCTGCAGGCAGAATTAAGCAAGCTTGCAAAAGATATAGCAGCTTTTAAGGCAAAAAACTTAGCACTTTCTATGGCGCGCGGAAAACCAGGACCCGAGATTATCGCACTAGATAAAGCTATGCTTGATAGCCTTAATAGCTCCTCAGACCTTACAGACTCAGGTGTAGACTGCAGTAATTATGGCTGTTTAGAGGGCATTGAATCAGCTCGTCGTTTTATGGCTGAATTGCTTGAGGTTGAGCCTGACTTGTGCATTGTGCAAGGGCAGTCTTCCTTAGAGCTTATGAGCTTGTCTATGATGCACGCCCTGCTCTTTGGTTTTGGCGGGGCGAGCCCCCTTAAAGATTTAATGAGTCCCTTTAAAGTTATTTGTCCTGTCCCAGGCTATGATAGGCATTTTGCCTTGGCAGAGCGTCTGGGCGCTCAACTTATACCTGTAGCCATTACAGCTGAAGATGGACTTGATATTGATGCGGTAGAAGAGCTGCTTAAAGACCCAATGGTAAAAGCTCTTTGGCTTGTTCCAAAATATTCAAATCCAACAGGAATAAGTCTTTCAGATCAGGCCTGTCGGCGCCTGGCCCAAATCAAGCCTGCTGCATCAGACTTTAGAATTTATTGGGATAATGCCTATATTGAACATCATTTATATGATGATCCCAATATGCAAGATAGACTTCCCAATATGTATGAACTTATGAAGGCTGCAGGTAATGAAGATCATATCCTCATGTTTACTTCAAGCTCAAAAATGAGCTTTGCAGGTTCTGGCATAGCGGCCATGGCAGCCTCAAGAGCAAATTTAGATGAAATTCTCAACACACTCTCTTATATAACGGTGGGACCCGATAAGATAAATCAGCTCAGGCATGTTCGCTATTTCAAGACGATTGAGCAGCTTAGAGAGAAGATGATGAAGCGGGCACAAATCCTCAGGCCAAAGTTTGAACTGGTTGATAGGATCTTATCCCAAGAATTGGGAGAATTACAGCTTGCTTCTTGGACTAAGCCAAAGGGCGGTTATTTTATTTCATGTGAGCTATATCCTCATACTGCAAAAAACTGTGTACAGCTTGCTCAGGACTGTGGAGTAAGTTTTACTCCAGCTGGGGCATGTTTTCCTGGAGGATTTGATCCCTTGGATTCTCAGCTTAGAATAGCTCCCTCATTTCCCAGTTTAGAAGAACTTGAGTCAGCCTTAAGGGTTTTTTGCAATTGTGTAAAATATAGCAGTGTTAAAAAAATCTTAGAGGAGAGGGCAGAAGGCTAAATGAGCAGCTTGCAAGATTTAGAGCACAGTTCTTCGGAGCATGGTACAAAAGCAGAGCTGGTCTGTGAGGTCTTCTCTGAGCTTGCTCCAAAATATGAGCGCTTTAATACCATTGCAAGCTTTGGCATTTATAAAAGCTGGGAACATGCTCTGGTAAAAGAGGCCTCTAGTGGAGCGCCAGTAAGTAGGGTACTTGATATTGCAGCAGGAACAGGTAAAATCTCCTGTCTCTTGGCTCAAAGACTTAAGCTTGATCATATTCAAGTTACGGATTTTTGCAAGGAAATGCTTGATGTAGCTCAAATGCACTATATGAAGCTTAAAGATGAGGATAAAATTTCATGCAGCATGGAATTTGAAGTACAAGATGCCCATAAGCTTAGCCATCCAGATGAGAGCTTTGATATGATTACGGTGGCTTATGGCATTAGAAACTTTGAAGACCGTATGCAAGCAATGAGAGAAGCTCATCGTGTGCTTAAAACAGGGGGAAAGTATCTTATTTTAGAGTTTTCGCACCCCAAGTGCCCTCCATGGCGTGCGCTCTATCATAGCTACCTGCGCTTGGTTATCCCAAATTTAGGGAGGCTTATGATAGGAAAACAAGAGGGTTTTGATTACTTTAAAGAGTCTATTTTAAACTTTCCTAATAGAGAAGTTCTTATCGAAGAGCTCAAGCAAATAGGCTTTAGAGATGTACGATGCAAAAGTTTAAGCGGCGGCATAGTCTGCCTATTTAGTGCAATTAAATAGAAGAAAAGACGGAAAAAACTATGGCGGATCAATTCTTTGATGATATGGACGAGCAGCTAGAAGCAGATGTAGCAGCTAAGGCTTCAACTAAGCCGCAGTCCAAACAGAGCTCCACAAATGATACAAAAAAACGTAAAAATCCTGAAGAGCCAGATCTTAGCGATAAGAACGCACAGCCATCCTTTATGCTAATACTGGCCTTAGTTATTGTTTCTTTACTCCTGGGCTTTGTTTTAGGATATACCTTTAGAGGGATGGGTCTTGGTCAAGGGCCTAGCTTAAATCAAGGCTCTAACCAAGGACAGTCCTGGCAGATGCAGCTACCCGAGGGTCATCCAGATGTAGACTCTATGGACGGACCTCTTGAGCTTCCTGAGGGACATCCAGAGATTGCAAGCCCTGAACAACTTGGTAAAGAGGGACAATAGATCTTAAAGCTAGAGCTTAAAGCTTAAGGCTCTTGTGTTGCTTGCATGAAAGGTGTTTAGACATAGCACAGGTATAGCGCAAGCATAGTGCAGGCACAGCACAAGCTTTGGGCTTTTATAAGAGCTTAGGTGTAGGAAGACAGATATAACGAGAACTTAACAAGGAGAATACGGTGGCCTTTGATAGAAACCATACCTCAACTGGTATGAAGTTGGTAATCATTATTTTTGCAGTTGTTTTAGTAGTGTCTTTAATGTTGCCGTCCTTATCGGCCTTACTCAGCTCAAGCCAAGCTCCTCAGCAGGCACAAGAGCAAAATGTTGCAACTGAGCAAGCAATCCCTCAATCTGCTTCTCAGATTGACGATTATTACAAGCCCAGCATTGAGTCTATTGAAAAGCGTCTTGAGCAGGATCCTGAAAATGTTGCTCTTTTGAATGACAAGGCTAATGCGTATTTTGATTGGGCTATGAGCCGCTCATATCTAAGTGTTTCAGATGAGGATAAGGCTAAAACAAAAGAGGTTTTTGCTCAGGCTGTGACAGTATATGATCAGGTTTTAGCAAAGGCAAGCTCAAATTCAGCTAGCGTGGATAGAGCTATTGCAGAGTACTATTCAGGTGAGCAAGAGGCCGCTATTAAATCCTTAGAAGACTTCACTGCAGATGCGGGTGCTAATTTTGCTCCTGCTTGGGCTAATCTTGCTATGTTTTATGAGAAGATCGATAAAAACAAGGCACTTGAGACCTATAATAAAGCCCTTGACTTGGTGGGTAACGGCAATGAGAGTCTCAAAGAATTTGTAAACGCACGCAAGCAAGCTCTTGAGGCGGCAGATACAGATAGTTCAGATTCAGGCTCAGAGGCGCAAGACGCTAAATAGTCTTAAGTGGTTTATCTAAGTGGTTTAAGAATAAGATAAGGAAGCACTCATGGATTTAAATATTTCAAGCTCCTGTCAGGATAGCCTCTGCACCTTGGCAGTAAGAGGCGAGATTGATGTGGCTAATGCAGATAGTTTTCGTGAGGCCTTAATGGGCCTTTTAGAGGACTCTCAAAAAGATATAGTAATTGATCTTACTGAGGCTCCTTATATAGACTCAACGGGAATTGGCGTCATGATGGGTGCTGCTCATAGAGCTGAAGAGCTTAATCGCAGCATTAAGCTTGTTTGCCCACATGAAAACATCGTGCGTGTTCTCAATATGCTGGGTGTAGATAAGCAATTGACCTTGGTTTCAAAGGCTTAAATTAGGGTAGTCTTAGTAGTAATAAATAAATTACCTGCGGTTTTGGCAGTCTTCATGAGACTTGTTGCCTTGCCGCAGGTCTTTGTGTTACTTGAGGGGGTATAAAGCGTGCTCGGTATTGGTGGTACAGAGCTTGCAATAATAGGGCTTTTTGCTTTTTTGGTATTTGGTCCTGATAAGCTGCCTCAAATGGGTAGAACCCTTGGTCGCGCCCTGCGACAGTTTCGCAGTGCTCAAGAAGAGGTAAATCGTGTTATTAGGCAAGAGGTCTATGATCCTAGCAAAGATCAAGAGGCACTTGGCGAGATAAAAAATCTTTTCACTGATCTAAAAAACGAGGTAGACCCCTCAAAGCTTTTAGACCCCAAAGCTGGTAAGGCTAAGGCGTATCAGGACAGCAAACAAGAGACAAGCCCTAAGCAAGAGACAAGCTCTAAGCTAGAGGGCACAGTAGAATCATCTGCTGCAAAAGATAGTACTGATAAAGAGCTGGGTCCACAAGAGGCTCAAGTACCGAGCTTACAAGCAGAGCTCTTTGAGTTTAAGAAACAAGAAATTAAAGAAGATACATCCAAAGATGCTCAAGAGCCAGTTAAGCAAGAGAGCTTTGCCGAGAAAAAAGCGCGTCTTGCCAAAGAGCGAGCACAGCGAGATCTTCAAGCTGTAGACACAAGCAAGGCTGTTCAGAGTCCCCAAGATTCAGTTCAAGAAGATTCCTCTCAGGAAGACCATGAGCTTAGTCTGGCGCAGCAACGGCTGGCTAAACTCTACAATCTAGATGATAAGGAGGTCTAAGTATGCCCATAGGACCTGCTCGCATGCCTCTTCTTGATCATCTGGGTGAGCTTAGAAGACGCCTTATGATCATAGTGGTTTGTCTTATTGCCTCAGCTATTGTGCTATATATGGCCACGCCCGTTCTTATCGAATTCTTAAAGGCGCCCATTACACCCTTTTTGCCTCAGGATGGACAACTCAACCTGCTTACACCCTTAAGCGGTTTTTCAATTAGGTTTAAAGTGGCCTTATATGCTGCGGTAATTGTATGTTCACCGCTTATTATTTGGCAGATAATGGCCTTTTTTCTTCCTGCTTTAAAGCCTTCAGAAAGAAAATGGGTAGTACCCACTATCACCATGGGGATTATCTTATTTATCTTTGGTTTAGTCTTTTGTTATGGCATTATTTTAAGACCGGCCTTTCAATGGATGACAGATCAGTCTGCCGCCATTGGCAGGGTGCTGCCTACTGCAGAAAATTATATTCGTATAATCTTGCTTTTTGAATTGGCCTTTGGAATTGCCTTTGAGCTGCCACTTCTTGTGTTTTATCTCATTGTATTTAACATCGTTTCTTATAAGTATTTTAGAAAGAACTGGCGCTTAGTATATTTGGTACTTTTGGTGCTATCAGCTATGGTTACACCCGATGCAAGTCCAGTGACCATGGCCTTTATGTTTGCGGCAATGGTTTTATTGTATGAGCTAGCACTGTTTATTTCACGAATTGTGTTGGCAAGACGAATAAAGCAACAAGCCTTAAATGAATTAAGAGATATGGCTTAAAAGCTATGCATGAGTTTGGAATTATTGACGGCGTGATAAAGGTAGCAGAGTCTTCTGCTGTGCAGGCGCATGCTGTCAAAGTATTAAAAGTGAGCCTTAAGATTGGCAGCATGGTAGAAGCACAAGAAGATTCCTTGCGCTTTGCCTACGAGGTGCTTACAGAGGACAAGCCCCTCTTAAAGGGTTCAGAATTAGAAATCATTGAGATTTCTCCAAGCTCGGTATGCTTAGATTGTAATCATCACTTTGAGCATAGTCGCTTTGATCTTAGATGCCCCAAGTGTAATTCTGCGATTACCAACTTGCTTACAGGCAGGGAGCTTGAAATTGCTTCACTTGAGGTTGAAATGCCGGAAGATAAGCAGGCGGATGGAGTGCAGGCGACAGAGGATAGCCTGGAGGCTGAGCAGCTGGCAGCAGGGGTGCCCTCAGCAGAGCAGCAGCCAGCTTCTCAAGAAGACTTAAAAAACAAGAGGGAGGATTAAGACGTGAGTACAAGCCTAGATGTGGGAACTAAAATTTTAGAGGCAAATGATCGTCTTGCCCTTGAAAATAGAAATTTGTTTGACTCACATGCTGTCCTGGTTGTTGACCTTTTATCTTCACCAGGATCCGGTAAAACCACTACTATTCTTGCTCTAATTAAGGCGCTGGGTGAGCGTTATAAGATTGGCGTTATTGAGGGAGACATCGCCAGTGATGTTGATGCTCAAACAATCAAGGAGAGCGGCTGCCCTGCGGTACAGATAAATACCGGGGGTCTATGCCATCTTGAGTCTAACATGATTAAAAAGGCTCTAACTAAGTTTGATCTTGATGAGCTTGACCTTATCATCATAGAAAATGTGGGAAACCTTGTATGCCCCGTTGATTTTGATCTGGGCGAAGATCTTAAGTGTATGATTTTATCTGTTCCAGAGGGCGATGATAAGCCACTTAAGTATCCTGGTGTCTTCCAGGCAGCCCGCGCCCTTATCGTCAATAAAATAGATACCTTGCCTGCCTTTGATTTTGACATGCAGGCCTTTGAAGATGAGGTGCAAAGACTCAATCCGCAGGCCCCCATCTTTAAGATTTCAGCTCTCAAGACTGATGGGGTGAGCGAGCTTGCAAACTGGCTTGCAGAAAAGATCGAGACAAAAAAGAAAGCAGCTGAGCATTAGTGAATTTAGTTATTACTGAGAAAAATATTGCGGCCGATAAGATCGCAAAGCTTTTGTGTGATGTGGGAAAACCACAGGCTGATTCTGTTTATAAAACGCCCTGCTACCGTTTTCAGCATGAGTCTGAAGACTGGGTTAGCATTGGTTTGCGCGGTCATATTTTAAAAGTAGCCTTTCCTGACCAGCTTTCCTACAGCAAAACTAAGGGTTGGAAGGGGACCTTGGCTGATGAGCCACAAGATTATCCTGCTGAGCTACCTTCAAGCTTAGAGCGTCCTCCCTTTAAAAAGAAAGGCGCATTTTCTGCCGATGGAGTAAAGCTCAAATCCTGGAATTTGGATGCCTTGCCCTACCTTGTTTGGGCTCCTATAGTTAAGCAGCCTGCAGAAAAAGAGCTTATCAGGGCTCTTAAAAATCTAGCTAAGAAGGCCGATAAGATCATCATTGCTACTGACTTTGACCGTGAAGGTGAGCTTATTGGCTCAGATGCCCTGGAAATGGTGCAAGAAGTAAATGCAGATGCACCTGTGTATCGAGCACGCTATTCCGCGCTCACAAAGGGCGAGATTGATCAAGCCTTTTCTAATTTATGCAAGCTTGATACAGATCTTGCTGCTGCCGGAGAATCAAGGCGCTATATAGATCTTATTTGGGGTGCTGTTTTGACGCGCTATTTATCTGTTGCACGTCGCTCTGCTTTTGGTGATGTGCGCTCCGCTGGTCGTGTTCAAACGCCAACATTGGCCTTGGTTTGTGCACGAGAAGCTGAACGTGATGCCTTTGTGCCAGAGGATTACTGGCAGATTAAGGCGCTCTTGCGCTCTAAAAATGAAGATAAGACTGAATTTAAGGCCAGCCATGCCAAGGGGCGCTTTAAGGATGAAAAAGAAGCTCAGGCAAGCTATAAAGCACTAGAGACTGCCTCACATGCTCAAGTGGTCTCGGTAGAAAAGAAGTCGCGCAAACAAGCCCCTCCAGCGCCTTTCAACACCACTTCACTTATGGCCGCAGCTTCAGCTGAGGGTTTATCGCCAGCACGCACCATGCGTATTGCGGAATCCTTATATATGGATGGTTTAATTTCTTATCCACGTGTTGACAATACTGTTTATCCACAGAGTTTAGACCTTAAGGCCATAGTTAAAACCTTACAAAAGCAGCCTTTATATGCGCAGTACTGTCAGGGCTTGCTAAAAGGCGCTATAAAAGCAACTAGGGGTAAGCAAGAAACAACCGATCATCCGCCTATTCACCCAGTTGCAGCTGCTGATCCAGAGCGCCTTAAGCCTGAGGAGTGGAAGTTATACAATCTGGTAGCTCGACGTTTTTTGGCAACACTTGGGCAATCTGCCACAATTGAGGGCACCAAGCTTGAGCTTGATATTGCATCAGAGCCCTTTGTGGCAAGTGGAGATGTGCTTGTAGAGCCTGGTTTTAGAGCTATTTATCCTTACGGAATGAAAAAAGATGAGGTACTGCCCCTGCTTAAAGAGGGGGATAGGCTTGACTTGCTGTCTCTTGATTTTGAGCACAAGCAAACTGAACCTCCACCCAGGTATTCACAAGGTCGCCTTATTCAAGAGATGGAAAAAGCGGGCCTGGGAACTAAGGCTACCAGGCACAGCATCATTGAGCGTTTATATGAGGTAAAGTACATCAAAAATGACCCCATAGAACCCTCTCAACTTGGTCGCGCAATTATTGAGGCGCTGCAAACCTTTGCTCCGCGCATCACCACGGCAAATATGACAGCTGAGCTTGAAGAAGAGATGAATAACATTGCAGAAGGCAAACTTTCTGATACAGAGGTGGTAGGACACTCTCGTTCTCTTTTGGCTGACATTGTTAGTGTGCTTCTGGAACATACAGAGGATATGAGTGAGGGTATTGCAGAGGCTGTTGCTGCTGATGCAACCATAGGCGCCTGTCCAAAATGTGGATCAAACTTGTTGATAAAGTCATCCATGAAAACCAAGTCACGCTTTATTGGCTGCTCGGCTTGGCCTGAGTGTGATGTAACCTATCCACTGCCCAAAGATCCCATAGAGCGTGTAGAGGAGCCTTGCCCCATCTGTGGTGCTCCACAGATAAAAGTCAAGCCCTTTAGACGCAAGCCTTATATTATGTGTGTTGATCCCAAGTGCCCCAGTAATTACATGGAGCCTGTTGATGTGGGACCCTGTCCTGAGTGCGCAAAGAAGGGCATTGATGGTCGCTTGATGGCCATGAAGTCTGAAACTACAGGCAAGCGTTTTATACGCTGCACTCATTATGAGGATTGTGGCGTAAGCTATCCTCTTCCTCCAAGTGGGGAGATAAAGGCTACTGGTAAAACCTGTGAGCATTGCGGAGCTCCCGTTGTTGATGTGGTACGCGAAAAAGGTGTATGGACCATCTGCGTTAACATGGACTGTCCTGCTAAGGCTGCCGATAAAAGCGCAACTAAAAAGACGAGGACGGCTGCTACAAAAAAGACGGCCACAAAAAAGACTAGCTCTACCAGCAGGAAGTCTAGTGGGAGCAAGAAGGCTACAAAAAAGTAGTGGCAAGCAGGGGTGAGCAGCAGTTAGCGGCGTATGGCGGAGAGCGACAAGCAGCAAGTAGCGGCGTACGGCGGCGAGTAGCAGTGATGCTGGGTTTGTATTGGATTAATCTGAGGAAAGAGCAGCTCAAGTGAGTGGGCGTTTCATTAGTTTTGAAGGCATAGATGGTAGCGGCAAAAGCACGCAGATCAAGCTGCTTAAAAGCTATCTGGAGTCTAAAGGTATAGCTGTAGAGCTCATCCGTGAGCCAGGTGGAACTAAGCTGGGAGAAGAGATTCGCGAGCTTTTGTTGCGCCAGCGTGAAGAGGCAATGTCTTCTCGCGCAGAGCTGCTCTTATATGAGGCTTCACGCGCACAGCTTTGTGAGGAGTTTATTGCACCTAAGCTTAAAGAGTCCACTTGGATTTTGTCTGATCGTTTTTATGACTCAAGCACGGCATATCAAGGTGGAGGCAGAGGGCTTTGTGTTGAAGAAATTAAGCTCCTCAATGCTTTTGCTGTCGATAAAACAGCGCCAGATATAAGCTTTCTTTTAGATCTTGACCCTGCTCTTGCTTATAAGAGAACAGCTCTGCGTCATGAGCTTGATAGACTTGAAGCAGAGGGTCTTGAGTTTATGAAGAAGGTGCGCTCATCTTATCTTGACTTAGCACGTACAGAGCCAGAGCGCATTAAGTGTATTGATGCCAGTTCTTCAGATCCTGAGGCTGTATTTGAGCAGATTAAAGCTCATATCGCTCAATATCTTGACTAAGCTGGAGCATGAGAGCTATGAATACCACGGCTTCTGTGAACTCTGCACTCTTTTCTAAGATCCCTGGACAAGAGCGTGTGCACCAAAGCTTGTGTAGAGCTTTGCAGCAAAATAGAATATCGCATGCCTATCTCTTTTTAGGAGCACCAGGTTCTGGAAAAGCACAGACTGCAGCAGCCTTTGCTCAAGCACTTGTTTGTAGTGAAGGAGCTTGCGCTCAGTGCGAAGACTGCAGGCGTGCACAAAAGCAGACACATCCTGATATCAAGTGGTATAAGGCTGAGGGTTTATCGTCATACTTACTTGAACAAATAAGAGAGATAATTGATGATGCACAAAAGGCACCTATTCGTGCTGCACGCAAGGTCTATGTGCTTGAACAGGCAGAGCTTTTAAGTCCAGCCTGTGCTAACGCTTTTTTAAAGACTTTGGAAGAGCCTCAGGAAAATTGCTGCTTTATATTGCTTGCAAGTTCAAGGCATATGGTGCTGCCTACTATTATTTCTAGATGTCAGGTACTTCCTTTTGTGAGTCTTGATCAGCGCCAGACTCAAGATTATCTGGCCAAGCATTGTAATGTTGATGAAGCTCAAGCGGCCTTAGCTCTTGCTTTATCTGCTTGTTCTTGTTCGCAGGCAGAGGAATTTTTGCGTGATAGGGCCAGGCAAGAGCTTAGACTTCACGCCCTTGAAGTTTTATCAAAGCTTAAGGATATGGCTGACTATAGGGTGCTTAAATCTTCTCAAGAGCTGATTGAAGAAATCTCATCTGTCTTAGAAGATCTAGTAGTACAGCAAAAAGATGAGCAGGATAAAGATGCAGATTTTATATCTAAAACAGCACTCAAAGATTTGCAAACACGCCATAAACGAGAGTTAGGCGCCCAAGAGAGGCTTTTGTTATTTGAAATATTAAACGCCTATTACTTGGTAATTAGTGATACGCTTAAGCTTAAACAATTACAGGACTATTGTTGTATAAACAGCGATCAAGTTCCATTGATTTCACAGCTCAAAGTAGGCTGCTCAATAGCTTCGCTGCTCAAGCTTCTTTCTTGCATTGAGGAGTGCAAGAAAAGGCTTAGTATGCAAATTAGCCCTCGGCTTGCTTTTGATATATTACTATTTGAGATGAGAGAGGTAATGACGTGCCCATAGTTGTGCCGGTACGCTTTAGATATGCAGCTATAGATCTATGGTTTGACCCCCTTGGTTTTCCTGTTCATAAGGGAGACCATCTTATAGTTGAAACAGAGCGAGGTCTAGAGATAGGTCTTGCAGTTGATGAAGCCTTTAACGTAAATGAAGAGACCTTGCGTGCACCCTTAAAACCGGTAGTGCGCATAGCTACTCAAGAAGATCTAGATTATGCAGATGAGCTATCTCAAAAAACTCCTGAGGCTCTTGCTATTTTCAAAGAGACAGTAGAAGAGATGGCCTTGGACATGAAGCCTGTGGCCTGCGAATATCTTTTTGATGGCGAGAAAATCGTATGCTATTTTGCTGCGGATGATCGCATAGATTTTAGGGATTTAGTAAAAGAACTTGCAGCCCAATATAAAATGCGCGTTGATATGCGTCAAATTGGCGTGCGTGATGAGGCGCGCCTCATCGGTGGCTTTGGGCACTGTGGTCAAGAGCTTTGCTGCAAGCGTTTTGGCAGAGAGTTTGATCCCGTCTCTATACGTATGGCTAAAGAGCAAGACCTACCCCTTAATCCCTCAAAGATTTCAGGCGCTTGCGGAAGGCTCATGTGTTGTTTGCGCTATGAGTTTATCGCCTATAAGGACTTTAAGAGCAGAGCTCCCAAGTTTGGCGCCCTTATTGAGACACCTTTGGGTACAGCAAAGCTTGTAAGCTTTGATACTCCGCGAGAGATTTTAACTCTGCGTCTTGAAAATGGAAAACAATTTAATGTTCCACTTAAAAGCATGTGTTGCTCAAAGAGCTCAGAGGGCGCTCAGTCATCTTGTGGCTCTTCTTGTTCCTGCTCTTGTTCAGCTACTCATAAAAGTTTAGAGCTTCTAGAGCTTAGTGATGAGCTAGAAGAAGATGGACAAGAGCAGCATAAACAGTATCAGCGCCCTGATATGGTAAGTCGTGAGGCTCTCGATCAACTTGATGACCAGGTCTTACAAGTCTTATTATCACAGATCGATACTGAAAAAGCCCTTCAAGATTTACATGAAAAAGAAGAGCAGTATCGTCAAGATATTAAGAGACGTAAAAGTTCTCAGGGATCTTATCTTGCACAAGATTCTCATGTGCAGGATTCTCGCAGGTCTAAGCCAAAACAAGGCTTTGAAAAGCCAAATTATGAACAAGATTCCAAAAGAAGTAAAGGAATTTCCCAAGAAGATAAGGCGATAAGACCGCGTAGAACTAAGCGTGTATCTACTCTGCTTCAGGATTCTGTTTTAGAAGAAGAAAGATCAAGGCGTAGGAGAAGTGTAAAACCTCAATCGAGGCCAATTCACGAGGAGACTCATGCTGCTCCAAGTCCTCAAGCTAAAAAGCGTAGGCGTCCTGGAGATGGAGGTGGCTTAGAGCCTTCTTTGGCAAGGCAAAGCCGAAAGAAGACTGAAGCCTTAAAAACTGTGGATGCTACGGGCGTTCAAGCAAAGCAAAAGAGTAGAGCAAGAAGACGCCACAGAACCCAAGAGCAGTCTTAAGCTTAAAAATATGTTGAGCTTCTTGGTCTGCTCTTGGTGAGGCCTATAAATACTTCTCGCTTAATAATATTTTGGAGCCAGATGAAAATCTGGCTCTTATTTTATCCTATCTTATTTAAGAATAATTATAAGCTGTATAAACACTTCTAAATTTTAGGAATATCTGTACTCAAGTCACAAGTTCTAAAGCCAAATCCTCAATTATCTATTTAAAGAATAATAAGAAAATAAAAACGCAACCAGGGTCTACCTGCTGCAATTATAAAGATGCGCTAGACTCGAGCTAGGGAGAGCTGTGCTCTTTTGGGGATAGAGCACGGACTAGATACAAGGGGGGGACCTATGACGCTTGTGCACCGGCGCATCTTAACAGATGAGCAGCGATGCATCTCGTGTGGCACCTGTATGGCTGCCTGTATGATGGCTCACTGCTTTAATACTTCAGATCCAAAACCAAGAATTTCCTTAGTTCAAACCAGATCACTGAGCGTTCCTGTTGTATGCAGACAGTGCACTGATCCAGACTGTGCGCATGCCTGTCCGCAGCATGCCTTATATAGTGATGGCGATAAAATCAGCATTCATAAAGAACTCTGCATTGGCTGCGGGGAATGTTGCTCAGCTTGCCCCAGTGGCTCAATACGCTTAGTTAGAGAACAGCGCTTAGTGCCTTTCAATGATTTACAGCTAGGTAGTTTTTATCAGGCTCGGCCTGTAAAGTGCGATCTTTGTGAGTCACGAGCACAGGGCCCAGCTTGCGTAGAAGTGTGCCCATCTCAGTCTTTAAGAATTGTAAATACAAGTGAATATGACAAGGTAGAGGATCTCTACAGGAACGGGGAGCTAAAAGTACTTGATCCAATTCATGTGGGACAAGAGCTTTTGGCATAGGGGAGGAAAACATGGTAGAAAAAACTATCGTGGTATGTCCGTATTGTGGTACGGGCTGTAAGATGAATTTGCTTACTGAAGATGGTAAGGCTATTGCGGTTGAACCCTTAAATGGCGTTAATAACGGGGGAGATCTTTGCTTAAAGGGTTACTACGGCTTTGATTTTATAAATGATACTAAGATCTTAACCCCACGCTTAAAGTATCCAATGATCAGAAGAACTAAAGATAGCGAGCTTGAGCGTGTTTCTTGGGATGAAGCAATAGAGTTTACTGCTTCAAAACTGCAAGAGCTTATTAAAAAGTATGGCAAAAATGCTGTGTATGTAACCGGTTCTTCTCGTGGTTGTGGTAATGAGTCAAACTGGGCTATGCAGAAATTCATTAGAGCGGTGGTGGGCACAAATAATATTGATAACTGTGCTCGTGTTTGACACGCTCCATCAGTGGCCGGTCTCTCGGCTTCACTCGGTAATGGTGCAATGTCTAATTCAGTCTGTGAAATAGATAACACTAAATGTCTTTTGGTCTTTGGATATAATGCTGCTGATTCTCATCCCATTGTTGCAAAACATGTGGTAAATGCTAAAAATAATGGCGCAAAAATCATAGTTTGTGATCCTCGCGTTATAGAAACCGCGCGCATTTCAGATCTATATTTACAGCTTAAAAACGGTTCAAATATCCCTCTCGTAAATGCCATGGCTTATACCATTATTACAGAGGGCTTACAGGATCAAGAATTTATAGATAAGTATTGTGAAAACTGGGACGCCTACTGGGATGTTATTAAAAACTACCCACCTGAGTCTGTTGAGGAAATTACAGGCCTTAAAGCAGAAGATATTAGGGCTGCTGCACGCATGTATGCTCAGGCAGAGACAGCAACAATCTGCTGGGGCATGGGTGTTACTCAATGGAGACAGGGTGTAGAGGTAGTTAGAGGTCTTGCTTCCTTGGCACTTATCACAGGAAACCTGGGTAAACCCAATGTTGGTGTAAACCCTGTGCGCGGACAAAATAATGTACAGGGCTCTTGTGATTTGGGTTGTCTGCCCAATGTGTACCCGGGATATCAGCCAGTCACAGATCCTGCTATTAGGGCAAAATTTGCAAAACGCTGGGGTGTTGATGAGGAGCACATGAGCCTGGAAAACGGCTTTATGCTTACTGATCTTCCTCATTTAGTTGAAGATGGTGTAGTTCATGCATTCTGGTGCATGGGAGAAGATCCAGCTCATACTGAGCCTGACCTATCAACAGTTAGAAAGATGCTTAAGAATCTTGATTTTATGATCTCTCAGGATATCTTTATGACTGAAACTGCAAGCTATGCAGATGTTATCTTCCCAGCAACTTCTTGGGGAGAGCATGAGTGCGTATATTCAAGCTGTGATAGAGGCTTCCAACGCTCAGGTAAGGCCTTACCAAACTTCTATGAGAGCTTAGATGATTGGGAGATTATCTCAAGAGTAGCTCAAAAAATGGGATACCCCATGCATTGGGAGAATACCAAAGAGATCTGGGATGAGCTTAGAGAGCTTTGTCCACTCTTTGCAGGCGCAACTTACGAAAAGATGGAGGGTTTGGGCTTTGCTCAGTGGCCCATGCTTGAGGGTGCCGAAACAGGAACACCTTATTTGTATGCAAATAATGAGCGCAAATTTGAGACTCCAAGCGGTAAAGGCGTGCTCTTTGCAGCAGATTACTTACCACCCTTTGAACCTGTTGATGAGGAATATCCGCTCATTCTTTCAACAGTGCGTGAGGTGGGACATTACTCATGTCGCTCTATGACAGGTAACTGCACTGCTCTTAACAATCTTGCAGAAGAGCCTGGATATCTTGTTATAAATCCAGAGGACGCACAACGATACGGTATTAGAAATGAAGAGCTTCTATATATCTTTAGCCGCAGAGGCAAGGTTTTAGTAAGAGCTCGTGTATCTGAACGCGCAAATAAGGGTTGTGTATATATGACCTATCAGTGGTGGATTGGTGCCTGCAATGAACTTACGGGGCACTTTGTATCCGCAATCACTAAGACACCAGAATATAAGTACTGTGCTGTTCAGCTTGAGCCAATTGCCGATCAGGTCTGGGCAGAAAATCACCTGCAAGAACTTTTAGTTGAACTAAAAACTCGTCTCAGCAAAAAGGCTTCAGCACAAGATCTTCCCTTTGGAGAAGATGCTCTTGATGAGCAGATAAGACAGCAGGAAGTAAGCAGAGAGCTTATCGAACCGCTACAGGTATAGGGGTCTTAAGATGAACCGCTTTATTATTGGAAACTCAAAACAGTGCATTGGTTGTGGAACTTGTAAAATTGCATGTTCAAGTGCGCATTTTGCTCAGGGTCTTCAGGCTGCACCACGTCTTGATGTTATAGAAACAAAGATGGTTTCGGTTGTCTCAGCCTGTCACCACTGCGAAGGTTCTCCCTGTGCTGAGGTATGTCCCGTGGGCATTATTAAGCAGACGGGCGATCACATTCAAATTGATGAGAAAAACTGCATAGGCTGCAAGCTTTGTGCTTTGATTTGTCCCTTTGGTGCTATACATCCCTTTGGTACTGCTATTACGGGCGTTGCGGGTATGGCAACACCAACTCCTCAGTACTCAAAAGCTATCTCGCCTTTGCTTAATTGGGAGATAGGTGTACATACTGCTGCCGTTAAGTGTGACCTTTGCTATTTCGATGAGAGAGGGCCCAATTGCATACGGGTCTGCCCTACAGATGCCATTGTTTTAATTGATACTCAAAACATGGAGCTGGTAAATAGGCAAAGAAAAGAAGATACTGCCTTAGAAATTGCAAGCGTTGTAGAGGGAATGAAGCAGCAGGCCTCCCAAAGCTCTGTTCCTGTGCAGTTTGAGCAAGATAAGGAGGTGTAAGCATGTCTGCTATGAGTTTGTTTTTAGCCTCGCTCATCTGTTCTGCACTTGCTGCATTGGCTTCATTGTTACTCCAGTTTGCAGGAACTCAGACACGGCTTGGTAATCAACAAGAATGCACGGCTTCATATAAGACCTCATATAAGGCTTCCAGAATCTCAAGCTCTATCTTAGGTTTTATTGCAGCGCTTTTTGCCTTGGGCTGCGGAATCCAAGGTCTTATCGAAAGCCAGAGCATACATCTTGCAAGTCCCTATAGCTTTGCGCCCTTTGAGCTCTTAATTAATCCTTTAAGTGCTCTGCTTCTTATCGTCTTAGCCATACTCTCTCTTGCGGCATGGCTTTTTGGCTATAAGTATATGGAAGAATACAAGGCTTATAATCTTGCCTCCTTTGGCTTCTTTATGAATATATTCATCATGTCCATGAACCTGGTAATTCTTGCAGACAATGTATTTTGGTTCTTGATCTTTTTTGAGCTTATGAGCCTAAGTTCTTACTTTTTGGTTTGTATTGAGCAAAGTGAGCGTTCAAAAAAGGCTGCATTTTTGTATTTGATCATGGCTCATGTGGGTCTGGTATTAATAATGCTGGGCTTTTTACTGCTTGCCCATCAAGCTCATTCCTTGAGTTTCCAAGATATAAGGAATACCAGCTTTAGTCCGCTATTGGCATCCAGCGTCTTTGTATTGGGTTTTATTGGCTTTGGTATAAAGGCAGGTATGATTCCTTTTCACTCCTGGCTTCCTTTGGCGCACCCCGCAGCACCTTCTCAGGTTTCTGCACTCATGTCAGGTGGCATGATTAAAATTGGTATCTTTGGCATAATCAAGCTGAGTCTAGATTTACTGGGAGCATCTCAGATCCAAATTTGGTGGGGCGCTCTTGTGTTATTGGCGGGAGCTATCTCAGCGGTACTTGGTGTAATTTATGCTCTCGTAGAACATGATATTAAAAGGCTTCTTGCGTATCACTCTGTAGAAAATATTGGAATAATTCTTATGGGTTTGGGCGTGGCATTACTTGCCTGCAGCATGCAAGTAATGAGTCTTTTTGCCCTTGCCCTGGTTGCCTGCTTATTCCATCTTCTTAATCATGCATTATTTAAAGGCTTGCTCTTTTTGGGAGCAGGTTCAATAAGTTTTGCTACCCACACCAAGAATTTAGAGCTCTTGGGTGGTTTGTCAAAACGCATGCCCATTACTGCTCTATGTTTCTTTATAGGTGCCGTATCTATTTCTGCTCTGCCACCCTTTAATGGTTTTGCCTCAGAATGGCTAAGCTATCAGTCTCTTTTTAGTGCAGCTATGATTTCAAATAGCTGGATAAAGGTTGTCTGTGTATTCACCATTGTAGCCCTAGCCTTAACAGGTGCTTTGGCTTTAACCTGCTTTGTTAAGGCTTATGGCGTAAGTTTTGCTGGTGAGGCAAGATCAAAAAATGCTCAAGAGGCTCAAGAAGTAAGTTTAGGCATGAGAGTGGCCATGTTGTTCTTATCGGCCCTCTGTGTTGTATTTGGCTTGGGAGCTCCTTGGGCTTTGCAGATCTTTAATAAGGTATCTGAGTCTTGTATTGCAGCTCTTCAGACTCACGGCGTATTTGGGGCTCAAGCATCTCTGGATACCTTTGGCTCTGCTACATCTATAAGTTTGGTAAATCCTTTAAATCCTGCCTATAGCTCAACTCTAGCTGTAGCAGTTCTTTTGGCCTTAAGTATCTTGGGCTTTTTCCTCATAAAGAAGCTGCTTTCAAAAGGAGGAGCTCAACAAAAGCAAGAAGCTTGGGCTTGTGGTTATGCAAGCGACGAAAGTATGCCAGTGAGAGCTACTAACTTTGCTACAGGAGTAGAGAGTTTTTATTCAGCTTTCTATACCTTAAGAGAGCATCTTGCTTCATATGCCTCATATGCAAAGCAAGCTTTTAATGCAACTGATAAGGCAGCGCGAGATTTGGAACCATTGGCTGATATCCACTTGGTCGATAAAACCGTATCTCTTACCAGTATGGCAAGCAAAAAGCTTCAAAAATTAGCTTCAGGAGATTTTAGAAGCTACACCCTTTATATAGTGCTTGCCCTCATTGCCTTTATAGTCTTAGTAATAGTTGTGTAAGGGGGTTTAGTATGTTGACTAATATAATTTATGCCGCAGCTCAGGCACTGATTTTGCTCTTAGTTGCCCCCTTATTTACGGGACTTTCACGAAAGCTGAGGGCCAAAATTCATACACGCAAAGGTCCATCTGTCTTGCAGGACTATAGGGACTTTTTCAAGCTCTTTTCACGCCAGGATGTCTGGCCAAAAGAGGCAGGATTTGTTTTTAGATCAATGCCGGTAGTCTTTTTAGCTTCATATTTTGTAGCTGCAATGATCTTACCCTTAATTGGATCAATAAGCCCGCTTCCCTTTTTAGCTGAGCTTATTACCTTCATCTACCTTTTAGCAGTTCCACGCTTTATCTTTTGCGTAGCCTCACTCGATTCTGCAAGTTCATTTGCAGGTCTGGGAGGCGTGCGAGAGCTTCTAGTTGCTAGTCTAGTTGAACCTGCTCTTATGCTCTCTTTGGTAGTTTTAAGCCTTTTGGCTGGCTCAACCTCCTTGATGCATATCAGCGCCATGAGTCTTAGTGGGAATATTGCTTTGCCGGTGGCCTATCTGCTAGCAGTTTTAGCTTTTGCCTTTTGCGTATATGTAGAATTAGGAAAGCTTCCTTATGACCTTGCTGAAGCAGAGCAAGAGCTTCAAGAGGGGCCTTTAACTGAATACTCAGGACCATCTTTGGCTATGCTTAAATCTTCTCTTGGTTTAAAACAAGTGCTTATGATATCTCTTTTCATAAGTTTAGTGCTGCCCTTTGGCAGTCCAGAGACTCCTGGCATATTGAGCTTTATAGTTGGAATGCTGATCTTACTTATAAAAATCTTGTTGATCTTTGTTTTGGTCTCTTTTATAGAAAATTCAGTTGCCCGCGTGAGATACCGCTACATCTCTCATCAAAGCTGGATTTCGGTTGGAGTTGCCGCTCTGGCCTTCATTTTCTATTTAGTTGGAATGTAGAGGTGGGAGCATATGAATAATTTGATAGATCTCATGCCTATCCTAGCTCTAGCGGCTATAGTTGTTCCATTTTTGGGAGCCTTGCTTATAGTTGTACTTCCACGCAGGGCTGCTCAGCCTGTCTCTATTGGTGCTGCAGCTTTAAGTTTGCTGTTTTGTATCCTAGTTTCATCGGGTTTTTGGTTTAATGGAAAACTTAGTACAAGCTATAGCCTTATTGCTTATGGAGATATGAGCCTTATAGGACTCATTTTTGACAAGCTTTCAACCCTCTTGGCTCCTGCCTTTGTAGGTATTGGACTTTTGGTATTAGTCTACTCTGTCTCATATTTAAGTGAAGCTAATCGTGAACATGCTGACATTGCTCGCAGACGTTTTTATGCTCTGCTTTTAAGCTTTATTGGAGCTATGGCTGGTTTAGCTTATGCTTCAACTATAGTTACTCAGCTTGTATTTTTTGAGATTACCGGTGCGTGTTCTTGGGCCTTAATTGGATATTATGAAACAGAGCAGTCCCAAAAAGCAGCTAATAAAGCCTTAGTGCTTACCCATATTGCCAGCCTTGGTATGTTTGTTGCTACTGCGCTTATGTTTTGTAACCTGGGTAGCTTAGATCTTGCAGATCTTTCAAAGCTTGGAGCTACAGAAAAAAGTATAGTAATGCTTTGCATTATGTTTGCAGCCTGGGGTAAGTCTGCTCAACTTCCTTTGTATATGTGGCTGCCTTCTGCTATGGCTGCACCAACTCCTGTTTCTGCATATTTACATGGTGGCTCCATGGTAAAAGTGGGAGTTGCAGTGTTGGCGCGTGCAGTTTTGTGCGCAGGGACGGTAGATCCAGTAGTGGCCTGGGTAGGTATAGTGGGAGCTATGCTTACGCTTATATTCTCATTTATTGAATATCTACCTCAAACAGATATGAAACGACTCCTAGCCTTTTCAACTATCTCTCAGCTAAGTTATATATTCTTGGCGCTTTCAATTGCCATGCTGGGCTCTCAGGCCGCATATGAAGGTGGCGTTTCACATATCTTTAATCATGCTTTTGCTAAAACGCTCTTTTTCCTGGTGGCCGGCTGCCTCTCCTATACCATGGGAACGCGTAACTTAAGTAAGATCAAGGGCTTGATTAAAAAACAGCCTTTAGTTGGTCTTGCCTTTATTATTGCTGCGCTAGCTGTAGCGGGTGTTCCTCCTTTCTCAGGATTTTTCTCAAAATTCCTTATATTCCAGGGAGGTTTTTCACTTGCCTATGATTCTTTGGCTTTATTTGTGCTTATGTGCCTGCTGGCGGCAGAAACAGTTGCTTGTTTTGCATGGTTTTTACTTTGGATTAACCGCAGTGTCTTAGGAGAAACCAATGATTTGGTGGCCTCGGCAAGCCCCGTGCCTACAAGTATGAAGATTGTATTTGTTGTATTAGGGATCATGGCTGTAGCGTCAAGTGCTATAGCATCTATATGGTTGGCCTAAGGAGCGTATTATGACTGGTATTTCATTTATTAATCTTTTAGCTGCGCTCCTAGTGATAAGTTCACTTTTGGTTGTCTTATCAAAAACCATAGTTAAGGCAGCTAAGCTTTATGCACTTCAATCTCTTATTTTGGTGGCCTTATTTATCGCACTAGCCTATGTAATGGGGTCAAAAGAGCTCTACCTTTGGTCTTGTACGGCCTTCATAACAAAGGTGCTCCTGGTTCCTGCAATGCTGCTTGTGATATTTAAGAAGATGGGCTCACCAGAGTTGAATTATGAGTCTAAGCTTACTCCTCTTAGATCCATAGTTTTGACGGCGCTTGAGCTTATCGTCTGCTTTATCTTGGTGAAGAGCATTAAGCTTCCTACTGCTTTGGAAGTGTACCCCGCTCTTGCCATTTCCTTAGGACATTTCTTTATAGGCCTAAGCTGCATCATTACCCAAAGAAACATTTTCAAGCAAATCCTTGGTTATTGTTTGATGGAAAATGGTTCACATTTAACCTTGGCCTTATTAGCGCCTGCAGCTCCAGAATTAGTTGAAATTGGTGTTGCTACAGATGCTATCTTTGCAGTTTTAATCATGGCCTTGGTCGCTTGGCGTATTTATCGAACCAAGGAAAGTTTAGATGCCAATGACTTAATGGAATTGAAAGGCTAAGGTATGGATACTTCAAGTTTATTGCTACTTTTGCTTGCATGTCCTTTATGCGCATGTTTAATCATAGCCTGCCTTCCAAAGAGCTTGAGTCAAAGCCTCTCAGCAGGAGTGCACCTTGCCTCTTTAGCAGGAAGTCTAGGGCTTTGTTGCTATCTGTTACTTGAGTTTTATAAGAGCTCTCAAAGTATATTTGCTTTGGACTCATGGCTCATGCTTGATTCTTTATCAGCAATTTTTGTAGCGCTGGTGTGTTTGATATCGGCTATTACCGGCATAGTCTCTCTTCCGTATCTAAAACATGAGTATGGAGAGGGAAAGATTGAACAAGGGCAGATAAAACAGTATTACAGTTTCTTTCAGCTTTTTGTCTTTACCATGCTCTTGGCTTGCTTATCCAATAACATCATCATGATGTGGGTGGCAGTTGAGGCAACAACCTTGGGTACGGTCTTCTTAGTTGGCTTATATAAGAAGGGGGCATCCTTAGAGGCAGCCTGGAAATATATCATTATATGTACCTGCGGACTAGCCTTTGGTCTTTATGGAACAGTTTTGCTCTATGCAGATGGAGTTTCTGTTTTATCGAACACGCATCAGGCAGCATTTTGGACAAGTCTGCTCCCTCAGGCTGCAGCCTTTGATCCCAAACTTATGCAGATAGCCTTTGTATTTATCGCCATAGGCTTTGGTACCAAGGCGGGGCTTTTCCCCATGCATACCTGGCTCCCAGACGCTCATGCAGAGGCTCCCAGCCCAATTTCTGCCTTGCTTTCTGCAGTATTGCTTAAGTGCGCATTCTTGGTAATTATGCGTTTTTACATTCTGGCAAATGCATGCTTAGGAGCAAGTTTTCCTTGCTTAGTGATGATGATCTTGGGCGCATTGTCCGTAATTATCGCTGCTTACTTCTTCTTTGCGCAAAAGGATTTAAAGCGCAAGCTTGCCTATTCCTCAACTGAAAACGTGGGACTTATTGCGCTGTGCTTGGGATTTGGCGGTCCTATTGGTATTTTTGCGGCTCTCTTTCATTGTGTGGCGCATGCGCTTACAAAGGCACTTATGTTTTGTTTGAGCGGCAATATTCTCATGAAATACCAGACCAGAGATCTCACTAAGATTTCGGGATTTTTGCAGCTTGCACCACTGAGCGCAACGCTTTGTATGTTTGGATTTTTAGCGCTTGCAGGTTTTCCGCCCTTTGCTTTGTTCTGGTCAGAGCTGGCTATGTTTGTTGCTGGAGCTCAAGGCTCTCTTATAGTGCTTGTTATCATTGTGGCACTGGCACTCAGCATAGTTTTAGCTGCTATAGCTATGACTATCAATTCCGTGCTATTTAAAAAAGCTCCAGATCATTTAAAGAAAAAAGAACTACCTGCTCTTATGCTTGTCCCAGAGCTTATATTGCTCATCCTTATAGTGTATCTGGGTGTTATGCAGCCAAAACCTGTGATCTCTGCTCTTGAAGAGGGAGCAAGCATCTTTGGTATAGAACAAAGCCAGTTCCCAGAAGTATCACACGGCATCAGGCTAGAGCTCAAGTCCAAACTCCCGGTGCAGTAAGAGAGGGTAACGATGAATACAAGACAAGAGACAAAGATTGGGATGCGCAAGGGTGAATCCCATGTAAGAGCAGTGCGAGAGCACTTTGAGGCCGCACTTATAGGTGTTGAATGGCAGGCTGAAGATCAGCTTACCCTTAGCGTTAAAAAAGAGTATCTGCCAAAGGTAGTTGAATATTTATATTATGAGCGCTACGGCTGGCTCTCAGTGGTGGTTGGAAATGATGAGCGACCGCTCAATGGCTTTTATGCTGTTATGTATGTCCTATCAATGGAGGGTGAAGACCCTTGTTATCTGGTAGTAAGGGCATTGGTAGACCCTGTTGAACTAAGCTTTCCTTCGGTAACACCTTTGGTGCCAGCCTGTGTTTGGGGCGAACGTGAGCTTAGAGATATGTATGGTCTAAGACCTGAAGGACTACCTGATGAGCGTCGTCTGGTTTTGCCTGATGACTGGCCTGAAGAGCTCTACCCACTGCGCAAGGACGCCATGGATTATCGCCATAGGCCTGCCCCTACTAAAGATGAAGAAGATTATGTTTTTATCAAAAATGATCAAGGCAAAGAGACTACAGTAGTACCGGTGGGCCCTTTACATATTACTTCCGATGAACCCGGGCATTTTAGGCTCTTTACAGAGGGTGAGCGCATCATAGATGCTGATTATCGTATGTTTTATGTGCACAGAGGCATGGAAAAGGTAGCGGAGTCTCGCCTTGATTATAATCAGGTAACCTTCTTGACAGATCGCATCTGTGGTATTTGCGGTTATGCTCACTCTACTGCTTATGCAGAGACCGTAGAAAAAGCTTTGGGAATGAAAGTTCCTGATAGAGCTCAGTATATACGCAGTATCTTACTAGAGACGGAGCGCCTTCATTCGCATCTTTTAAACCTTGGTTTGGTTTGCCATTTTTGTGGTTTTGATACAGGCTTTAATCACTTTTTTAGAACCAGAGAAAAGTCCATGGAGCTTGCAGAGATCTTAACTGGTTCACGCAAGACCTATGGCTTAAATCTTATTGGTGGCGTGCGCAGAGATATTCTCGCAGAACAAAAAGCCTCAATTTTTAGCATCTTGGCAGAACTTAAAGAAGAGGTAAAACGACTTGAAGAAGAGCTGATGTCCACAGCTAATGTTGAAGGTCGCACTAAAGGCATAGGCTTCTTACATCCCAAGGTAGCACGCGACTTTTCTCCCGTTGGACCTTTGGTTAGAGGCTCGGGTTTTGCGCGTGATGTACGTGCTAATCATCCTTTTGCTGCTTATAAGGATCTTAAGCTTGAGGCTCAAGTTCAAGAGGGCTGTGATGTTTTATCTAGAACCCTTGTGCGCTTTGCAGAATTTTATCAGTCAATTGATATTATTGAGGATCTTTTATATAAAGCCCCCGGTGGCCCTATTTTGGACGAGAACTTTGAATATCAGCCCCACCGCTTTGCTCTAGGAGTTACAGAAGCTCCTCGTGGCGAAGATATGCACTGGTCAATGTTGGGAGATAATCAAAAGTTGTATCGATGGAGATGCAAGGCAGCAACTTATTCAAATTGGCCTGTACTGCGTTATATGCTCAGAGGAAATATGGTCTCAGATGCTCCACTTATTGTAGGTTCAATAGACCCTTGCTATTCATGCACTGATCGTGTGACTGTTATAGATGTGAATACAAAAAAGCGGGCAGACACCAATTTTGCCGAGCTTGAGCAGTACTGTCTTGATCGCCGTCATTCACCCTTGAAGTGGTAGGTGGTTTATATGAGAAAAACCTTTAGAGAAATGTTTAAGGTTGGCAATGCAACTAAAGCCTACCCCTTTGCCCCCTTGGATGTCCCTGAAGACAGCAGGGGCAAGCCCAAGTACGTGGCCGAGAAGTGCATCTGTTGTGCTGCCTGTGCCATAGCTTGTCCTCCTAATGCAATTCAGGTCCATCCAGATATCGTGAATGGTTTGATTAGCTGGGAAATAGATTTTGGACGCTGTATTTTTTGCGGGCGCTGCGAGGAAGTGTGTCCAACGCGTGCTATTTGGCTCACACAAGAATTTGAGCTTGCCGTTATGAAAAAAGAGGATCTGTATGAGTCAGCAGAGTTCAAGTTAGAAGCTTGCTCATGCTGTGGGAAATATTTTGCTCCTCGCAAGCAAATAGATTATGTAGAGCGCCTGTATGAGAGCATGCATCCACAGCTAGAACTATTGGCAGATGCCGATAAAAAAGCAGCAAAAGACCTGCTTCATCTTTGTCCTGAGTGCAAACGTAAGCAAGACGGCATTATTTCAGGTCAGGTGGAGATTCATAGAAGGGTGCAGTCATAATGTCAGCTTTGTTGATTCCCAGCCAGCTTCAGGCTGAAGTAGAAAAAGAATTACTCGATGAAAGCGTGGCCCATGCTAAAGCTCAGCTTTTAAAGAGAATTAAGCGTTCAGCTTATGTGTATCGCGTTGACTGTGGTGGCTGCAATGCTTGTGAAATTGAAATATTTGCTTCAATCATGCCTGTTTTTGATGCCGAGCGCTTTGGAATTAAGGTAGTGGCAAGCCCACGCCATGCAGATATCATGCTCTTTACAGGTGCAGTTACGCGCTCCATGCGTATGCCCGCCTTAAGAGCGTATGAGGCTGCTCCTGATCCAAAAATTGTGGTTTCTTACGGAGCCTGTGGCTGCAGTGGTGGCATTTTTCATGATAATTACTGTGTCTGGGGTGGTACAGATAAGCTCTTTCCAGTAGATGTATATATACCAGGCTGCCCACCTTCACCTGCTCAAACAATTTATGGTTTTGCTATGGCTTTGGGGCTTCTTGACCAAAAGCAGCACTCCCATCATTATCAGGAACAAGAGGGCGAAGAGGCTTTCTTACTACATCCCACCATTCCTTATGAGCTTAGAGTAAAGCTTCAATGCGTAGCGCGTTACATGGCGGGCTATAGGTACGGCAATAAAATTGCGGATGATTTTATGCGTACCTTATCGGATACAAAACGAGGGGCTGGAATTTTACAGCGTGTAGATACCAGAATAGAAGAGCTGAGTGACCCAAGAAGAAAAGAAATTTATGCAGAATTAAAAGCTTGTCTTCAGGGTATGGCAGTTTAAAGCCGTGGCGGTGTAGCTATAACAGGAGAATCTTAATGCAAGCCAAAGATTGGAATAGTAGCGCCTTAGAAAAACAAGAGTATTTTAAGCCTGTGGTCCTAGAGCAAGAAGCTTGCTTTGTATTTTATGAGCTGCATGCAAAGTTAGTTGACTCTGCAGAGGCAGTTCCAGATACCGCCAAGAGGGTGCTCTATTATACCTTTGCCATGGGGCATCATGTTGGGGTTTGTGATTGTTTTAAAGAAATACTGCGCATGCCCTGCAAGGAATATCAAGAGCTTTTAGCAGCACTTGAGCCTTATCCTCAGGCGTATCAAAAACTAAAAGGCGCTCAGACTTTTGGTGAAATTCAGATAGATAGAAGCCAGGCGAGCTATTTGTCACAAGCCTTTTATGAGGCATATAGCTTGAGTCAAAATCCTGCCTTGTCTATCTATTTAGAGCGCTTGAGTGATATGATGTGTAGCATAGCGCAAGAACCAGCGCTCTACCTAATTGTAAAGTTTTGTAGGTGAGGCAATTTTGGTTGTGGGGAATCAAGTTTGTCTGGTGGTTACGGTTGGATCAGAGCTTAGGGCAGATGATGGCCTGGGTCCATATCTTGCCCAGCTGTTAGAAGCTCAGCCACTAGCTGGTATTGATTGCATTGACGGAGGGATGGTACCAGAAAATACAACCCTTTGGGTGCGCAAGATAAGGCCTTATCGGCTTATTTTAATTGACGCCGCTCAAATGGGTCTGCAAGCAGGGGAGATACGTCGTATTGATGAATCACAGGTGGCGCGGCAGCTTTATATGAGCACGCATACCATGCCACTCAATTTCCTCATTGCAAATTATAAAGAAATAGTTCCTCAGGTTGATTTTATTGGTGTTCAACCTTTGGATCTAGAGTTTTATGGAGAAATGAGCGCTCCTGTAAAAGAGGCTGCTCACAAACTCTATGATTGGCTTGCTCGAGGTGCTGACTTAGATGAGTTTGCCATTATAGACTAGCATTCATAAGACTAAAAAAGGGGTCTGTTGTGTTCGAGGAAGAGATGAGTTATGGACGATAAAATCGGATACATTTCACAAGCTACTGTTGACACTATTAAGCCAGATTGCTTAGCACCAGCGCAGATTGCTCAAAAAGCTTTGAATCTAGCAGTGGGTAAAACTCAGCTTGCATATGGCAAGCTTTTTGTGCTGTCGCTTTTGGCAGGTGCCTATATTGGCCTTGGCGCCATGTTTTTCTTATTGGTCTCATCTGATGCGAGTCTACCCTTTGCTGCAGGCAAGGTCTTGGGTGCTTTTGCATTTTGCACTGGTCTGTATTTGGTAATTACTGCTGGATCAGAACTGTTTACAGGTGACTGCCTTATGGTGATGGCCTGGGTAAACAAAAAAATAAGCTTAGCAGCAATGCTTAAAGTTTTGGTCGTGGTTTGGATAGGTAATCTTATTGGTTCTATTGCCTTAGCTCTTTTGGTGCATGCAAGCAATTTTGGCGCACTTAATGCGGGGGCTGTGGCCACTACGGCAGTGTCTGTTGCAGCTGCTAAAACCGCTTTACCAACAACGGTGATGTTTGCAAAAGCCATCATGTGTAATTTCATGGTGTGCTTAGCCGTATGGTGCTCATATGCAACGCGCACCTTGGTAGATAAATTCTTTAGCATCCTTTTGCCCATCATTGGCTTTGTAGCCTGTGGTTTTGAGCACTCAGTTGCAAATATGTTCTTCTTGCCACTTGGTTTAATTGAAAGTCTCTCAAGTACTGCGAACTTGAACGGACTCGTTCTTACACATCTTAATATTGCTGGTATTTGCTTTAACTTGGCACTAGTTACCTTGGGTAATATTGTGGGTGGAGCAGTACTTGTTGGTCTTGCATATTATTACATCTTCTGTAAAAAGGAGTCTTGTAAGTAAAAGGAGTCTTGCAATTCTTAGAGCCTATCTTTAGAATAAGCAATGCGTCTTAATGCCAACTTAGCTCAGTTGGTAGAGCAACTCACTCGTAATGAGTAGGTCACCGGTTCAAGTCCGGTAGTTGGCTCCATAGAGTCAATAGGTATAAGACCCTTACAGCGTTAGGGGTCTTATTTTTTGCCCTACTGTGTCTATTTTTTACAGATGTATAACTTGCATACTAGTCTATAGTTTTGTTAAAGTAATTTTGTCAAGATGCTTCATGCATACCTAAATCGTATGATATTCACAGCGCATAAAGTAGCCCACAGAAGCATACCTTAAGTTCTTTATATTCATGTGTTCTTTTGTTTTCAAAAGTCTTATTGCTTTCTTAGAAAAGGAGAAAAGGTGCAGTTCTTTCTAGACACCGCCAATCTTGATGAAATTCAAGAAGCAGCCTCATGGGGCCTTGTTGATGGTGTAACTACAAATCCCAGTCTTTATGCAAAAATTGGCGGTAAACTTAAGGATTTTGAGCAGCACATGCTAAAAATTTGCCAGCTCATTGATGGTCCTGTGTCTGCAGAAATTACCGCCGAAAAGCGCGAGGGCATGATAGAGGAGGGACTGCGTCTTGCCAGCCTTGCTCCTAATATTGTGGTCAAGATCCCCACAACCCTTGAGGGCCTAGCTGCCACTAAGGCTCTCTCTGAGCAGGGTGTTGCAGTAAATATGACCCTTTGTTTTTCTGTGCCCCAGGCTATTATGGCTGCTAGAGCAGGTGCTCGCTATATTTCTCCTTTTGTTGGCCGCTTTGATGACATTTCTGATTCAGGCCTTGATCAGGTGGCAAATATCGTAGCTGCAATAAATAATTATTATTTTGAGCCCCGCCATGAGAAGCTTGATGAGGTTCAAATAATTGCGGCCTCTTTGCGCTCTCCTTATCATGTTGCTCAAGCAGCATTGATGTCAGCAGATATAGCAACGGTTCCTTTTAAGGTTTTACAGCAGTGCGTTAAGCATCCCTTAACCGATAGAGGTTTAGAGATATTTAATGAGGATTGGAAGAAAGTTAAAGAGGCATAAATGGCAACCTTTGGCAGAAAGAATAAAACTTTTTCTCGACTCCTTAATGATGAGGAAATTAGTAATTCCGATAAAAGCCTAGACCAGAGAGCAAGTGAAAGCTTGGCTCAGACTGCTACAGAAGACAAGCTGCAAGCACAGCCAAGCACAAGCTATGAGGGTATGAGCCTTAAGGATTTAGAGGCAGCTTCTGAAGATCTTTTAGCCTCACGTGGAAGGGGCAGACCTTCAAAAGAATTTTTAAATAAGAAGCGTGATCTTGATTTAGCAATAGCAAAGGCGCGCCATCAAGCGGGTTTATTAAGCGATGAGGATTATAAGAGAGAGCTTGAATTAAATACGGATGCCAGTAAGCCAACAGTAAACCGTAAACCAGCTCGCAGTTTTGAGAGCTTTATTGGTCTTGAGCATGCCGATGGCAAACTAGAGAAGAGATCAAAACCTGGTAGACCTGCTAAAAAAAGTGAGCAAGCTCTTAAAGATAAGGACTTGGAAAAGCCGGGTCTTAGGAATAAAGATCTGGAGAAACCAGGCCTTAGAGAAAAGCGTGATTCAACGCGAAGCAAAAAAGAGGAACAAGCTGCTCCAGCTGCGCAGTCAAGTTTGCGTAAGCGCAGCCGTGTTCACAAAGCTGCCCAGCAAGAAGGATTAACAGAGCAGGGAAGCGCTTCTGTAAGCGCTGAAAACCTGAGCCGTCAGCGCGGACAGCGTGGATCCTCTGCAGCAGCTTTTGAGCAAAAGCCTGCAGTTCAATCACGCACAGAGCGCGGTGAGCGCCAAGAACGCCAAGAGCGCGGTGAGCGCGGCACGCAGCAGGCAAATAATAATCGCAGAAATACGCTTAAAAATCGCTACCATGAAGTGAGCCCCAAGCTTAGCAGAGAAGAGCTGGATAGCTTGGAAGAAGAACAGCTTCTTGATCTTGCTGAAGAATATAAGGTTGAGGCTTATGCTCATGAAACCTTAGATGATTTACGCGAAGCTATTTATAAAGCAGCGGCACATGCAGAAGGTTTTATTGAGGTAGCAGGCATTTTGGATATTCTTCCTGAAGGCTACGGTTTTATCCGCTCAAAAGGTTATTTGCCCTCAGAAGAAGATTCATATGTCGCAGCAGCGCTCATTAAGCGCAATGGTCTGCGCAAAGGTGATTACATCAACGGTGTGGTGCGTCCCATTCAAGGAAATGAAAAATATCCTGCACTCCATACCATTAAGTTGGTGAATGGAAGAAGTTTAGAGATAGTGCGCAGTCGCCCCAAATTTGGTGACCTAACCCCTATTTACCCAGATAATCGTCTTGTTCAAGAACATGGTAAAAGTTCTTATACGGGTCGCTGCATTGATCTTTTGGCTCCTATAGGAAAAGGTCAGCGCGGTCTTATCGTATCTCCACCTAAAGCTGGTAAAACCACCATCTTAAAAAAGATAGCTGAATCTGTTGCCCTCAATAACCCTGAAGTTCATCTTATGTGCCTTCTTGTAGATGAGCGTCCTGAAGAGGTTACTGATATGAGGAGAAGCATCAAAGGAGAGGTTATAGCCTCCACCTTTGACATGCCTTCTGATCAGCATATTGCCGTGGCAGAGCTGGTAATAGAGAGAGCTAAGCGTTTGGTAGAGATAGGAGAGGATGTAGTTATCCTTTTGGATTCTATCACCCGACTTGCTCGTGCGTATAACCTTGCTCAGCCTGCCTCAGGACGTATTCTTTCTGGTGGTGTTGATTCTACTGCCTTATATCCACCCAAGCGCTTCTTGGGTGCTGCAAGAAATATCGAAAATGGAGGCTCTCTCACCATTTTAGCTTCCGCCCTTATCGACACCGGATCTAAGATGGACGAGGTTATCTTTGAAGAATTCAAGGGTACCGGTAATATGGAACTTAAGCTGGATAGAGATCTGGCCGATAAGAGAATATTCCCTGCAATTGATCCAATTGCTTCTGGTACGCGTCAAGAAGATCTCTTAATTGCCCCATCTCAGCTACCATTTATCTGGGGTATTAGAAGGATTTTGGCAAGCTACAACAGTGTTGAGCGCGCAATGACTATTTTGCTCAAGAGCCTTAATAGCACTGATTCTAATGAGGAATTTTTGGTGCGCTCGGCTAAGAAAGCTCAAGGTCAAGAGCAAGATGGTGCAATGGAGTTGTAATGGTCAAGCAAGCAAGTAAACGGGATTGTATTGTATATTCGATACAAAATTGCGCCTACTGCGCAGCAACCAAGCGCTATCTTGAAAAGTTTAATATTGCCTTTGAAGAGATAGTGGTTGATGCCTTGCCTGAGCCTGAGTCAACTCAGGTAGCAAGCTATATTAAAGAGCTCACGGGCGCTTTAGTATTTCCTGTTATTGTTGCAGGCGAAACTTTTACCTGTGGATTTAAGAAAAAAGATCTACAAAACTTATTGGGTTTTAAAGATCCGCGCCCTTCTTTTTTGTAAGCCTTAGGGGTCCCCTAAGCTATCGCGGAGCAAAGCTTAGGGGACAGTTAGTCTTTTAACGTGATGAAGATAGGCTTAATGAAGTTGGGCCTAATTGTGGAATTCTTTTAAAGTCTTAAGCCTCAAGCATAACTTGAGGCTTATTTTTTTAGGTTAGCTCTAGCAAAAAATTGATAGCTCTTTTATTCTAAGAATATCAATCTAAGAAGTATTCATAGTGACTTAAAGAGCGAAAGTAGACAAAGATGAAACACAGCAAGCTTCGTTCATATCAGGTCCTGATTGCCCTCTGCGGCGCAGGTCTTATTTCTGCCCAGTTATTTATGGGTCAAGCTTTGGCCACTAGCTCTACAACATCAAGCAACAATCAAGCTGCCTCAAGCTCTACTGCTAATTCAAATGCTAATGCCAATTCCAACGCAGGGAACACAGGGACTACGGGCAGCAATGCAAATAGCAACGCAAATACCAACAATGGTGCAGCAAATCAAAATAGCCAGCGCACACAGAGCAATCAAAGTGCTCAAAGTGCTGCAGCGCAAAGAGCACAAGCCGCAGCTCAAAAGGCGCAAAAAGAGGCAAAAAATGCCGCAGATGCTGCAAAAAAACTGGATGATCTTAATGGGCAAAAAGCAGCCTCCGATGCCAACTTAAAGATTAGCACCTCAAGTTCAGGACAAAATAATGGTGCTGCATCTGGCTCTGGCTCAGAACTTATCGGCGTAAGCGGAACCGCTAGCAAAGAGCCCATTCGTCTTATGTGGGGAAGCAACACTCCTGGGTATTGGTTTACCTCAATTTGGTTTCCTATTGGTGTTGCCGCTGCCGCCTCAGTTTTGATTATTGCCTTAGCGAGCAGTGCGGTTTTACGTTCTCGCTATAAGCATCAAGCCTTGCTAGAAGACATGAATCTAGAGATGACAGGTCAGTATGTTGCACCCTTGGTACCAGAGTTATCTGGCCGCTATGAAGACAATTCTAGCCTTGAAAATACTGCACAATCTTTAGTAAACAGCGTGGAGTCCTTAGCTCCTGTGGCACCAACAGAGGATACTTCTGTCTATATTAAGGCACTTGCAGAAAGTGATGCTAAAACAAACGGTGTTCTGGAACACAGACCAAGCCCAGCTCATAGCGCTAATTTCCCCGTACAAACTGTGGAAAATTCTTTATCTGATCCCCATAGTGTCAATCAAGGGCAAGTTATGGGTACGTTCCCCAATATAGATCCAGGCGACACCTTTATTGATCGTATGCGCTTTAAATTTGATCGATAAAAACAGGCGCTAATACAGCACAGCCTCATAAGCATTAAGCTCCATTAGTGGTAAAATCTACTAAGCTTTATTAATAGTGATAATGAGCTTATAGAAGGGGACGTAGCTCAGTTGGGAGAGCGCTGCCGTCGCATGGCAGAGGCCGAGGGTTCGACTCCCTTCGTCTCCACCAAAGTCTCTGGTATTCTATAGTAATGCTCTACCGGTTTTACCAAATTACAAGAACTATAAGAATGGATACTTAGCTTATGCAATTCCCTCAGTATCGCATGCGCCGTCTAAGAGCTTCTGAAAGCCTGCGCAGCCTTGTTAGTGAAACGCAGCTTAGTGCTTGTGACTTCATCTATCCTTTATATGTTAAGCACGGAGACAAGCTTAAAGAGGCTATCTCCTCTATGCCAGGCTGTTATCGTCTGTCAATAGATATGCTTGAGCAGGAAATTCTAGAACTTAAATCCTTGGGAATTCGCAGTGTCATATTATTTGGTATTCCCGATAAAAAAGATGAGCTTGGTACTGAAAGCTATGATCCAAATGGAGCGGTTCAACAAGCCATTAAAGAGATTCATCGAGTTGACCCCTCTATGATAGTGATCACTGATGTCTGCATGTGTGAGTATACATCCCATGGCCACTGCGGTGCCCTAGATAAGCAGGGTCAGGTGGTAAATGATGCAACACTTAAAATGCTTTGCAAGGAAGCTATAAGCCATTGCGAGGCAGGCGTAGACATCATTGCCCCCTCAGATATGATGGATGGCCGTATTTCCGCTTTGCGTGAGGCTCTTGATGAGGCGGGTTATGAAGAAATTCCCATCATGTCATATAGCGCTAAGTTTTGCTCGGCCTTCTATGGCCCTTTTAGAGAGGCTGCAGATTCTGCTCCTCAATTTGGAGACAGAAAAGGCTATCAGATGGATCCCGCTAACGCCCTTGAAGCCTTAAGAGAAGTTGAGCTTGATATTCAAGAAAATGCGGATTTCATTATGGTTAAGCCGGCGCTTTCTTATCTTGACATTATCTGGCGTGTAAAAGAGCGCTTTGAATTTCCCACAGTCTGTTATAACGTTTCGGGTGAGTATGCCATGGTTAAGGCAGCTGCCGAGAAGGGCTGGATTGACGAGAAGCGCATAGTTTTGGAAGAGTTGTTATCCATGAAGCGCGCAGGAGCAGATCTGATTATTACCTATCATGCAAAAGATGCTGCTCGCTGGTTGCAAGAATAGCTTCATGCGGTCTTGATGTCGCCTGACCAGCAGGCGCATACATTGGAAGAATGAGGAGAGGGAATGCATAAACAAGATCCCCTGGTGGATTTAAGCCCCGAAGAGCTAGCTGAGGCCTTTGCTCCTTGCGGTGCAGAGCTCGCGGCAATAATCACTAAGGAGCCCCAAGGCAAAGAACGTGATGCCGATAAGGATGAAGCATCCAGTTTTGCTCATCCTGGAGGGCATCCACATGGACATCCCGGTGGACACCCATACGGACATCCTGGTGGTCATCCACACGGACACCCAGGCGGGCACCCAGGAGGCCATCCCCACGGCCACCCAGGCGGGCACCCTGTAGGCCATCCGCACGCTATGAGTCAGCGTCATGGAGGTTCACGTTCACGCGGTTTTAGACCAGGTGGTGGGCCTCAAGCCTTAGCCTATCAAGAAAAAACAGGTATTAAGGCGCCCCGTATTATCGCCTGGGAATTAACGCGATCTTGTAATCTTTCCTGTGTTCACTGTAGAGCAGCCTCTGAATTTGGTCATTACCCTGGTGAGCTGAGCTTTGAAGAGATAAAGGCCACCATTGATAATATCACCAGCATCACTAACCCCATTCTTATACTTACAGGCGGGGAGCCGCTTTTGCGCCCTGATATCTGGGATATTATTGATTATGCACAAAGCAAGGGGGCATCTCCGGTAGTTTCTACCAACGGAACACTGCTCACAGAAGAAATAGCGCAAAAGCTGGCAGAGCATCATATCCCGCGCATCTCTATTTCAATTGATTTCCCAGATAAAGAGCGCCATGATGAGTTTAGAGGGCAGCAAGGAGCTTTTGAGGCCTCTCTTGCTGGCATTAGGCGCGCAAAAGCCGCTGGTGTGGGGGTGCAGATAAATACCACGGTTACAAAAATGAATCATGAGCTTTTAGAAGAAATGCATGAGCTGGCGCTGTCTTTAGATATTGATGCTTTTCATATCTTTCTTCTTGTTCCAACAGGACGAGGAGAGGATCTGCGTGAGGTGGAGCTTAGCCCTGAAGAATATGAGAGGGCTCTTACCTGGGCTTATGATAGACAAAAGAGCTCACCTTTGCACTTCAAACCAACTGATGCGCCCCAGTATTATCGTATTATTCATCAAAAAACACGTGAAGAAGGCTCCAAGCTTTCAGCAGAAGAGTATGGTTTAGATGCTATAACAAGAGGCTGTTTGGGTGGAATTACCTTCTGTTTTATTTCGCATACGGGGGATATTCAGCCCTGCGGCTATTTCAATTTGCAGTGTGGAAATGTAAAAGAGCTTGGTTTTGATACCATCTGGACTCAGTCACCCGTCCTTAATGACCTGCGTGATTATAGCTTGCTTAAGGGTAAATGCGGTGCTTGTGAATACAAGGCAGTGTGCGGCGGCTGTAGAGCAAGAGCCCTAGCCGAAAGCGGGGACTACATGCAAGAAGAACCCTATTGTGCCTATGTGCCTCGCAAATATCGTGAAGAGGGCAAGCAAGCTCATGCAAGAAAGATTGCATCAGGACAGCTGGACTAAGTAGCCCAAAGGAGGCCTTATGACGCAGATGGTAGAAGATAAAAAAGCGCAGCTTTTAAATCGTATTCAAGCAGATTTTCCTTTATGCAAAAGTCCCTATGTTCAACTTGCTCAAGATCTGGGCTTTGCAGATGAGCAAGAGGTGTTTTCCCTTGTTCAAGACTTAAAGCAAGAAAAAATTATCCGAAGGCTGGGGGCAATATTTGACTCTGCCCATCTGGGCTATGCTTCCTCACTTTGTGCTTTAGCTGTGGGAAAAGATAAAGATTTTGATGAGGTGGCGCAGCTCGTTAATGCCAGCCCCTATGTAACTCATAATTATGAGCGACCAGGACACTACAATCTTTGGTTTACTGTCACAGCACCTTCTGTCTTGCATATCCATGCCTTTTTAGAAGAGCTTGCTAAGGCCTCAGGCTGTCCAGATTATCTATACTTACCTGCTCTTAAGCTGTATAAAATTAGGGTTGATTTTAAGCTTGCTTCAAATGAGCCAAACGAATCAAGTAAGCATTCTCCTGCGGAACACAAATCTGCTACTAGGCCAAGCGCAGCTCCTTTGGTCCCCTCTCAGGTAGTTGTAGAAGAATTTTCAGAATTCGATAAGGCCTTGGTAAGACTTTTGCAAGATGATTTAAGCGATGAAATCGAGCCCTATCAAGCTATAGCGCAAAAACTTACTACAGAATTTGAAGCTAGTTTGGGTCATGTGATCACTGAAGATATTGTTTTGCAGCGCTTAAGAAATTGGAAGTTCAATAAAACTATTCGTCGTTTTGGGGCAGCTGTACGTCACAGAAAGCTGGGCTTTAGCCATAATGCTATGGGCGTTTGGAATATTTCAGATGAACACAGCGATAAGGTAGGGGCCATCATGGCACAGCAGCCTGAAATCTCTCACTGCTACGAGCGCCCTAGAAGAGAAACCTGGCCATATAACTTTTATTCCATGATTCACGGTATGAGTGAAGCTGAGTGTGAAGCGGTAGCTCAGCGTGTTGTCGATGCCTGCAAAAATGAGGGTATAGAGATAAAACCTGAGATGCTCTTGTATTCTACTCGTGAGCTCAAAAAGGTATCAATGCGCTATTTTATCGACTAGTTATATCAGCTAGTTATATTAGTTAGCTGTGTCAGTTAGTTATATCAGCTAGTTATATTGACTGCCTAACTTGAGAAGCTCATCAAAATTACCAGCGCAGCAGCAAGCCAGCAAAAATAAATACAATTAGGCAGGATATTGAAATGAGCGTCCAGGTGCGCAGATAGCTCTTTGCTATACAGTGAGGAAGGATTTGCTTAGGTCTATCTGGATTATCCTGCTCTGATAAAGAATCATAATCGTTGGTATGTGGCTGCAGGAGCGCATGAGAGTTATAGAGCCTAAAACTAATAAGACTTGCCATTGAGGCATAAATCATGCCCAGGCCTCCAACATTAGTCCCCACCATAAGCGCTGTTCCTTGATCGGTAAAAGGAGATAGGGCAATGCTGGCAGGTACATTAGAGATAAATTGACAAGATATTACTGCCGCTAGATAAGCATTATGTGAGACAAGCTGGGTCAAAAGAGTGGTAACACTGCTGATATGTGTTAAGTTAGCTACCAGAATAAAAAAGCAGGTAAAGGTAAGTAAAAGCGAGTAGTTAACGCGCTTAAAGAGCTTGGGGTTGCCAATAAGGATGGGAAGTCCCACCAGCACAAGTAGATATTGTGTAGGTAGGTGAAGTACAGAAAAGACGGTACAAAGGGCGAGAAAAGCTGCGTATATAATCCATTTTTTACTTATATCGGGAGCGCTTATATCTACAGGTCTAATTTTTCTTAAAGGTACAACTCCTGCCCAGGCAATAATAAGGGCTATTCCAATGAGAACCATAGGCACAGATACTGCAAAGAATTCTTGCGGACTCATATTGAAATATTCATACAAATAAAGATTGTGGGGATTACCAATAGGGGTAAGCGAGGCTCCAACGATGGCAGCAAGAGTCATAATTACACAGCTAATCATCAGGGATTTTCCTGCATCTTGGGCTATCGTGAAAGAACGTATTGCAAAGGGAATAAAGACCAAAAGTGCCACATCATTAGTAAGAAACATGGCAGCAAAGCAGGTTATAAGCCCAAAAACTAAGGCCAGTCGTCTGGAATCTTTTGCTTTTTTAACAAGGTTGTATGCCAAATAAGAAAAGACGCCAGTAGAAGCAAGTCCTTCTACAGAGAGCATGAGTGCAAAAAGCAAAAAGAGGGTGTGAAAATGGATGGCTTCAATATAATTAGGCCACTCGCTGATAAAGGCGCAGCTAATAATTGCTGCACAACATGATATAAGTAAAACAAGCTCGCGTTTTACAAATAGACGTATCTTATCGTCCACGCGCAAGTACCCCTTGTATCTATTGAGCTTAAGCTTTTTGTGACATCCCAGCAGTTTTAATTGCTGCCAACTTGCTTATTATCCTACTTCTGAACATATTTATAAAGAGAAAAATCAAGAGAAAAATGAGGAGAAAAAGGCAGCGTGTTCAAAAAAGCGGCATGCTAGAATTAAAGATGTTTTACTCGATCTTAGGTTTCCTTAACAAGGCTCAGTGCTAGCTCAAGTCCAGCAAGGAGTTGTGGGGACGATAAAAACTAGTAAAGAGAGGGCACATGTCATCAGCTCAGAATAAGCTTAACCATACAAAGTCACAGCAAGCTTTTGAGGAGGCGCAAAACTATATCCCGGGAGGCGTCAATTCTCCCGTAAGAGCCTTTGCCTCAGTTGATATGCAGCCCATCTTTTATGAGAAAGCTGCAGGCGCCAAGGTTGTAGATATTGACGGAAATGAATACCTAGACTTTATTGGATCTTGGGGACCCATGATTTTGGGTCATAATCCGCAAGAAATTTCAAAGGCGGTTAAAGAGGCGCTAGATAAAGGTAGTAGTTTTGGAGCCTGCTGTCTTGCAGAGTCTGCCTTGGCCAAAAAGATGTGCAGCCTTGTTCCAGGTCTTGAAATGCTGCGCTTTGTTTCAAGCGGAACCGAGGCCACAATGTCAGCATTAAGATTGGCGCGTGGCTATACTAAGCGTGATAAGTTCATTAAGTTTGAAGGTAACTACCACGGACACTCTGATGCTCTCTTGGTGAGTGCTGGATCTGGAATTGCAACCTTTAACATTCCAGGTACCCCAGGAGTTACCCAAGCTGCAGTTCAAGATACTCTACTTGCGCAATATAACAACAGCGCTTTAGTACAGGCTCTATTTGAGCAATATCCACAAGAGATAGCAGCAGTGATCGTAGAGCCCATAGCAGGGAATATGGGACTAGTTGCTCCAGAGCCAGGCTTTTTAGAGGATTTGCGCGAGCTCTGTACTCAGTACGGAAGCCTTCTTATTTTTGATGAGGTTATCAGTGGTTTTAGGGCTGCTTTGGGTGGAGCCCAAGAGCTTTTTGGCATTGAGGCTGACATAGTGTGTTACGGAAAAATCATCGGTGGCGGTTTTCCTGTTGGCGCCTTTGGCGGTAAAAAAGAAATTATGAATGAGCTTGCCCCTGTGGGTTCGGTATATCAGGCGGGTACGCTCTCGGGAAACCCCATTGCCATGACGGCAGGGCTTAAAGTTCTTGAGCTTCTAGAACAAGAGCGGCCCTATTCCTATCTAGAAGAGCTTGGAGCCTACCTTGAACAGGATATAAACAAATTTATCAGCCAGCACAATCTTCCTGTAAGTTTTGCTCGTTTAGGATCGCTTGCCACACTCTTCTTTACCAATACAAAGCCCAAAAATTGGGATGATGCACGCAAGGCTGATACCCAAGCCTTTTCTGCTTATTTTTCTTTGATGTGCGATAAGGGCTTTTTGATTGCCCCCTCACAGTTTGAGGCCTTATTTATCTCTGCTGCACACACAAGAGAAGATATTGAGCGTCTAGCACAAGCCATGAAGGAGAGTTTAGCTGAGCTTTATCAGCTTAAGCGCTAGAAAGGAAGCATGAGATGAAGGCAATTATTCCCGCAGCTGGTCTGGGGACACGTTTTTTACCTGCTACTAAATCAGTGCCAAAAGAACTCTTACCAGTTTTAGATAAGCCGGTCTTACAATATGTGGTTGAAGAGGCTCTAGCTACACCTCATTGCGATAAGGTAGTGGTGGTTAAAAGTCCTGCTAAAGCTTTAATTGAGGATTATTTTCAGCGTAAACTCTCTTTAGAAAAAGAGCTTAAAGAGAGAGGAAAGGATTCTTACGCACAAGCTATAGAAGAGGCAGGGAAATTACCTCTTGACTTTGTTGATCAGCATGAGGCTTTGGGCCTGGGACATGCGGTGCACTGTGCTGAGTATCATTGTAAAAACGAAGCTTTTTATGTGCTCTTGGGTGATGTGATAGCTCCTGATAAGGATATTTTACCGCGCTTGTATGAGGTAAGTCAGGCACATAATCAGGCTTCTGTTATAGCCGTGGTTCCAGTAAGAGATGATGAGGTTGAGCGCTTTGGTATTATCGGCGGACAAGAGATAAGCCCTGGAGTTTATAAGATCTCTAAGCTTGTAGAAAAACCCAAAAAGGAAGAGGCTCCTTCAAACTTGGCAATTTTTGGGCGTTATCTTTTAAGTCCTCGCTTGATGGAGCTGCTTGCACATACTAAAAAAGGTGCGGGTGATGAAATTCAGCTTACTGATGCCCTTATTGAGCTTTTGGAGCATGAAGAAATTTATGCGGTCTGCATAGATAAAGATGCTGGATATGACACAGGTACCATTCCCAATTGGATTGCCACTAATCTAGCTATGGCTTTAAAAGATGAGCGCTATGCTCAAGATTTAAAAGACTTACTTGGCAAGGAGCTTTAAGGCTTAAGGCTGCAGGCCGTAAGCGGCAGAGCGCACTCTGCAGGCCATATGCCGCAAGCCGTACGTTCTTAAGGGCTCTATGCGTAACTACAAGTTGTGCTAGAGCCCTTTAGTTACCGCCTAAACACTAGCTAAAAATCAAAGTTTTCTGGGCTTGAAGCAGGATTTACATAACGACCACATTCAAGCTTTGAGATAAGCTCAAGCTCTTCTTCTAAAAGGCAAAAATCAAAAATATCTATGTTTTCTTTAATGCGCTTTTGAGATGAAGCTTTGGGGATGGCACAGATTCCCTGTTCAAGATGCCAACGAAGAATTATTTGAGCAACTGACTTATTATACTTTTCAGCAAGCTTGATTAAGCTCGGGTCATCTAGTTCCATGCCTCGACCCAATGGCGACCAGGCCTGATATGCAATACCTAACTTATCGCACAAAGCCTTGCAGGCTGTATCTTGTAAATATGGATGATGCTCCATTTGGTTTACCTGAACCTTGTGGGTGGCTCCAGAGAGAAGATCCTCAAGTTGTCTAGAGTTAAAATTGCATACACCAATTGATCTAAAATAGCCCTCATCTTGCATTTTTTCCATAACAGACCAGGTCTTATGATAGTGAGGAGCTACAGGCCAGTGAATAAGCATGAGGTCAAGATAATCCAATCCCAAAAGCTTTAGGCTCTCATGAGCAACTTCTTCCTGTCTGCCCTGACGTTGATCCTCATTCCAGATTTTAGTGGTAACAAAAAGCTCTTCGCGTTTCACTAAGCCTTCTGCAATAGCATCCCTAAGAGCTGCCCCCACTTCTTGTTCATTATCATAAAAATGAGCGGTATCAATGAGGCGATAACCGAGCTCCAGGGCGCTGCGTACAGCGGAATAGGCCTCCTTGCCTTTAAGCTTATAGGTACCAAAACCCAAGATAGGCATGGTGTAAGCATTGTTTAAGCTTATGTGCATAAACTTCGCCCCTTTCTGCTTGCGCTGGTATAAGAATTCATAAGAAGCAATGGTTTTTTGCAAAAGTACGTTTCCCAAGCATAAAACACGCTCTGGAGTTTCCAAAAATTGCAAGAAATCACTGGGAATCTAATAGGAAGTATAATAGATAGTATCAAGTAAAAGTAGAGTCTTGCACAGACAGGAGATATAAAGATGGCAATACGCTTTGGAACCGATGGCTGGCGTGCAGAGATTGATAAAGACTTTAGCTATGAAAATCTGCGACTGTTAGCCCATGCTTTGGGCCACATATATACTGCTCAGCTGGAAAAAGAGTCTAAAAGCCCTAGCCAACATGCAATTCTTATTGCCTATGATACAAGAAAAGATGCAAAGCACTATGCCCATTATCTTGCTTCAATTTTAAGTTCTTATCAGCTTAAGATTGAGCTTTCCGATAAGGTCTGTCCCACCCCCGCCCTTTGTTGGAATCTAGCACATAGAGATGAGCTTTTTGCTGGCAGTATGTTTACTGCTTCTCATAATCCTGCCCACTACCTGGGTGTAAAGCTGCGCATGCAAGATGGAGGGGCCTCACCTAAGGATTTCACCGATAAGATAGAGTCGCTTCTGAAAAAACTTGATCCTGCAGAACTTGAAGCACGCGATGCACAACAAGATGAAGCTTTAATTGCTGTGGTTGATTGCATGTCTGCATACCTAGAGGCACTCAAAGCTGGGGTAGATGCCCGTCTATTATCGCAATCTAAGCTAAAGCTGGTGCATGATCCGCTTTACGGCGCGTCACAATCTTATGTAGCTCCACTTCTTCGTGAGATGGGCCTGGAAATTGAAGAGATTCACTCAGAACAGCGCTGTGATTTTGCTGGACTTCATCCAGAGCCCATTGATCCTTGGATTGAAGAGTGTAGGCAGGCGGTATTGGAAAGTGGGGCAGTGGCAGGTCTAATAAATGATGGGGACGCAGATAGGGTAGGGGCTATAGATGAAGAAGGATCTTTTGTAAGCCCTCATAAAATTTTGGCCCTCGTAATTGAGCACCTTTTAAGAAAAGGTAAAACGGGGCGCGTGGTATCTACGGTTTCGGCATCTAGCTTGCTTGAGCGTCTTTGTGAAGAGCGCGGCTTAGAGCTTTGCATTACACCAGTAGGATTTAAGTGGATATATGAACAAATGCTTAAAGGTGATGTCTTAGTTGGGGGAGAGGAATCGGGAGGTATAGGCATTCCAGCTCATGTAATGGAGCGCGATGGCCTGTATATGGATCTTCTTTTATGTGAAATGATGGCGCTCAATGATAAGAGCTTAAAAGACTTGGTTGATGATTTAGAGCTTCGTTATGGGCGCTGGTATTATAAGCGTCTGGATTTATCGCTTGAAGAAAAGCTTGTAGCTAATTTTAGAGTACACAAAGATGAATTTGAAATAGAAGAGCTGGATGGCCTCAAGATAATTGAGCTCGATAAGCGCGATGGCTTATACCTGCGTTTTGAAGAAGGGGCTTGGCTTTTATTACGCGCATCTGGAACAGAACCTCTGCTTAGAGTTTATGCGGAGGCTTCAAGTCTGGAGATGCAAGAACGACTTTTACGCGCGGCTCAGCAGCATATTCTTCCCCACTTTGAATCAATTTAGTGATTCAATCACAAAAAAGCTAATAAAAAGAACTTTGTTGCTTAAAATATGTAGCATATGTGAGCTTAAATTGATATGATACTTAAGTAGTAACAAATGGCAGGGCACGATGTATGAAAGGGGAGAGAGATGGACTTATTAACTGATGTGGCCTTTCTGTCGCGTTTTCAGTTTGCGTTGACAGTTATTTACCACTTCTTGTTCGTGCCTATGTCCGTTGGTATGGGTTTGATTATGGCAATAGCAGAAACACGCTATTACAAGACCCGTAATCCAAAGGATAAAGCAGCTACAAAGCTTTGGGTTCGTATTTTTACGGCATGCTTTGCAGTTGGTGTAGCTACTGGTATTACCATGGAGTTCTCCTTTGGTACCAACTGGGCAAATTATTCTAAGTTTGTGGGCGACATTTTTGGTGCTCCTCTGGCAGCAGAGGCACTCTTTGCCTTCTTCTTAGAGTCCGTTTTCTTGGGAGTTTTGATCTTTGGTCGCAATAAGGTAAGCGCTAAGTTCTATATGGTATCAGCTTGGCTGGTATGGGTAGGATCTTGCCTTTCTGCTTTGTGGATCATCATTGCAAACTCCTGGATGCAGACGCCAGCCGGTTATGAGGTAATAGAAACATCTGTTGGAACAAAGGCTGTATTAACTGATTTCTTTGCAGCAGCTTTTAATCCTTCAACTGCTGCACGTTACATGCACACTGTAGATGCAATTCTTATCTTTGGTGCATTTTGTGCAATTGCACTTGCAGCTTATTACCTCAAGAAGGGTGTACACCTCAGCTTTGCTAAGAATACGCTTCGTGCAGGCACCTTGGTAGCCATCGTATTTACTGTTCTCATGCTCCCTACCGCTCACTATCAAGCTGTGGTTGTAGCAGAGAATCAACCATTGAAACTGGCTGCTATGGAGGCACAGTGGGAAGATGGTCCAGCAGCACTTTACCTCTTTGGCTATGTAGATAGCGCAAATGAGAGAGTGGTTGGTCCTGCTCTTCCAGGTGGTACAAGCTTCTTGGCAACTGGAGATTTCAATCATGAGTACAAGGGACTTAACAGCTTCCCCAAAGAGGATGTTGACGCACTCCCTGTAGCATTTGTGTTCTATGCATATCACATCATGGTTGCTCTCTTTGGTGTCATTTTCTTGCTGATGCTGCTTGCTGCATGGGCAAGCTTTAAGAAGCTTAAGAAGACTACTGATACAAGCCTGCCTAACTGGGCTTGCAATCTCTTAATGTGGTCTCCTTTGATCCCTATGTTGGCAATTCAGTTTGGTTGGGCTACCGCAGAGGTTGGCCGTCAGCCATGGATTGTTTATGACCTGCTCAGAACTAATGACGCAATTTCATATGCAGTTTCAGCTCCTGAGTTATTGGTAACTATTGTATTGTTCATCATTGTATACCTGGTTATTTTCATCACCTGGCTTAAGGCTATCAAGCGCTACATTAAGCGTGGACCAGTTGTAGATGACGAGAAGGAGGCAGGATACTAATGGGCGTAGAACTGAACTTCCTTCAAATTATTTGGTTTGTACTTCTTTTAGTGGTAATGGTTGCTTACTACATCTTGGACGGCTTTGATCTTGGTGTAGGCGCTCTTTACCCCGTATTAGGTAAGACTGAGCACGAGAAGACCGTACTTCGCTCTATCATTGGTCCTGTTTGGGACGGTAATGAGGTATGGTTGCTCACCTTGGGTGGTGCTCTCTTTGCTGCTTTCCCACCAGCTTATGCTGCAACCTTCTCAGGTTTTTATTTGGCAATCATGCTGGTACTCTTTGCTCTTATTTTAAGAGCAGTTGCCATCCACTTTGCCGGTGATGCAGAGGGTGGCTTAAAGAAGTTCTGGGATTTTGCATTCTTTATTGGATCAGCACTACCTGCACTTCTTTTTGGTGTTGCAGTAGGTAACCTCCTTAATGGTGTACCTCTAACTGCAACAGGAGATGTAGTAGGAGACTTCCCTGCACGCTTCATTCAGCTTTTGGGTGTTTTCCCTCTGCTTTGTGGTGTTTTAAGCCTTACCATGGCTTTAATGCATGGTGCTGCTTGGACTGCTAAAAAGACCAAGCCAGGCAGCGATCTTCACAAGCGTGCAAGCGCTATTCGCAAGGTTATGGCACCTGTAGTTTTGGTAGTATTTGCCGTGGCTTCCTTGGTATACCTCTTCTTGGTAGTACCAAATATGCCTGAGGCTGGAAGCATGTACTATCTTGGTGGCGCCTTCGCAGTGGTTCGCGTAGTATGCGGTGTACTTGCTGCAGTAGCATTGCTTGCAGTTGTAAGCTTTGGTGCTAAGGGTAAGGATATCGTTTCCTTCCTTGCATCAAGCGCAGCTCTTGCTTTCATTATCTTAACCATGGCTTTCTCTTTATTCCCAGCCTTGGTTCCTGCAGCTACTCCACAGCTTGCTTTAATGGCTCAGCAAAGCGTAGGACCCACCATTACCATTGGTGCTCCTTTTGCTAGTTCTGACACTGCACTGCTTGCTATGTTTATCATTGCTTGCATTGGTGTTCCCATCGTTCTTATCTACCATGTCATTGTTTACAAGATATTCTTTGGCAAGGTTGAGCATGATACCTTTGAGCACTAATCAATAAGCTCACAGATATCTTGTGGTAAAGATGAAAGCCTGCCTCATTAAGAGGCAGGCTTTTTCTTTATCATATTTTAGTTTGTTAGAGGGAAGCTTTGTGTCTTATAGGCCAGATTAGACTCATAGGGGCGGCGCTTTAGCTAAGTACAGCTAATAGCTGCTTTGCAGGTGGCCTGCAGCTCCCGGATTTGTCGATAAAAAAGACCGGCTCTGAGCCCTCCATGCATAATGGGTAGCAGAGCCGGTCATCGTATGCATTATAGTGAGAAATCTTGATATGAAGCGCAGTGTGCGCAAAGAGTATCCTTTTGCCAGCCTGCGTCTATTAATAGAGAAAAGACATCTTCTTCCTCTTGAGGGAGATAGCGCAGAGCCAAACCACATTCTGCATTGCCTAAGCAGGCTGGTTTGGGGATTAAGCGAGCACTTAAATTAAGAGAGCTACTTTTTATTAGACGCTCGGCTTCTAGGGCTTCAGCGCTAGAAGCAAAGCCAAGAACTCTAAAATCTTTAAGCTGTAAAGCTGACATAGCAACACCAAAATTCAAAGATATACATTCTTGGCGGAGATGTGTGCGAATCGAACACACCCGGGGCATTCTTCACACCCCACAACGGTTTTGAAGACCGCGGAGCCCACCAGGACTCATTCATCTCCGCATAAGAACCTAGAATATATTACTAAAAGTGCTTTAACTTTTCTAGTGCTTCTTTAGAATCAAGATCTAAGGCAGAGGGCAATAAGGCAGATTTGTAGTCTTGAGCTACTTGCTCAAAGAAGCTATTTTTAATTTTACTGGGGGCTTTAACCAGGCCAATCTCCTTGAAGTTTTCAAAGCCCGTTAACTCTCCTGATTTAATAGCTTCACGTAGGTGCAAGGCTTTAAGATGATCTTCTGCAGAACTATAGCAAAGAGCCAAATCAAGACGCTCATCTTCTTGAGCAGCCTCATCCAAAAGCTCTAATATGCGCTCAAATCCAAAGGAAAAGCCAACAGCACAAACCTCTTTGCCTAACCATTTTCCAATGATTTTATCGTAGCGCCCACCACCGCAGATAGATGAAGAACTTGATGTGTGGACAACCTCGTATACTATGCCCGTGTAGTATCCCATACCGCGCACAAGGCTCGGGTCAAAACGTAGTTCAATTTCAGGTTTGAGCTCCTTTAGTGCAGAGATAAGCAAGGAAAGCTCAGGTATTTGTGCCTTCTCTAAGAGCTCTGTAAGCTGCAGGCTAGCGCCACTAGTACCAGCTTGGCTGCTTTCTTCTTTAAGCTCCAAAAGAAGATTCATGAGTTCTTGGGCAGCTTGTCTAGCCATGATCTCCTTGCTTACAAGCTCATCTACAACTGCATCTAGACCAATTTTTTCTAGCTTATCTAAGATGATAAAAAACTGTCCGCGCTTATCGCCAGCAATTTCATAGCTATTTGCCAGGTAGTCAAGCAAGCGGCGATCATTAATCAAAATACAGGCATTCTTACTAAGCCCTAGTTTTTCTAATACTGTCCAACCTAAAGAGAGAAGTTCAAGTTCTGCTGTCCAGTCACTAGGGCCAATGATATCAATATCGCACTGTCTAAACTGTCTAAAGCGACCTTTTTGGGGGCGTTCTGCTCTCCAGACCCAACCCGTTTGAAAAGCTCTAAAAACCGTTGGTAGTTTAGCCTGGTTGTGAGCGTAAAAGCGCGAAAGCGGAAGAGTGAGATCATAGCGCAATGCTAAGTCGCAGGCTTCACTAGGGCGATATGAGCTCTCTGGATCAAGTCCACGACGCATGACTTCAAAGAGCATAGACTCATTATCGCCACCCTCTTTTGCCTTGAGCTTAGCAATATCTTCAAGAGCGGGAGTCTCAATTTGATGAAATCCGTGCTCTTTAAGGGTAGATGAGATGAGCTGCAAGAGATGCTCACGCTTTCTAAATTCACAAGGAATAAAGTCACGCATACCCTTTGGCGGCACAAGCGATATCATATAAGACTCCTTAAACTCTTAAACCTAATGGAATTATCTGAATGTATTATGCTAGCAAACAATTGTGGCTTCTGTTTGTGGCGTTATCTTATCGTGAATTAGAGGCTTTGATGTTTAATCAGCATATTACACCCTCAATCTCGAGAAACTGTGCAACAGACATGCACTTTGGATGTTCAATATCCAGACTTAGAAAATCTTTGTCTCCTGTGAGAATAACATCAACATCTGACACGATGGCCGCATTTAAGATTGGCTGGTCTTTTGTGTCACGTATCAGCTTTTCCGCATGGTTAACAGCGGGAATTAATTCATAAGACATCTCTGCCAGCAGTACCTCTGCATCTGGGAGATACTGTGGCGCTTTGCGTCCAAGAATATCTCGTAGCTCCGCAATATTGCGGTCGCATAAGACGATTTCGTGATTGTCGGCTATGTAGAGTAGGGCTTGTGCAGGTTTAGAATGGGGAAAAATCAATGCGGAAAATAAGATGTTAGTATCTATCAATATTCGCATTTTAGCGTCTCATTCCGTAGCGTAGTTCATCTATATAGACCTGAATATCATCTTCGCTAGATACACCCATCGCCTCAGCAGCTCCAGCAAAGGCAGCCTGCGCTTTTCGGATAGCTGCAGCGGAGGCATTGCTGACTACGATCTCTCCATTCTGATTTTGGAGGAACAGGATTTTATCGCCAGATTTTAGGCCAAGCTGGCGTCTGATTTCTATTGGTACAGTGATTTGACCATTTGCAGAGATTTTCGCCAAGTTCATAAAATCACCCTTTCGATTCTTTAGAACTCAAGTTTACTTTATCTCTATTTACTTTACATTCCATATTAGAGGGAAAAGTAAACTTTTCTTGGCAAAAAGGCGCTTATTTACAACTTTTTGAATTTCTTAAAGACGTGCTGATAAGCCGTTTGAAACATTCACAGGGATTACTTCAAACGGCGCTTATCGTCATCTCGATAAGTAATGCCCTTATCGTCAAGGTAGCTTAAAAAAGGAACTGCATACTTTCTGCTCACAGCCAATAGCTCTCGCAACTCAGAGGTGGTGGCAGCTTGCTGCTGTTGCAGGCAAGTTTTAACCTTGGCAAGTCCTTCATCAAAGCTTTGTGTACTCACATAAAACTCTGGATTAATTTTTACCAACTTGCCGGCCTCTTGCATCAAACGCAGCGAGCGCTTTACTGCAGCCGGAGCCAGATTACACTGACGAGCCAAATCAGGCAAGAAAGGTGCCCCCAAACCTTCCTTTTGCAAGATAGCCATAAGTTTGTGAGCAATCTCTTCTTCAGCCCTTTTTGCCGATAAACCCGCAGAAGGATGCGCAATGAGGCCTTCACTTTGCTCTAAGAGCTTTTCTTGTGCGGCTAGGGCAATGATGGCGGCAAAAAATTCAGCAGGCATATGCTTGGCTACTGACTGGCTTAAGGCCTGCTCACTCATTCCTGAATGCAAGGGTTTTTCTTTATGGAAGGCCAAAAGACGCTCTTCAATAGCTTCAAAATATTGCCTCAGTTTAGCCTTGTTAATGTAAGCACGTTTTGTTTTGCCTGAGCTTATACTTAAGGCATATAAGGGCTTATCACTTGAAGAGAGCTTGTTATCTGAATGCTTATCAAGAAATTGCTGCAGTTTAAGACTGTCAAGCCCTAAGGCTTCACTAAGCTCCTGAGTGCTAAAGGGCTCAAGATATAAATCAAGCGCTGCCGATAAAATAGCCTCTGTGTCAGCAGCAAATTGAGCCTTAAGTAGGCGCTCTTCTGCTTCTAGAAGATGGGTACGCATGCGTGTTTGATTAAGTAAGATGCGCCCTCCACCAATAAGCTCAACAGGGGAGTATGATCTAATGATAAAAGGGTCTCCTACCTTTGCATACAAGGGTTCTTCAAGCCTAATTTGCGCCAGCGCCACCGAAGAGCAATCGAGCTCTTTTTGATCATTCATCAAAAGCACTCTACCCAAAAGCTCTGAGGTTCCGTGATTAAGATGCACGCGGCTTCCACTTTTCAAGGGACTAGGCTTTGATTCTTTTCCCAGGTAGCTCAGCATAACATCTAATGTGCTACTTTCTTTTAATGTTCCAGGTGAGCAAAGTGTGTTTCCTCGGCCAATGTCTTTTGTCTCCAGTCCAGCTAGGTTAACTGCAACGCGCTGCCCGGGAAAAGCCTTATCAACATGTTTTGAGTGTACCTGTACTGAGCGTACTCTTGTTTGAATCTTTGAGGGAACAATTTCTAAGTTTTGCTCAGCTTCAATGGTGCCCGACCAAAGAGTGCCTGTTATTACGGTTCCCACGCCTTTAAGACTAAATACGCGGTCTATGGGCAGGCGCACAGACTCTTTGCTGCGCGTCTCTTTATGAAGGCTGCTAAGCGCCCTGTCAAGAGCTGCCAAGAGCTCATCAAGCCCAATGTTTTTATGGCTAGATACAGCAATGATTTCTGATCCCTTGTAGATGCTGTCTTCAAGATATGATTCAATATCGCTTTTGGCAAGCTCTATCCAGTCAGGATCAACCAGATCAATTTTGCTCAGGGCTACCACAAGTTTCTGGATGCCCAAGAGCTCCATGATTTTGCAGTGCTCTCTGGTTTGAGGCATTACGCCATCATCGGCAGCAATAACTAATAGCCCCAAATCTATACCGCTTGCTCCGGCTATCATGTGTCGCACAAAGCGTTCATGACCTGGAACATCAACAATGCCCATATGTCTGCCAGAGGGAAGCTCAAGTTCTGCAAAACCAAGCTCAATAGTAATACCGCGTTTTTGCTCTTCTGCAAGTCTATCGGTATTTACCCCGGTAAGAGCTTTTACCAGGGAGGTTTTACCGTGATCAATATGTCCTGCTGTGCCTAAAATTGCGGGTAAATCAGACATAAAAACTGCTTTCTAGCGTAGCTTGGTTTAGCGTAGTGGCGTGGGCTGCATGGCGTGGGCTGCATGGCGTGGCCGAGCGCCTAGGCCTTGGCCATCAGTTTTGTTTTGAAGATGTATTCTATGCAATCAGCAAGTTCTTCAAGCTCTGCATCTCCTTGTATAGTGCGCATGTCAAAGGCAAAAAAGTCATCTACCACGCGTCCTACTACAGGTAGCGGACAAGCTTGTAAAAAGAGATCTTGCATGCCTTGAGCTGAGAGCTTCTTGTCGCTCTTGTCACTCTTATCGTTTTTATCGTACTTAAGAACAAGGGCACAAGAATCAAGCTCTTGCGTTGGTAGGGAGCCACCCCCAATAACGGATTGAAGCGCGGTGCTAATTTCAAGGCTAAACTTCGTGCTACTAAGTTCTTGTTTCAGGCGATCAGAAACGAGCTCTTTTAAGCGCAAGGCCCGCTGTTCAAGTTCACTAAGCTGAGCACACATCATCTTGAAAAGCGGAAGCTCTTGCAGGAAATCCTGCTGTTCATGTAGGTAGAGACGTAAAGAAGCTTCAAGGCTTGCTAGGCATAATTTATCAAGGCGTAAAGCTCGCATAAAAGGGTTTTTCTTGAGGCGCGCAATAAGTTCTTTCTTGCCAAAGATGATGCCTGCTTGTGTTGAGCCCAAGAGTTTATCGCCCGAACAAGAAACAAGATCCATGCCATCAGCTAAGGCTTCTTGCACACTGCGCTCGTGACAAAGACCAAAATCTCTTAGCTTAACTAAGACGCCAGAGCCTTGATCTTCATAGACCAAAAGTCCCTTTTCATGAGCAAGTTTGCATAAATCAGATGCTTTGGGACTTTCGGTAAAACCGCAAACTCTATAGTTGGATGGGTGCACCTTTAAGATAAGAGCCGTCTGCGGAGTGCAGGCCTGTTCAATATCATACAGGTGGGTTTTATTAGTGGTGCCCACCTCGCGCATCAGTGCTCCAGAGAGCTCCATAATATCTGGGATTCTAAAGGACCCGCCAATTTCAATGAGCTCTCCGCGGCTTACAATAGCCTCTTTTCCTTTTGAGAACTCCATCAATATGAGCATGACAGCTGCTGCATTATTATTGACAACGCAGGCCGCTTCTGCGCCGGTGAGGCTGCACAAGAGCTCTTCAACATGATCTAGGCGCTGTCCTCGTGAAGCTGTTTGCAGGCGATACTCAAGATTGCTATATGAGCGGCTAACTTGCATAAGCTGTAGCTGAGCCTCATGAGAAAGGGGTGCGCGCCCCAGATTGGTATGCAAAATAACACCACTGGCATTAATCAATCTGCGCAAGCTTGAAAAACTTAGATTAAAAAGGCGCTCTAATAAGCTATGAGCTAGATCAGGGCAAAGACCCTCAAGGCAGGCTTCAAGCTCCTGGCAGCTTAAGGGCTCTATCTTTAGAAATGCACTGCTGGGCAGGCCTTGTATATGCATCTCCTCAAGGGCCTTGCTGTGGATGAGTTGACAGATGTCTTGAGCAGAACTCTTTGGAGCTTGGCTTAAGGGTGCTGTATTATCGCCATCATGTGCAGCAGAGCTAGTCTGCATGGCCAAAAGAAGCTCTTGTCTTCTTGCTTCAATTAAGCCTTTTATCTCTTGGTTTATTATGGCGCTTGAAAGTTTAAAACCCTTGAGTTCTCCCATGGGAGAAAGCTGAGCATAGTGCTTTTGACAGAGCTCTAAAAGTGATGTGAGCGCAAGACTTGCTTTGTCAACTTTGGGAAGCGAGCGCAAGGCCTCTTGAGGATTAAGCATTATGTACTACCCTAAAACTACTGTGTTGCTTTGCATTTGCGCATCTACAATGCTTTGCATATTTCCAATAACGCCAATCTGGATCTTTTCAGTTAGGCCGTAGAAGTTAAGGCAGGTGCCGCAACTGTGAATCTTTACGCCCTGCTGCTCTAAGAGCTTGAGATCTTCAAGCACCTCTGAGCCCTCACAGCTTAGCTTTACACCGCTATTTAAAAATGAGATGCGCTTAAGTTTGTGCTCAGAGCGCGCCAAGGTATACAAATAGGCCTTCATGAGCTGTTTTCCTAAGTCTTGAGAGCCCTGTCCCAAAGATTCGGTAACAATCATAAGGTGATCTGTTTGGCCGATAAATTCTTGATGTTCCATCATGCAGCTCCTTACTTGCTGTCATTTTCCTTATGGCGCCTCTTGACCTAAAGCCCTACTGAACAAGGCTAATGCAGCCCGCATCAAGCTTGTTTGTTATACGGCCAATGCGCCAGGCCTTCTTTGCACTCAGCTGTGCATAAGTCTCTTCAAAAATCTGGGCCTTATCAGGGGCTATAGCCACAAGCATTCCACCAGAAGTTTGAGGATCACATAGTATTGTACTCATCCACTGGAACTCATCTTGAGTAATCTGGCTAGTATTGTAAGTTAAAAACTGATCAGCCCAAGATTTCATTTCGCTAGTTTTTCCCGGACATACTCCCTGTTGCGCAAAGTCTTTGACCCCCTCAAACAAAGGCAGCGAGCTAAAGGAAAGTTCTGCTCCAAGACCTGAGGCCTCACACATCTCATGCAAATGTCCCGCAAGACCAAAGCCAGTTACATCTGTTCCTGCATGAACTTCTGCTTTAAGCATGGCTTCTGAGGCCTCTTTATTAAGCGTAGCCATAGATTCAACCACAGGCTTTAGTTCTTCTTCAGAGATTAGCGAGCGCTTTAGAGCTGTAGTCATAATGCCGGTGCCTAAGTTCTTAGTAAGATAGAGGTAATCACCATCTTCTGCTCCCTTATTGAGCACTATTTTGTCACTATCGATAAGACCAAAGCAACTAAGACCAAACTTAGGTTCTTTATCCTCAACCGTGTGGCCACCCATGGTAATAGCACCTGCTTGACGCACTACTTCATTAGCTCCTTGTAAGACTGCTCCAATAATTTTTGGACCCAGCTTGCAAGGGAAGGCAAGAAGGTTTAAAACCACATGAGGCTTTGCTCCCATTGCATAGATGTCTGATAGTGAGTTTGCTGCTGCAACTCTACCAAAATCATAGGGGTCATCCACAATGGGGGTAAAAAAGTCTACGGTTAATACAGCCGCCTGTGTATCATTAATCTTATAAACTGCAGCATCATCACTGGTCTCAAAGCCCAGCATTACATCCTCGGTATGATCAGGTGCAATGCAGTCTAATACAGCCTTAAGGTCCTCCGGACCCCACTTGGCTGCTCAACCAGCCTTCGATGAAAGCTGGGTTAGTCTAATGTGTTCAGATTCTTGTTTCGACTCATTGTGCATGATGTAGTTCACCTCTTAAATCTTAGTTGTGATAGTACAATTTAATCACACTTTATCGTGCTTTTTTAGGCTTAAAGCTTCCCATTTTAGTTTCTTTTGCAACAAAAAGTGACACCGCTCACACTCAGGTACAAGCCGTTTACGGAAAAGTTTTTCTCTCATGATGCACACAAAATAGACACAATTGAATTATCTCTTTTAAAGAATAATGATGACCTCATGTTTTTAATAAGCATTTTTTGACGAGTGTCAATTTCTACATATTCAAGCCCTAGAGCTGCTCATATTGCTAATTTGAGGGCAATATCTTGCCGCCATCTCTTGTTATAGTTTATTTGAGGTTTCTCAATATTTAGAGAGGAGGGGACCGCCAATGTTACTAACGCGACGTAGTGCACTTAAGGGTTCTGCTGCGGCTTTGGCTGCAGGAGCATTAACTGAGATGCTTAAGCCAGATCAGGCAGAGGCTAAGGGTGTGCCTATTAATTATGATCGCTTAGTAGGTGCACGTGAGTCTACTACCATTTGTCCTTATTGCGCCTGTGGTTGTTCAACCTTGGCCTATAGCGTAAATGGTGAGCTGATTCACATGGAGGGTGATCCAGATCAGCCCTCAACGCGTGGTTCTTTATGCCCAAAAGGGGCAGCACAGTTCAATATCCGCAATATCTATGATCCCAAGACAGGTAAGCAGATAGCTAACCCTGCTAGAGCTCGTCGTGCGTTGTATCGTGCTCCCTATGAGACGGGATATCGCGAGGTAAGCCTGGACTGGGCAATCACAGAGATTGCAAAGCGCTTCCGTAAAACTCGTGAGGAAGGCTTTGAGCATACCGATAAGCAAGGGCGCATAGTAAACCGCACCCCCAATATTGGTTGGCTGGGCTTTGCAGGTGCCGATAATGAAGAGGCACAAGTTATTGTAAAGCTTGCTCGCGCTATGGGTCTTACCTACTTTGACCATCAGGCCCGTATATGACACGCGCCCACAGTCGCCGGTATCGGCGGCACATTTGGTCGAGGAGCTATGACCAATCAGCTCACCGACATGAAGCACTCAGATGTAGTGCTTATCCAGGGTGGTAATCCTGCAGAGAATCATCCGGCTTCATTCAAAAATGTTTCAGAGGCACGCCGCAGAGGCGGAAAACTGGTAACTGTAGATCCACGTTTTTCTCGTTCTGCAGCTTGCTCAGACATGTGGGTTCCCATTAGACCTGGTACCGACATTGCCTTCCTTTCTGGTGTTATTAATTACATCTTGACTAATGAGCGTTATAACAAGCGCTATGTGAGCGCCTATACCAACGCAAGCTGGCTCATCTCTGAGGAGTTTAAGTTTGAAGACGGTATGTTCTCTGGCTTTGAAGAGCTTGAAGAAACCAAGGGTAAGGGCCGCGGTGCTAAGTATAATACCAGCAGTTGGAAGTATCAGCTTGAGGGAACAGAGGAATGGAAAACCGGCCCCAATGAGGCCTTTGCCTGGACTCAAGACGTAAACGTTCCCAAATTTAAGCTTCCTCAGGTGCAAAAGGTTCTAAAAGATGAAACTATGCAGCACCCCAACTGCGTAATGCAGCTTATGAAGAAGCACTTCTCACGCTACACCCCAGAAATGGTTGCTAGAATCTGCGGCATTTCTGAGGAGCTCTTTAATAAGGCTGCTGAACTTATTTCTTCTACCTATAAAGACGATAAGGTCGGCTCCTTTATGTACGCTATGGGTCTGTGCCAGCACACCGTTGGTGCACAGTCTATTCGCGCAGCCTGCATCATGCAGCTTCTTTTGGGCAACATTGGTCGTCCTGGTGGCGGTATGAACGCTATGCGTGGTGAGTGTAATGTTCAGGGTGTTACTGACTTTGCAGTTCTGGCGCAAGAGCTACCTGGTTACACCAAGATCCCCAATGTTGATAAGGGGCATGTAGACCTTGCTTCTTACCTCTCTGCCTTTACTAATGGCGCTGGTTATTACACTAATCGAGCAAAGTTTATAATCTCCATGCTTAAAGAGTGGTATGGAGAGCACGCTACGGTTGATAATGACTATTGTTTTGATTATTGGCCCAAGGAAGACAAGCGTGACTTCACCCATATCTCAATCTTTGAGTGGATGAACCAAGGTAACTTACAGGGATTTTTCGCCTGGGGTGAAAACCCTGTTATTGGTGGCCCCAACTCACATACTACACGTGAGGCCTTAAGTAAGCTTGACTGGTTGGTAACGGTAGATATCTGGAATTCTGACACCACCACCTTCTTTAATCATGTAGAGGGTAAAAAGGCAGAAGACATCAAGACAGAGTGCTTCTTCCTTCCTGCCTGCTGTCACTATGAGAAGGCAGGTACTATTACTAATACCGGTCGTTGTATCCAATGGCGCTACAAAGCTGTTGAGCCTTTGAGTGGTTCATATGATGACGGTGAGCTCTTACTTGAGCTTTGGACAGAGATCGTTAAACAGTGCAAGGAAAATCCTGGTAAGTTTGATGATCCTCTCACCAAACTTCAAATGAACAAGTACAAAGATGAGAATGGTCACTTTGATTCTCGTCGTGTAGCTTGGTACATCAATGGTATCGACCTTACTACAGGTAAGCTCGTTAAGAGCTTCTCAGAACTTAAGGCAGACGGCAGCACTGAGTGCGGAAACTGGATCTATGCGGGCTACTATGCAAATGAAGGAAATCGTCTTGATCCTTCAAGCCAGGCCTGTGGACGCCGTGATACACATGATGTCTATACCCCAGGTTCAGAAGACGGCTTGGGAATCTATCCAAATTGGTGCTTCTCATGGCCTGTTAATCGTAAGATCTTGTATAACCGCTGCTCATGTGATCCAGAGGGTAGACCATGGAAAGAGGGTACTCAGTTAGTTGAGTATAAGGGAGATAAGTGGCATCAGTATGATGTTGCAGACTTTGCAGCCAATACTACGCCCGATAAGACCTTGCCCTTTATGATGACAGGAGAAACGGTGGCTCGACTCTTCTCAAGCTCACTTGCAGAAGGCCCCTTCCCTGAGCATTATGAGCCTATTGAGTCTCCCATTAAAAATCCTCTTCATAATACACAAAGCAATCCTCTTGCTTTGGTATATGAGGAAAGTTCTAAGACTGCCAGCCAAGATCCAGAAAAATACCCCATTATTTCTTCTGACTTCCACCTGGTTGAGCACTGGCAATCTGGTGATTCCACCAGAAATCAGCCCTGGCTTGCAGAAATTATGCCACGTATGATGGTAGAAATTCCTGTTGAGCTTGCAAAAGAGCGTGGAATTAAGGATGGAGACTGGGTTGAGGTCTTTAATGAGCGTGGCTGCATTGGCATGAACTGCATAGTCACCAATCGTGCCCGTCCTTATCAGATAGATGGTAAGACCTATTACTCAATTTCAATGCCCTTCCACTGGGGTTGGTCAGCAGATGTAATTAAGGGTGCGGTGAGAAATGAGCTCACTCCAAATTACGGTGACGGAAATACCTCAACTCCAGAATTTAAAGCCTTCTTATGTGACATTAGAAAGGCGGTGAAGACTGATGCCTAAATCAGATATGCAAGTAAGAATGGACAACAGGACAGAGGAGATAAAAAAGGCCTCTGATGATCAGCACTTTGCTATGCTTTTTGATTCGTCCATGTGCATGGGCTGTAAGGCTTGCCAAGTTGCTTGTAAGCAGTGGAATCAGCTTCCTTCACCTATAAAAGATGCAGACTATGAGTTTAACCTGGGTGGTTATACCTATCCACCAGAAAACTATGGTGACAACTATCTGCGCATGGAGTTTATTGAACTAGAGGGCACCAACTCAAAAGGTGTTGACTGGATCTTTGGTAGAGATTCCTGTCATCACTGTACAGATGCTGGTTGCGTTCGTGCTTGCCCAACAGGCGCTTGCCATCATGTGGGCAATGGCGCAGTAGTAATTTCTCCTGAAATTTGCATTGGTTGTCGTTTTTGCGCTACTGGCTGTCCTTATGGGGTGCCTAAATATCGTGAGCGCCAAAACATCAACACTAAGTGCTGGTTTTGCCAGGATAGGCTTGAGCACGGCGGTATTCCTGCCTGTGTTAAAGTCTGCTTCCCTGATGCACTTGACTGGGGTTATCGCGATGAGATCTTAGAAAAGGCAAAGAAGCGCGTTCAAGTACTGCTTGACTCTGGTGAATATCCAGATGCCTGCGTATATGGTGAACATGAGATGGGTGGCTTGCATCTCATTGAGGTACTTAAGTACAAGCCAGAGGTATATAACTTGCCTTCTAAGCCATCTATTAATATCATGACGCGCATCTCTGAATTTACTAAGCCTGCTGCAGCCATTGGTGCTATAGCTGTCTTTGGCTTTGTTGCAACTTCGTTTATCAAGAACTTGGGTTATAAGCGCGCAGCTGATGATCTGTATTATGATCCAAAGACCAAAAAGACCTATTGCAAGTCAACAGGTGAGATTTGGTTTGAGTCTGAGCGCGAAGAGGCTCATAAGGGCGCGGTAAGTTCTGCCCCCGTAAATTCTGTAGATCAAGAAGCTGTATCAAAGGCTGCACAAGAAGAAGAGAAGGAGCGCTAAGATGACTGAATCAGTAAAGTATATCAAGCGCCATAGTGGCCTACAGCGCACCTGGCACTGGTCAAATATTATTTGTGCCTCCTTCCTTACCATTACGGGCCTGTTTTTGTTTACTCCACTGGGAGAAATAATGGGCACCAATGCACTCTTGGTAGGTAAGATTGTGCACCGCATTTTTGGTGCTATCTTTGCAGGCATGTTCTTCTTGTACATCATTGTGAGACCTTCTGAGTTTATCCACTCTATGAAGCATATCTTTGCTAAATGGACTGATGACGATAAGCTCTTTATGAAGGACTTCTTTAAGTACTTGCTTAATGCAAAGAAGTATCATATGCCCAAGCAGGACTTTGTAAAGTCTGGCCAGCGTGTTTCTGACTTCTTTATGTACCTCATCATCATAATGTTTATCTTTACGGGTATCGTATTATGGCTAGGTACAGCACGAGGCCTTCCTCAGTGGTTTGTAACTTTCTGCCTTATGGGTCACGACCTGTGCTTTATGGGCTTTTGTATGCTGATGATCTTCCACATCTACTTGGGTGGAGGTATTTTTGAGCCTTACACGAAGCGTGCAGCTTTGTGGATGCTGGGTTCTGGTTATGTATCAAGTTCTGATGCATTGTATCACTGGGGTCAGTGGGCTGAAGACGCCCTTGAAAGTGGAGAAGGCGTTATTGAGGTTCCAGATGGCATGACCGTCTCTGAGACTCTGCGCCGTCAGCACAGGGCAGAAAACGCTCATAAAGCTTAAGAGCAGCTCAAAGCTAGCACACTAAAGCTACTACTGTAAAGCAAATGTTGTAAAGCAAGTGCTTTTATGGGAAAGGCTTTGTATGGCAGCTAAGTTCTCGGCTTTTAGGCTAGGCTAATGTAAAAAAGAGGGGCCGCGTTTTTCTCGGAATACCTATGATTCCGATAAGAGCCGGCCCCTTTTGTTGTAAGAGAGGTTAAAAGATATGGATTATCAAGAGGCACGTGCCTGTCTTGATCAGTATAAAGCTGAGCTTGGAGAGCAGCAGACTCAGTTTTTAACGGGACTTTGGGAGATTCAAGAGCGTTGCACGCCTCTTGTTGATTGGGAGCCCCAGGACAAAGATGAGCTTCTCAAATTGGCGCGCAAGTCAAAGCCCTGGCTTTCAGTGAATACCCCTCAAATGCCCTATGATTGGTTTTGCTCTACCTTATCGGCCATACGAGAGCATATAAGACGCTTTGCCAAGGATAAGGATTCCTCAGTATTTACCGCTGATCTCTCGCTTATTAAGGAATCTGATCTTAAAGATGGAGTATATCAAAGTGACAAGCTCATTAAGCAGCTCTCTAAGCGCTTAAAACTGAGCCACCGCTCTGATGAAAATGGTATGTTTGCCCTTGCGGTGGTATCAACGGTAAGCTGCTTTGCCCGTGCTTGCGCAGCTAAAATCTATTGCCCCGAGCTTCTAGACTATGAGTTCCCAGAGTCTCCAGCCTGCCCTGTTTGTGGATCGGCTGCAGCGCTGGCTGTGGTGCGCCCAACCGTTTCATTAGACGGGGGCCATAGAAACTTATATTGTGCTCATTGCGATACCAGCTGGCATTATCCTCGCATTAAGTGCTCGCACTGCGGAAGCGTTGATCCAGAAGATTTACGCTACTTCTACAGGCCATCAGATCCGGCACATCAAATGCATGTGTGCCGTGACTGTGAGACAGCAATGCCCAGTATTATGCTTAAAGACCATAAAGGACAGTTTAATCCCATGGTTGAAGAGGCTGTATTTTTACCCCTGGCTTATAGCATCATGAACTCACAGCTGGTTCAAGATTATCTAGATCATAAATCTGACTGGGGAACAAGTCCAGAAGAATCCCCAGAAGAGTCTCCAGAAGAGAGCTCAAACTAGAAGCGCTTAAAGACCAGTTTAAGTTCAGTTTGCGCTTAGCAAAACGGGACTAAACGTGCTATAACAGTAGTAGGAAGCAAAGAATTGTTTCTGCTAACATAAGGAGGCTCTCATGGCTGATTTTGGTAAGAATTACGATAAGGTCTTTGTAGCTCTTGACGGTACTGAGGCTCAGGCTGCTGTCTTTGATCGTGCTCTTGAGGTAGCTTTGCGCAATCAGGCTAAGCTGTATTTGGGTCAGGTTGTGGATATGAGCAAATATGATCTTGCTTCTACCTATGATGCAGATTTGGTAAGCCAGGTTATTAGCTATGCAGAAAATGAGCTGGGCAAGTATGCTGATAAGGCACGTGAGGCTGGTCTTGAGCAGGTTGAGGTAATGGTTAAGTATGGTGTGGTACGCCAAACCATTGTTGAAGAGCTTATTGAGCCCATTGATCCAGATTTGGTTGTTTGTGGTGATCGCGGACTAAATCGTGTACAGTATGTATTAGTTGGCTCAGTGTCAAACTATATTGTCCACAGAGCAAAGTGCGATGTCTTAGTAGTTAAAGATCGCGATAAATAAGGATGCATGTGAAGCCTCAAAACCCCGCTCGGAGCTTTAAGACTTCGCGTGAGGGAAGTGAGGTTTAAGATGGATTTCACAATCTTTAGCAAGAAGGGTTTTTATTTTGCCGCTGCAATTACCCTTCTTGCTTCTTTTTTGGGAAGCTATTTGGCAAAGCTTCCCTATCTTTCAGTTATTGGAGCCTTAGTAATAGCACTGCTCTTTGGTATGCTGTTTCAGCTTATTCCTAACTTACAACAGCATTGTGAACCTGGCATAGGTTTTATATCAAATAAGTTTCTACGCCTAGGTATTATTCTTTTAGGTTTTAAGCTTAACTTAATTGCCCTGGCTCAGGCAGGAGTAAAAACCATAGTCCTTGCAGCCTTGGTAGTGGCAAGCATGATAGTGCTCTGCTATCTCATTTGTAGTATTGCAAAGGTAGAAAAAACCTTAGCACTTCTGGCTTCTTGTGGCTGCGGAATTTGTGGCGCAGCAGCAGTCATGGGTGTTTCTCCGCAGCTTAAGGCTAAGGCTGATGATGCGGTATTGGCAGTTGCGGTGGTTGCCATATTGGGTACCGTTTTTACCGTTATAGAAGTGCTTATCTTTCCTTATCTGGGATTAGATGCTCATCAATTTGGTGTTGCTGCAGGCGCTTCTTTGCATGAGATAGCTCATGCGGTTGCAGCGGGCGGGGCAGGAGGCCCTGAGGCCTTAGATACCGCTATTATTACTAAGCTCTCTCGTGTGCTTATGTTAATTCCTGTAGCTATTCTCGTTGGAATTTTTGCTCATAGAGGTAAAGCCCAAGAACAGGAAAATAAAGGCAAGCTCCCCATCCCTTACTTTATGTTGGGATTTTTAGCTGCAAGCTGCATTGGCACCTATCTTCCTTTGGGCGCTACGCTCTTATCGTCCTTGGTAAGCCTGGCTTATATCTTCTTGGGAATGGCAATGGCAGCTTTAGGCATGAGCGTTAATTTCAATGTTATTGCAAAGCGTGGGGCACGCGTTTTTATCGCCTGCTTTATAGCAAGCTGCATCCTTTTGATTGCAGCCGTGCTTGCAGCTAAGCTTTTCTTTTAAGTCCTCTTTTAAGTTAAGGCTAAAAAACTCAAAAATTTATAAATATTACCCGCTCTTTACTTTGTTTATTCTTGCGCTATCATAATAACAAGAGTGAAAGAAGGCTCACTCTTATTTGTTTGGATAGGGATATGGAGAGGGCTTATGACCTTAGCAATGGCTCCGGTTGATACACCGGTACGTATTGTGCGCTATCGAGCAAAAGGACAGGATGCTCAAGATAATCATCTTGCCAACCTGGGTTTTGTTGCAGGTGAGTTTGTAACGGTTGTCTCAGATATTCAAGGTAATTTGATTGTTAATGTTAAAGACAGCCGCATTGCTATTGGCAAAGAGATTGCTCAACGAATCCTTGTTGAAATGAATTAGCGTATCATGCTTGCAAGAGTTTTTTTGCAAGATGAAGAAGGAAACTAGTAGATGTGAAGGAGGGAAGATGTCTGATACAGAGCTTATGCTTAATGAGGTAGAGGTTGGAAAATACTACCGTGTTAAGCGCGTGGGAGGATCAGGTCCTGTTCGTAAGCGCATTATGGATATGGGCGTAACCAAAGGCACAGAGTTTTATGTGCGCAAACTTGCACCCCTGGGTGATCCAGTTCAAATTTCAATTAGAGGCTATGAGCTTAGCTTTAGAAAAGATGATGCCTCACTCATTGCGGTTGAGCAGACCACTGGCGCAGCCCTAAATTAACACCATACAACTTAAAAAAGAAGTTTGGCAGGGCATCTTGCATGCCCAGGTTTAACTAGTAAGGATTATTATGGCCATCACTATTGCTCTTGCGGGTAATCCAAACAGTGGTAAATCCACCTTGTTTAATGCCCTTACAGGCGCAAATCAGTATGTAGGTAACTGGCCAGGTGTTACGGTAGAGAAAAAAGAGGGTTCTTATCGAGAGAATCCTGAAATCTCTATCACAGATTTACCTGGTGTTTATTCACTCTCACCCTACACACTAGAAGAGATCGTTTCAAGAGATTACCTGGTAAATGAGAAGCCAGACGTTATTATTGACGTTGTTGATGCTTCTAATATTGAAAGAAACTTATATCTTGCTACCCAGCTTTCAGAACTGGGTATCCCCATGATTATCGCCCTTAACATGATGGACGTAGTTGAGCGTCATGGCGATAAAATCGACACTAAAGAGCTCTCTGCTCAGCTGGGCTGTGAAGTAGTTGAAATCTCTGCACTAAAGCATCGCGGTATCGATGAGCTTATGCAAAAAGCAGCAGAGGTGGCTCAAAGCTCCAGCGCCAAGCCTATTGCAAGTTTTGATAATAAACTTGAGTCATGCTTAAAAGAGATTGCTTCGTCAGTGGCAGCACTTCAGGGCAATCAATTTGAGCGCTGGTATGCTATCAAGCTCTTAGAACATGACGAGAAGGCCTTATCATCTCTAAGCATAAGCGCAGAGGAGAAGCAAAAGGTTGAGAGTCTGGTGGACGCCTTAGAGTCAGAGCTTGATGATGACGGCGAGGGCATTATCACTGATGCTCGCTATAGCTTCATCACCTCAGTGGTTTCAAAGACGGTTAAAAAGGGACAAAAGGGCCTGCTTTCATTTTCTGATAAGATCGATAAGATCGTAACTAACAGAATCCTCGCCCTTCCCATCTTTGCGCTTCTCATGTTTGGCATCTATTACCTGGCAGTTCAGGTAGTTGGTGGACCCATTACAGACTGGGTTAATGACATCTTGATTGGAAGCCTAATCCAAGAAAACGTACGTGGTCTTTTAGAAGCTGCTGCAGTAAGCCCCTGGCTTGTAGGTCTTATTTGCGACGGTATTATCGCCGGTGTAGGTGCTCCTTTAGGCTTCTTACCTCAGATTGTGACCATCTTTATTCTCTTAGCAATTCTTGAAGATGTTGGTTACATGAGCCGTATTGCATTTATTTTAGATAGGATCTTTAGAAAGTTTGGTCTTTCTGGTAAGTCCTTTATCCCTATCTTAATTGGTACGGGTTGTGCAGTACCAGGTATTATGGCCACTCGTACTATTGAAAATGAGTCAGACCGCAAGATGACCATTATGGTTGCTCACTTTATGCCTTGCGGTGCTAAGACCGTAATTATTACGCTTTTGGCTGCCTCAATTCTTAATTACTGGTGGTTTGGTCCTTTAATGTACTTTGCAGGAATTGCTGCGGTAGTTGTTTCAGGAGTTATCCTTAAGAAATTTGCTGCCTTTGCAGGAGACCCCACACCCTTTGTAATGGAGCTTCCTCAATATCACCTGCCAACCATTGGTAATGTTGCACGCGTTACCTGGGACAGAACCAAGGGCTTTGTAGTAAAAGCTGGAACCGTCATTATGCTGGTAGTTATTGTTTTGTGGTTCTTGCAAAACATTTCAGTAAACTTCCAGTTCCACGAGTTTGGTCCAGAAACAGATTCACTCCTTGCAGCCTTTGGTAAGATCTTTGCGCCGCTGCTCTCACCTTTGGGCTTTGGTGACTGGATTGCAACTGTTGCAACCTTTGCTGGTATTGCAGCTAAAGAGGTTGTTGTATCTACCATGGGTGTTCTTGCTGGTCTTGGCGATGTTTCTGAGACTGATCCCAGCGCTCTTGTTCTTGCTGCAAGCCTCTTTACTCCTGTTTCAGGCTTTGCCTTCATGATCTTTAACCAACTTAATACCCCATGTCAGGCCTGCATTGGTACCTATCGCTCAGAGCTTAAAAGCGGTAAGTGGATTGCGGCAGTAGTTGGCTATCAGCTTATCTTCTCTTATGCAGTCGCCTTCATGATTTATCAATTTGGTATTGTGCTCTTTGAAGGTGCAGCCTTTAGTGCTTGGACTGCTGCGGCCTTAGTAGTACTAGCAATAAGCATCTTCTTGCTTGTGAGAAAGCCTTCCAAGGCAGCTCAAGAAAAAGCTAAGCTAAGTAATAGAGCTGTAGACGCTCACGAGGCTTAAAACATGCAGGGCTATATTTCTACCGCCTTGGTAGGCTTGGTTCTACTTTTAATAGTGATATGGGCTATCAGGCGCATTAGGAAAAAAGGTTCTTGTAGTTGTGGAGGCTCTTGTTCTTGCGGCTGTTCTTGTAGCTCTCAAGACTTGGCCGATAAGTTAGAGCGCTCTCTTAAAGAAGAAGACCAAAATAAATAGGCTTTTCAACCCCGGCTCTTATAGTTTGAGCTGGGGTTGATTTCTTTTTTGCAAGCTAAGAGCCCAAATAAGCTAAGAGCTCAAAAAGGCTAAAGAGCTAGCTTTGACTTTTCTTGAAGTAGATGATAGATAGCAAGAGGGCTGCCTTTTGCTTTTCTCGCACAAGCGATAAGCAGGCTTAAATCATGACCTTGCAGATGTAGTTCGCAGAGGCAGCGGGTACAGCGCCTATAACGCATAAAGCAACGCTCTGATGCGTTTTTATCGCAAAAAACACGCCAAGCCCCTGCGCAGACTGGACTGTTGTGAGAGGCTGCTTGTGGGCAGCTGTGGTGCTGTATAAAGGCTTGAACCTCATTTAAGGGGTAGGCCAAAAAGACGCCAATTTCATGAGGAAAGCTTTTGGACCTATGTACACGCATTTTAAGCTGTTCTAAGGCCTCATTTGAGTTCTTATAGTGATAAGAATAAGAAGCTAGAAATTGTTTGATCTCAGCTTTTTGTAAGAGTTGTTCTAAAAGCGCATGATGATAAAGCAAAACCTGTATATATTTTTGCGTTGTTTGCAAAATGAACAGTTTGAAGCCTTGGGAGTCTAATAGCTGTGTAAGAGATCTGAGCTCAGCTTCAAGCTTGTGTTTTTCACTTAAGGATTTAAAACTAAGCTTAAATAGGCTGCTTGCTTTAATCTTTGCAAAGGTGGGGGAGCAGTGCTGCAAAAATTTTTGTTCAAGAGAGCTGCTGAGTACGGGAGCCATAGCGTCTATACATCCTTTGATGATACCTTTGTTGCCTATGATGCCTATACTTTTGCCTGTGCCTTTAGTTTTAGTGCTGTCTTGCAGCTGAGGCAGGTCTTAAGTATGCAGTTCCCTCTCAAATGTATAGGATATCTTACTTATGGGGGATTTACAAGTTTCTCCCTTTTGCCGCCCCTTATAGCATCTCTTGGCGTTACTTATCGCTTCTTAGCGGCTCAGCGCCTTAGGGGCTTAGGGGCTTTCTTAATTAAGCCCTCAAAAAGCCTAGCTTAGGCTTTCTTAAGATAAAAATAGGTATTTAAGGCAGAATTTTTTCCGTCGCTATCAAATCGTATAAAACGCTCAAGTGGACTGTGCTCTTGTATGGCTTGTGCCAAGTCGGATAGTTCATCTTCTGAAAAATGATGGCAGTAACGTAGCTCTTGCTTATTGCCCGCCCAGTCCAATAAAAAATCTCCTTCTTCTAGATGCGCTCTAAGCTTAAGCGGGGCCTGAGCCGTGCAATCTTCAGCTTTGTGTAAAAGCCTAGTATCACGTCCAAAGCACCAAAAAGATATGCAGAGTTCAGCCCCCTTGGGCAGCAAGTCAAGACAGGTTTTAATAAAATCTAACCTTGTTTCATATGAGTACAGATGGTGTATATAGGCAAAACAGCAAATAAGCTCAGCATCTGCGCTTTGACTCTCTTTAACGCGCGCAAATAAGCCTTGTTCTATCAGCTCTTGAGCAAGATTGCAGTGGTGCAGCTTTAGCTCAATATTTGAGTTCTTAAGCCAAGGGTAATCTTGCGCAAGGCTAAGGCATTGATCATAGGCATCGACGCTTAAGTTGAAGTCTAAAATCCCTGCCCTCAAGTTGCTTTTGTCCATCTCATCATCTTTTGTAAGAACAGCCGCATTGTTTCCAAGAACAGTTGCATTGGCCTTGTGTGATAAGAGCTTATCGCACAAAAACTGTTCAAAACGCAGATTTCCTGCTGCCAAGTCTATAAGATGCAAAGAAGAGCGCTCCTCAAGTTTGAGTAGCTCTAAAAGACGCTCCCAGCCTGGCCAGGAATTTTGACGCGTTCTAGAGAAGTCTTGTGCGTGATATTCATAAAAACGGGCAGTTGCCGCATATAATTCCTGGGCATAAGCAGCCTTTTCATGGGGCTTCAAGATATCTTGATGGGCTGAGTGCTTCATAAGCTTAAGCGTCTCGCTTTCTAAGCTAGGTTCTTATGTCTTTATTGCAGGCTTTTAGCGCTTTTTGCTGAATTTTTAAGGCTAATGCTCTGGATGAGCCTTTGTGCATAATGCAAAGAGCTGCTTAATAGTTTATGCTAGCTTGTATGGAAAAGATAATGCAAGATATTGTTTCGGCAATTAAAGAGCTCAATGCTCCCTTAAGTGAAAAAGAACTTAATCAAATCTTATTTTGGTATAACAGGGGAACGCCCACAGATGAGCGTCGTCATACCAAGAAAAAACTCATGCCCTATTACAGGCGTATTAAGCGAGAAAAGCCAGAGATTTATGGCAGCTGGGGGCTTGATAGCCATCTTGAGGATCTTCTGTTAAAGACTATACAAATTAAGCCCAGGCGCACTGCCTCTGGTGTAGCCACAATTACTGTGCTCACCAAGCCTTGGTATTGTAGTTCAAACTGTAATTATTGTCCCAATGATATTAGGATGCCCAAGAGTTATCTAAGTGACGAGCCAGCTTGCCAGCGCGCCGAGCAAAGCTATTTTGATCCTTATTTGCAGGTGGCTATACGCTTGCAAACCCTTCTTGATATGGGTCATCCCACCGATAAAATCGAGCTGATTATCTTGGGTTCTACCTGGGATGATTATGACAGAGATTATAGAATTTGGTTTGTAAAAGAGCTTTTTTGCGCCCTTAATGATGCCTCAGAAGATTTAGATAGGTTGCACGCGCGTTATGAAGAGAGAAAGGCCTGGTATAAGGACTGCGGTATTTCTCAGAATAAGGATTTGCGTGCACAAGAAGTAGCCCCCTTACAACAAGAAATAGATGAGGGAAGGCTTAGTTTTGCAAGCGCATTTAAGCAGCTGTATGCCCAAAATCAAGCTTGGCAACAGATAAGTTCCAAGCAACAAGCAAGCCTAGAGGAACTCTATGCAGAGCACGATAAAAACGTGCTTTCAGCACATCGTGTGGTGGGTTTAGTTATGGAGACGCGCCCTGATATGATAAAGCCTGCCTCCTTAACAGAGCTGCGCTTACTTGGTGCTACCAAGGTTCAAATTGGCATTCAATCCTTAGACGATGAGGTCTTATCGGCAAATACCAGACAAAGCTCAAGAGCACAGGTCATTAAGGCTTTTGAACTCTTGAGGCTTTTTGGCTTTAAGATTCATGTGCACTATATGCTCAACTTGTATGGATCTAATCCAGTTTTGGATGCCCAGGGTTATTATGAGTTAAGCAATGATGAGCGCTTTAAACCTGATGAGGTCAAGCTTTATCCTTGCGTTTTGGTTAAAAGTGCCTTGTTGAATAGTCTGTATGAAGAGGGCCTGTGGGAGCCCTATGAGGAAGAAGAGCTCATTGAGCTTCTTGCTTATTGCATAGAGCAAACTAAGCCTTACACCAGAATTTCAAGGATGATTAGAGATATTTCTACGTATGATATTAAGGCGGGAAATAAAAAGACTAATCTGCGCCAGCTGGTGGAGCAAAGACTTGCCTTGCAAGATAAAGATATTCAAGAAATTAGGTATAGAGAAATAGCCCATGAGAAGACCTCTAAAGAGGAGCTTAAGCTAGTAGATCATCAGTTTGAGACAAGCGTGGCAAAAGAACATTTTTTGCAATATGTTGACGATAAGGGCAAAATAGCAGGCTTTTTGAGACTTTCCTTGCCCAAGCTTGCTTGCCTGCATGAGCTGGGTTTAGCTTCTTTAGATGAGCGTCCTGCAATGATCAGAGAAGTTCATGTGTATGGTAAGGTTGTTTCCTTATCGCAAGATGGAGCTCAAGATAATAATGCCCAGCATATTGGCCTGGGTAAGCAACTTATTGCGCATGCATGTGAGCTTGCACGCTTGGCTGGCTATACTGAGATGAAGGTGATAAGCGCGGTGGGAACACGGGCTTATTATGAGAAGCTGGGTTTTGTTGAGTGGAGTAATGAAGGTGCTTATCAAATGAAGCGCCTTTAGCGCTTTAGCAGCGTGGTGAACCTGTCGCCTGATGCTGTGCCAAACACTGACCGCCCCTCTTGCCTGCCATCTAATGGTGCTACTAAGTCTTGCAAATTGTGAAATATTTCTAAACTAGTATTATATGTATAAATAACGAATTTTTGACAGATGTACAAGGCTGAGCCTTGTATTGACACTTGTACAATGTCCATAATTATAGCTATCTAATTGTTTAATGACCTGTAGCTTAAATGCAATTATCGTCGCATTAAATACCCTGTGCGTTTATAGAGTTACATAAAGCTTTATATGCTTTTAAGCTCTATAGTCTAAAGGTCGTAAGGTGCTCTGCGGATTGCATGAAAAAATATGCAGGTTAGATTGTTAAGCTATATTTTGGAGGAAGAAGTGTCAGAATTCTCTAGCACTAAATTTGCTAAGTACTCATTAAGTGTGGCTCTTGCAGGCACCATGCTTTGCGGTGCTTTGTATGCTGCTCCCAGCCAAGCTTTTGCAGATGAACCAGCCACAAGTACAGAGGCTCCAGCTGCTGACCAGTGTGATCCCAACAACGGCATCCAAAAAATTGATGCAGAAGATAGGTTTATGAACTATAGGGATCCAGGAAAAGTTGACGGCCAAATGAAGCACTCTGCAGAGGTTGAATTGGTAGATCAAAATCCTGCAGAAAATAAGCAGACCTGGCGTGTTACTTTTAACACTCGTGGTCTTGACGGTGGAATTTTGGGGAATGGTTTTTACAAATCTAATCCTTATTTCTCTTGGTTCTTATCAGATGATCTTACCTTAGATGGGGATAACATTCATGTAAAGGTAAGTCGTCGTCCTGAGGGTTTTGTAGAGTCTGCAGATGACTCAAAGCTTGACACCTTGCTTGATCAAGATGTTCCTATAGCTGGTCTTTTTAATAACGATAGCTCAAAATTTGGCTTTGGCAATAATGAGGCTCTTGATATGTTTAAAGGCTATGATGCCATGAGCCCAGAGGAAAAGGCAAAAATGCCTGAGACCTTAAAAAATACAGTCTTTAGATATCACTATCTTGATCAGGGTTCTGCAGGCGTGCCCGCAGAGTATGATGGCAAGCATGAGCGCTACAACTACTTTATTCCAGATGGCGGCCACTACTACGCCTTTAGGTATGCCACCAATGGTGCGCAGTCTAGTGGAGACTATCATAACAAAGACGCTATAGTAGAGATCACCTTTAAAACAACGCGTGATATTAACAAGATTACCGAGCGTGTGCAAAACGGCAACAAGAACCCCAAAACCTTTGTTGGTGCTGTTTATAACTGCTACGACAGTTCAACTACAGACGTTCGTGCACACTTATTGGTAGATGAACTTAATAAAGATTCCGATAATGACGGACTCAAAGATAGAGAAGAGTTCTTTATTGGTTCTGACCCCTGCAAGGCTGATACCGATGGCGATGGTAAGTCAGACGGAGAAGAGCTAAAAGGAACCAACGGAAACAAGACTGAGAAGTTTGACTCTGGCAACGGCGTTATGAAGCTTAATGGCACTGATCCTTTGGTAGGTCAGCCTGAAGAAGCTAATGAGAAGTTCTCAGGTCTTTATGGTGAAATTGTAACCGGCAAAACCCTGCCCAATAGAACAGTAGCACTCTGGGTTTATAACGGTGATCGAGCTATGTATCCCATTGCAGAGACCATTTCAGATGCAGAGGGTAATTATAAGCTGGTAGTAGGCAAGGTCTTTGATCGTACAGATAGCCCCAACAAGTTTGGTAATAACATCAAGCTTGAGACAGAAGAAGCTCCATTTAAGGGTGTGCTTGTAGATTCAGACCGCGTTACTGCAGACAGAAATGACATCATTCCTGGTGCAGATACCGTAAAAGTTACACTTTGGTCTGATGGTTTTGATGGTGGACATCTCTACAATACCCCTGAGCTTGCTAAGAGCAAAGAGGTGGTAAAGGTACGCGATAAGTACGATGAGAACTATGAGCCAGAGAATAAGGTTGAGGTAAATGACCCATCTGACTTAAGCAAAGAGGAAAAAGATAATCTTATTGATAAGCTTAAGGAAAATGACCCCAACTTTGGTAACGCTGTTGATCGTGGTGAGATTACTAATCCGCGTATTGAAGATGGCAAGCTTAAGTATGAGGATAAAGAAGGCTATCCTGTTGAGATTCCTGTTGAGAATATCGTAACTCCAAAAGATCCTAATGCTGCTAAGAGCGCAGTGCCTTCCATTGGTGATCTTAATGCTGGCGAGACAAGCTTTAGCGTTACCGTTCCCAAAACTGATGGCGCAAAGACTGAAGGCGAGCTTGAGGTAAGTGTAGACGGTAAGCCTCTTGCCCCAGAAAAGATTAAAGACAATGGGGATGGAAGCTATACTATTACCCCTGATGCAGCACTTGTAGAGGGTAAGAAGGTGGACGTTAAGTTTCGCGAGCCCAATAAGACTGTAAGCTCTGCTACAAAAGTGGTGGGTCCTGCTAAAGAGAATCCTCAACCAGGCGTAGAGACAAAGACTCCAAAACCAGAGCTTGAGGCAAGCACTAAGGCAAAAGAGCCTGCAACAACAGAAGGTGGTAAAGACACCCCAGGCAGCACTACTCTTACCGTTAAGCCAGGAGATGCAAATGCACCTCTTAAGGAAGGCGATAAGATCAAGGTGACTGTAGGAGATGGGCAGCCTAAGGAATACAGCGTTGGTGGAGAAGGTACTACCCTTAATAAAGACGGCAGTGTAAGCATTGATCTTGGTAATGAAATTCCTGAGGGAACAAAACTTAGCTCAACAGTTACCCAAGATGGCAAGACTGAGTCTGATCCTGCAGAGACTACCGTAAGCCTTGATAAGTCTAAAGCAGAAGATGAACTTAAGAAGGTTCCTACTGATCTTGATCCTACAAAGCCTACAGACAAAGCAGTAGAAGATGCTAAAAAAGAGCTTGAAGATCTCTTAAAAGAAAAGGGCAAGACCCAAAAAGAGATTGATGATGCTACCGACAAGCTAAAAGATGCCTTAAAGAAGAAAGATGAGGCAGATAAGGGACAAGCTCAACCTGGTACAGAGGTAGATAAATCAGGCCTTAAGGACTTAGTTGATCAGGCCGGCAAGACTGGTGATGATGACAAGTACAAGAATGCTGATCAAGATAAGAAAGATGAGTTTGATAAGGCCTTAGAGGAAGCTAAGAAGGTTCTTGAAGATAAGGACGCTACTCAAGAGCAGGTTGATCAGGCTAAAAAGAAGCTCAAAGATGCTTTAGATGCACTTAATGGCAAGTCTGATACAGATGGCGATAATACCGGTAAGCCTGGCGATAACAGCGGTAAGCCTGGCGATAACAGTGGCGTGGGCGAGCCAAGCTACATTGGTAAGCTATTAGCTGATCTTGATTCAAAGGCTTCACAAGCAGATAAGACAAATACTGGCACATCTGCCAAGAAAGCTAAAAAGTTAGCTTCTCTGCCTAAGACCGCAAATAGCAGCCAAGCTGGTCTTGCAGCAGCTATGATGACTGCAGGTGCAGCAATGCTAGCTTTTGCAAAGCGCGGATTTAGAAGAGAAAAGCAAGACTAGTTGAGCTTTAAGGCTGGTGTAGCTCGTATGGCTAGCTCATAGCTGGAGGAACTTAGCTGAGAGCTAGCTGAAAGCTGACAGAAAGCTGATGTTCATATTAGTTAGCAAGTTTGCTTATTAAGGTCAGCAAAGTAATGTACAAAGTAAGGTACAAAGTAATGTGCTAAGCATTATGATTTGAAAGAGTAGCAAGAAGTACTTGCTACTCTTTTTGTGTTCTTAGAGCTATAGGTATCTAGGGCCTTATAAGACACTGAAGTCCCTTGCTTAGCATTAAATTGAAACTTAGGCAAAAATTTAGGTTTATCGACAAAGAGTTTCTTAAAAATAGAATTGTGGACAAGATATGCTTTTTTATTGCACTTATCTATGCCGATAGATTATTAAGCAACTTAAACATTGTTCCTAGCTATACAATGAACTTTTAGGGCTCGACTTGAGCCTGTCTTGTGCTGTCCATTCTTATTTTATAAATGAATGATGGCACAGCATGTAAGTTCTTTAGGTATTAGAGCGGCCCACCATAAGCTTTGCTAGGTACTGTACAGCTCATTAGTTATAACTGCGGAGGAAAATCGTGAACAGTCAACATGAGCCAAGAAAGACTGCTAAGTTAATTAGACAGAGTGGTATGGCACTTTTAACAGGTGCTATGGTAATTACTGGTGTACCTCATGGTGCTAGCCATGCCCATGCTGAGGATAGCATTTATAAACCAGCACCTACCTCTGCATATAAGCTGACTAAACAAGATATTTCTCATGTTTATATGACTGGTAAAGACATGGGTGGTGGCCACAATAATGAAAACCACGCAACCCGCTACGCAAAAATAATCCCTCTTACCGATGAAAACTCCGCCTTCGAGCAAGAGTGGATGGCTGTATTTAACATGGGTTTACATGATGATCTCTATAAGCAGCTGCTGGGTTATCAAGGTGTTAGCGCAATTAATATCAATGATCATCAGCAGGTAAAGCAGCTGTTAGAAAATCAAAATATGCCCTTTACCTCAAATCCTTGGCTTAATATTCTTGTCTCTAAAGATCTTTCAATTGTGGGCGACTTTGAATTTTATGTTCTTGAACCCATGGATAAGCAGTATGAGAACAAGTACATGTCAAGTTTTGATCAGCTAGTTAAGCGTGTTCAAAACTATCGTGAGGGCGATCAAATCTTTAGAGCAAAAAAGACTAGCAAGCGCTCGGTTGAAACAAATGAATCAGAGATTGTTGAGCTTAACAAGAGTGAGGCTCTAACGCGCTTCACCAATCTACGTCTGGAGGATGCAGACAGTGAATGGACAGCTTGGTCAACAAGATTTGTAACAAATGATGGAGTTGGTGTTTTATCAGGAGAAAACTCATTTGAGTTTAGAAATTATCAATGGTCAACTGATAAGACCATAGAGAATTTTTATAATCCCCAAGGGCAAGACGCTTATCACAATACTAATCAAAGTCCATCACACTTTGTTTTAAATGATCTTGGTCATGGTATGCGTTTTTCATATCAGACTCAAGATTCTTCAAAAGAGGGACGCATAGTTGTTAAGTTTAAGACTAAGCGCACGCCTATGGACTTCTTTAAAGATACAAAGTGGAATTTCTTGAGAAGATCAAATAATACAGAGAGTGATCCAAAATCAACCTTTGTTGCTGCTGCATATAAGTCATTTGATAATAATATTGTGCGCGCACAAATGGATGTCGCTGTCCCTAAATTAGCTCTTGAAGATAAAGATCAAGATGGTCTTAATGATTACTATGAGACGCTCTTAGGTATTAACGATAATTCAAATAATACCGATGGGGATCAAAATCCTGATAAGCAAGAATATCCATCACAGTTGGCAGTTTCATTACCTGCACAAAATTCAGGTGAGTATAGGCCAAAAGAAGCTCGCCTGCATGCTATTAAAAATCTATATCTAAATCCCAATACCGGACAATATGCGTGGCAACCACAGATAGATCCAGCTAAGAGCCTGGGCGCTTTTAGAATGTATGGTGAAGATCCAGCCGTAGGTAAGGTTGAATTTACCCCTAACCAAAATGATATGGAAGATGGAAAGCTTAGATATGCTGTTGGTTCAACTATAAGCGGTAAGACTGCGCCATATGCAACAGTTGGTTTGTATCCTATGGTTGATCAAAATAACCGAGAGCTTAATGTTATTGCAGAGACCGTTGCCGATAAGGACGGAAACTTTACACTCACACTTGGCTATGGTTTGAAGAGAGATCAACAGAATTTAAATAAGTGGGGAAATAACATTCTCTTTGCTGATGTAGATGCACGTACACCCCAATATGATGTGTGGGAGAACGAGAACTTTAAAGTAATTAAGGCAAACAAGCCAACTGCTCAAATTTATGTAACTTCAGAGGGTTCAGATGGCCGTCCCGCATTTTTGTTCCCCTTCTATTCCACCCGTGCAATTCAGTTAAGTGAGCCCACAACAGAGCGCCCCATAGAGGATCGCTTTAGAGAAGCGCTTGCTAACTTCAAAAAGGTGCTTGTAGATAATCAAAAATCACTAAGCCCTGATGAGCAAAACGAGATACGCGATGCACTTAAGGTTGATCCAGTTATTAGCGGTATGCTGAGTCCAGATTCTGAGTCTTACTATGCCATTGATGATGGCAGCGGTTATGTCTACAATATCCCCCTTAAGGGCAAAGATCTGAAGATTCCTGTAACAGAGCTCACCGAAGAGCGCCGTAAGCTTGCAAACGGCAGCATAGACCAGGTTTATGATGATGACAGTGCCTTTACCATGACATTGCCACAGCCTCAAAATGAGAACTCAAAGCTAAAAGCTGGCGATAAGTACGTCATTTCTGTTTTGGACGGCACTAGCAATCAGCCCAAAGGTGAAAAGACCGAGGTTGTACTTACTGATGATATGCTTAGAGGTACTAAGCTAGAGGACAACATTGGAATTGAAGTTGTAAAGGGCGATAAGCTTGTTGTTGAGTTTAAGGATGCCCAAGATAGACCCCTTACGAAGCTTGAAAACACCGTGGCTCATCGCGAAAGCTCAGCAGAGCTCAAAGAGCCAAGTCAAACATGGTCACAAAATGATGGCTTTAAGTTGGTCTTCAAGATTCCAGATAGCGTCACAGATCCAGAATCTGCCTTCTTAACAGATGCTAATGGTGACCCCATCATGAATGGTGATCAAAAGATCACAGGCACCATTGATAAGGATAAGAAGACAGTTACCTTTGACCTTGCAAATGTTGAGGATAAAAAGGTGGTTCGTGCAAGCTTTACTGAGGCCAATAAAAAGCCCAGTGTATCAAGTGACTCCCACAGCGTTGATAAGCGTGAAATTGGTGCTGTAAGCTTTGCAGAAGACCCCGCTAAGGATGCTACAAAGGTCAGCATTAAAAAGCCCGATAACATCCAAGAGGGAGACAGTATTGTAGTAAGTATTAAGCCTGCTGGCTCACAGGAAAATACTCCTGCAGAAGAAAAAGGCACGCTTAGCTACACTGCAAGTGATGCTGCCACTATTGATATTCCTCTTTCTAATGGATACACCCTTAACGAGGGCGATAAGATCGTGGTTACCGTTAAGGCTAAAAACGGTCACAGCAAATCAAGCAATGAGTTTGAGGTTCCAACTGTCACTACTCCTGTAGATGATGCTGCAGTTACCCAAGAACCCAGCCTTGATCCTGTTAATGAGACGCAGCCTGCCATTAAGATTGGTAATATTGACCCTCATGCCAATAAGATCACTATTACTGCAGGTACTAATCCCAATACTGAGACCCTTGAGCTTACCAAGACTGATCAAGGGTGGACCTTAAGTGATGGGGATAAAAACAAATATGATCTCAGTACAGAAGGTCAAGAGCCTAATACTAAGCTAGTGCTCACACCCAAGCCAAATCAAAAGACTGCTCTTGAAGGTAAGGATATTATCGCCAAGGTAACAAACACCAATGATCCGGCTCATACAGAAAAGCCGTCCAATACGGTTAAGTATGACACCACCAAGCCTTCAGCTCCAAAGATTGAACCTGTTTATGTAGACGCTCAGGAAGTCAAGATTGAGCTTCCCGCAGATGCGCTAGATGGCGATAAAGTCAAACTTAGCATTACTCCTGCCGGTAATACGGGTGATGGCAGCACAACTCCTGTACAAAAAGAGCTCACCATTAGCTCCACCAACAAAAAAGAGGAAAATGGAAAGACCTATGTGACCATCAGCCTGGATGCCCCTCTAAAGAAGGGTGACAGCGTTAAAGCTCTTATTGAAGATGCTGCAGGTAATGTTTCTGATCCTGCTACTGCTACGGTAGATGATAAGCCTCTTCCCCCTCAAAAAGATGCCGATAAGCACAAGCCCAATCCTCCTAAAAAGAAGGTAGAGGTTGATAATCTCAACCAGCTTACCCCAGAAGAGCAGAAGGCGGTAAAGAAGGCTGTTGAGGATGCTAACAAAGATGAGCAGGGCAAATCTACCATTCCTGAAAATAGCAAGATTGAGGTAAATGATAAGGGTGCGGTAACTATTACCTATCCTGATCAGTCCACAAATACTATTTCTTCTGATAAGACCGTAGTTGAAAAACTTAATCCCAATAAGATTAAGGAAGGCGATACCGAAATTAAGGTAAAAGAGCCTACAGATGCTAATGAGATTGAGGTCAAGTTACCCACAGATCCAGAAACTGTTGTCACCATAAACAAAGACAAGGGCACTGGAGAGTGGACAACAGGTGATGGCACAACTGTTAACAAAGATGAACAGGGTAATCTTGTGATCCCTCTGCCTGAAGGAACTAAGGTCCCCACACCAAGTGATGGCAAGGATAAGGTAACTATTACTACCAAGAAAGATGGGGAAGAACAAAATAAGACTGAGGTACCCATCATCAAGCTCACTGATGCTGAGAGAGTTACACCTGTAACCCCAGGAAATAAGGTTGAGGTTGCTGACCCTAATAACTTGACCGAAGACGAGAAAAAGGCGGTAGAGGACGCTATTAGGGAAGCTAACAAGAAGGGTGATGGCACTTCAATCTTGCCTGATGGCACGAAGATTGAAATTGCTGCAAACGGCGATGCAACCATTACCTATCCGGACAAAACTAGCGATAGTATCTCCGGCGAAGATTTAGTGAAAGAAAAGAAGCAGCCTGAAAAACCAGAGGTAGACAAGTCTGGCCTTAAAGATCTTATCGATAAGGGCGACGGCCTTCTTAATGATGATAAGTACAAGAATGCTGATCCTGATAAGAAGAAGGACTTTGATGATGCCCTAGAAGAGGCAAAGAAAACCTTCAATGATCCAAATGCTAGCCAAGAGCAGATAGATGCTGCAAAGAAGAAACTGCAGGATGCTATTGATGCGCTAAACGGTAAGAATTCCGATAATAGCGGCACAGATAATACCGGAGGATCTGGTACACCAGATGCAAGCTATATTGGCAAGCTTTTAGCGGATCTTGATTCTAAGGCTGACCAGGCAAATAAGGCTAATCAGGCTAAGAAAGCTTCTCATTATGGAGCTAAGATCCCCAAGACTGCAGATAGCAGTCAGGCTGGTCTGGCAGCTGCTATGATGGCAGCCGGTGCAGCAATGCTGGCCTTTGCAAAGCGCGGTTTTAGGAGAGAAAAGCAGGACTAAGTTCTGGCTGTTTTCAAGTATGGACCTGCAACAGCTTTTAGTTTAAGTGTACTAGGTAGGGGCTTATAGCCCCTACCTTTTTATTTGATAGGGAATATTATTTGGCAAGGATTTGTGATAAAGGAGAACTACAGTCCTATAACTCTATAAACTCAATAAGCCTGGTTTATTAGACCGAGATCCTTGTGTTGGAAATAGGAAATTCTTAAAACTTGTGCATAGCATTTTGTAAGGTATTAAGGGCTATGGTAAAAACTATATATGAGTTGGTCGTTTTGACCCTGGTTCAACCGAGAGCGGGGACTTTTTCCCCGCTATTTTTTTATCAAGAGTGACATATTGGACCTATCAGTTTTTATAGATGAATTAAGAGACTTTAGCTTATGGATTGTGATTTTTCCTGATTAAATTATATTAGTAAGTCTAATGTCTTACTTCTGGCACTCCTGTATCAAACTCAAATAAATATCAAGTTAAATACTAGATTATCAATTCCAAGATATGATTTAGTGTTAACGAAATTCATAATATAAAATAGATTTTTGGCCAATATGTGCTTTTTTTTTTTACATTCGTCAGCCTTTCTTATTAAAGAGTAGCAAACCGCATAATTAATCTCCTAAAATTAAGTACTACACTAAAGGGATACCTGTGCCCAAAAATAGGGTGCAACAAGAGCTAAGGTTTAAGGAATATATATGAAGTGTGAAGCCACTCAAATGCAGTTTAATCATAACCACAAACATGGTCTTCTTACACGGATGCTTGCTGTTATGATGAGTGCACTTTTGCTTATCAGCATGCTGCCCAGCGCAGCCTTCGCGGTAGATGTGCCAGTAAGTCAGAAGTTCACCGTTACTCTGGTAGATACCAATGGTCAAGTCATTACCAACGCTGGTAATGGTTATGGCATTTCAAACTCGGCAACAAGCTTTGAGTCTGAGACCATTAGGTGGGCAAGTAAGACCTATAAAGTCCTTAAGGCCTACATTGATGAAGATGGCGTAAGTCAAGATATCGAAAGTTTTGAGCGCAAAGATAATAAAATCTACCTTAAGCTTAAAAATATCCCTAATAATCTTGCTCGCCTTTATCTTGATGTTAAAGATTCCGAGAAAATCAAGCTCCAAGTTTATGATACAGCTGAGTTTGCTCGCATTAGTTATAAGGTAGCTGAGAATGCTCCTGTTCTTCCAAATTACTCTGATAGTGACATTGTTCTTGATGGCCCAGAAACTTCTCAGCTTTCTGGTGGAAAGACTACTTTTAGGTTTATTGTTTCTGCTCCTCGTCAGATTAGACCTAAGGTTGAAGTTAGGGTTGAGGGTTCATCGGGTCCCAGTACTGTTACTGCCAACAAGATTAACGACCTTTCAATCGTTAAAGAAGATGGATCACTTAGCCGCACCATTTTTGAATATGAGGTAACCGTAACGGGCTCAGCCGTAATTACCGCAAATGGTGATGTTAAAAATACCGTAAGCGTAACCGGCGCTGCTAATAAAATGAATAAACACGATTGGCAGAATAATATCTATGATGATAACGGCTACACCTTCCCTAAGCATGCAGTTATGTCTGAGATTGAAAAGGCTGAAGAAGGCCTTCCTGAAGGACGGCGTGTCGAGTCAAGCAATACCGTAACTCGTAATTACAATGGACGCGCATTCTTTAAGATTTATCACGATAAAACCTTCAATACCTCAAATCTTGCAGGAAAAGGCTCTTCTGGATACTCCACCTTCCTTGCTGGTATCCATATTAATGGACAGGCTTTTGGTGCTCCTCAGCCCTTTTCTCGTTTTGGAGCTAATCGCTATCTGAGAAATACCACTGGTACGAAGAATACTGGATCTGCTCCTAATTACCTGGGAATTCGCAACAATGGAATCAATTTAACTGGCTCCAATGATAATCTTCCACAAGTTCTTGGTATTTACTCATTTGAGCATGGCTATGACCCTTATTGGGCTGTTTATCGTGGTGGTATGTATAAAGAGTATTTTGACTGGTACTATCGTGAGATTTTCTATAAGCTCTTTTCATATAGAGATGTAAGTGAAGCTAATAATCTTAATATCCAATATGTTGAGCAAGGTCCCCTTGCTGGGTCCACTGTTACTATCCAAATGATGGATGCTAAACCTGCTCGTTACCATGGGCCCTTAGCCACCTTCTATCATGGTAAGCGTGACAGAAGCCCTAATGATGAGATTAATCAAGACTACTCCAACAATGGAAAATTTAATATTAATGCAAATGGTCAAGACCGTATATATGGCCAAACTATGGGCAAATGGTATCTTCAGGCAGACGGTACTGGAGGTGGTAAAGCTCAGTATAACCCCATGCGTACGGTCTACTCAGTTGAAATTACCAATCTCCGCGACGATGTTGATCTTGATACTGAGTGGGTTGCTGCTGATAACTTAAAGGTTGGTGTTTATAACAACCAAGGTGTTGAAAATATGCAGGTGTTTAATAAGCGTATTGGATACATTGGTGCTGGCGATGCAGTTATCAATCAGCCTTCTAAATGGCTTAACATACAAGAGGCAGCAGAACCTTACCTTGTGGCAAGTTCTTTTGACGGTGCTCACCGCGAGGGAACTGGCCACTACACTAACAAGAATCCAATTCTTAAGCTGCGTGGTAACGTAGTAAATGGATATGTAAATCCTCGCTATGTTGATAAGACAGTTATGCCCATTAGCCGCGGTGATGATTTTGATAC
>JAEZZM010000016.1 GCA_023418575.1 Actinomycetes bacterium | reverse complement strand
CAATATCAAAGTCTGTTACCAAGCCCTGTTCATTTCTAATGCAGCGAACCTTGGCATATTTAACAGCAGAAAGTGAGTCGGCGACAATTGAAATACCTGCAATACCAAAAGCCATAAAACGATGTACCTCTGAATCATGAAGGGCCATCTGTCCGGCTTCATATGCATACTTATCGTGCATGTAATGAATGGTATTCATAGTATCAACGTAGAGTGCTGGAAGCTTTTGCATCACAATCTTATAGCGCTGCATTAAGCTCTCATAGTCAAGGTACTCATCTGTGATGGGCTCAAGGCCTTCCATGACCAACAAAGGCTCGCCCGTCTTTTTGTTTAACTTAAGCTCATCTACACCACCATTAATAGCATAGAGCAAAGCTTTGGCAAGGTTTGCACGAGCACCGAAGAACTGCATTTGCTTTCCCACCTGCATTGCAGAAACGCAGCAGGCAATAGCATAATCATCACCGTAAATGGGGCGCATGAGATCATCGTTTTCATACTGGATAGAGCCAGTGTCAATTGACATACGTGAGCAGTAACGCTTGAAGTCCTCAGGCAAATCTTCACTCCAAAGCACGGTCATATTGGGCTCAGGTGAAGGGCCAAGGTTTGTTAGTGAGTGCAAGAATCTAAAGGCTGTTTTAGTAACTAAGCTTCTACCATCTAAGCCTACACCACCAATAGATTCGGTAACCCAAGTGGGATCTCCCGCAAACAGATCATCATATTCAGGAGTACGCAGATGACGCACCAATCTCAGTTTAATAATGAGCTGGTCGATAAGGGATTGGGCCATACACTCATCAATGCGCCCTGCCTCTAGATCACGCTCAATATAAATATCCAAAAAGCTGGTGTTGCGTCCAAAGGACATGGCAGCGCCATTATTTTCCTTTACCGCTGCAAGGTAGGCAAAATAGAGCCACTGTACTGCTTCTTGCGCAGTTTTAGCAGGTTGAGAAATATCAAAACCATAGGAAGCTGCCATAGCTGTAATCTCATCAAGAGCTCTAATCTGTTCTGAAAGCTCCTCACGATGACGAATCATATCCTCACTTGCGGGGCCTGTTGCTGCGGCCTTATCGGCAAGTTTTTGAGCCTTCAAAAAGGCAGTGCCATAGAGGGCAACACGACGATAATCACCTATGATGCGGCCGCGGCCATAGGCATCGGGAAGACCGGTCATCAAGGCTGCGGTTCGAGCGGCACGCATCTCAGGGGTATAGGCGTCAAACACGCCTTCATTGTGGGTCTTACGAAACTCACTAAAATTCTGTGCGAGACTATCTGGCATCTTAAGCCCATAGGCCTCAAGCGAGCTTTCTACCATTCTAAAGCCGCCATAGGGATTCATAATGCGCTTGAGGGCTGCATCTGTTTGAAGTCCTACGATAAGCTCGCGCTCTTTTTTATCGGCATCTATATAGCCAGGTGCAAACTTGTTGATTCCACTAAAGCGCTCAAGATCTACCTTGATGGTGTTGGAGCTTACCTCGGCTCTAATTAGATGATCTACTTCATCCCAAAGCTCTTGGGTCTGTGCATTAGACTCAGATAAAAAGCTCTCATCACCTTCATAGGGACGATAGTTTTGCTGGATAAAATCACGAACATCAATGCTTGTCTGCCAAGCTCCAGGCTTAAAGCCTGCCCAGGCCTCTTTGTTGGTGCAGCACTCTGACATAAACGCCTCCTTTAGCGTATTACTTTCGTTACCTTGCACCTTACTGAAGCCCCTCCGTTTTCTCCGTGACCTCTGTCACGTGAACGGTAGCTTTTTATCGGTGAACGGAAGTTTTTAGTCGTATTGTGAGGCCAGTCACATTTAAGAAAGCCCTTGATAGATTTATTTGCCTGCCTTAGAAGTCTGCCAGAAAGCCTAGCTTAAACCCTTTCCTTAGAGCTTCATCTTGAGGTCTGATTTAAAGTCTGCCTTAAAGTCTACCCTTAGAGGCCAGCCTTATGGTCTGATTTAAAATCCGCCTTAAAGCTCTTTAAAAGCAGGGAGTTGCTCACTACAGAAACTGAGGAGAGCGCCATAGCGGCCGCTGAAATCTCAGGCCTAATAATGCCCAAAGCCGCAAGAGGGATGCCCAGCATGTTGTAAGCTAAAGCCCAGCAGAAATTTTGTTTGATTTTTTTCATAGTTGCTGATGACAAGGATAAGGCAAAGGCAATATCTCTAGGGTCATCATTCATAAGAACTATATCCCCTGTTTCAAGAGCTGCATCTGAGCCTCTGCCCATGGTAAAGGAGACATCTGCACTAGCAAGAGCTGGGGTGTCGTTAATACCATCTCCCACCATAGCCACCTTTTTACCTTGGGACTTAAGCTTATTAATAAATTCTGCCTTTTGCTCAGGGAGTACCTCTGCCATAAGCTTATCAGCCTCAATTTCCAATTTTTGAGCTATTGCTAAGGCTGTTTTCTTAGAGTCGCCCGATAACATATAAAGCTCAAGACCCTGAGCTTTAAGCATCCTTAAGGCCTCAAGACTAGTCTCTTTTATTTTGTCTGCCACACAAAGCAGGCCAAGGAGCTCTTTGTTATCTACATCTAAAAGAAGCATAGGAGTGAAAGCTTGGCTAGAAAGCTTATCAAGATCCTGAAGCTGAGCGCCACTAATCTCAATGTCTAGATCTTGGGCAAGAGCCTTATTACCCAGGGCATAGCTATTTTTGTTAAGCTCTGCCTTAATTCCTTTACCTGGAACGGCCTCAAAGTTTGAAATAGCATAAAGCTCTAAGCCTTGCTCCTGTGCCGCGGCAAGCACAGCCTGAGCAAGGGGATGTTCACTTCCCTGTTCTAAGGAGGCGGCAATTGTTAAAAGCTCTAAGTCTGAGCTTTGGCTAAAGCTTATGAGTTCTTGCAAGGATGGCTTACCATAAGTAAGCGTTCCTGTTTTATCGAAAACAACAGCATCAAGGCTATGAGCAACCTCTAATACCTCACCATTTCTGATAAGAACACCGTTTTGCGCGCCCTTACCTGTTCCCACCATGATGGCCGTTGGAGTAGCAAGCCCCAGAGCACAAGGACAGGCCACAACCACAACAGAAATGCCACACATAAGAGCCTTTTCAAAAACTGAGGGAGCATTAATAATGCTACTAGAGAGATAGCCCGCTTCAATGAGCTGTGGGACGATAAAAAACCAGCACAAAAAGCTCAAGAGCCCTATGCTTAAAATGCTAGGGACAAAAATAGCTGAGATCTTATCGGCAAAACGCTGGATTGGCGGATGAGAGCCTTGGGCTTCTTCTACCATTTTTACGATACGAGCTAAGGTTGAGTCGCTTCCCAGGCGCAAGGCTTTTATCTGCATGGTTCCCAAGGTATTGAGCGTGCCTCCCACTACCTTATCCCCTGCTTTTTTCTCTACCGCAAAAGCCTCCCCCGTAAGCATGGACTCATCAACAGCAGAGCTTCCAGAAATAACTTCTCCATCTACCGGAATTTGCTCACCAGGCTTAACAATGACAATATCACCGGCTACCACCTCATCTAGGGCAAGCTTGAGCTCTTGGCCGCCGCGCAAGACAAGAGCAGACTTGGGACTTAGGTCCAAAAGCTTTTCAACAGCCTCTCCTGTTGCACCCTTGGCGCGAGCCTCTAAGAGCTTGCCAAGCATTACAAAGGTGATAAGCATGGCAGAAGTCTCAAAATATGCCATCTGACCAGCCATATGAGGAGCAAAGGTAATATAGAGAGAATAAAGATAGGCAATGCTCGTTCCCACAGCAACCAGCACATCCATATTTGAACTGCCCTGCTTAAGAGAACCCCAGGCACCCTTATAATAACGCAAGCCACAAATAAACTGCACTGGTGTTGCCAAGATTAGCATGATGATATTCATACTTAGCATTACCTGATTATGATTGGGATGAGCAACAAAGATCTGTGCTATCTTATGACTTAGAGGATGACCAATGGCAGGAACCATATGTATTAAGGCAAGAAGCACAGTTAGGCTAAGTGCCAATATAAACATTCGTTTGTCATGCTGTGCCTGTTTGCGCTCACGCTCCCTGCGCTGCTTGTCATATTGCTCTCGTTTCTCAGGAATGAGCTGCGCAGAAAAACCCAGAGACTCTATCTTTTTAAACAGGTCATCAAGGCTAATAAGCTCTGGATCAAAACTAAGATTGCCCGTATTATTTGCAAGATTTACCTGTATAGACTCAACGCCCTTGGTTCGAGAAAGACTTTTTTCGATAAGAGCAGAGCACGAGGCGCAGTGCATGCCACTTATATCAAGACGCACAGAGCTTGCGGCCATTAGTTACCCCCTTCATAAAGCTGGGTATAAAGCTGAGTATAGTAATAGGATTAAAACAACTATACCCAGGAAAGTATAATTCCTATACGTTAAGTATTACGATTTTTTTCATTCGTAATACTAACAAGCTTACAGCAGCTTATGCCGAGTGTAACAATACCTAAGTGCTAGACAGAATTGAGAAAGAGAAGCTCATATGCTTATGGTCGCCCAAAGTATAAATGAAGAAACCACCGAAATCTTAAATGAGGCTGCTCATCTCATCCCTTCATGGGCAGCAAAACTTATCTTTATTTTTGTGATAATTATCCTTGCTGCTGTGCTGAGCCACCTAGCCGCTCGCGCAGTTAAAAAAGTCTGGTCGCTTGATGCAGTAAACATGCCTTCTGCCAGTATATTTATTAACCTTATACGCTTTAGTGTATGGGGCTTAGCCTTTTGTATTGTACTTAAACCGGTTTTTGGAATAGAGCCCACCACGGTACTTACCGCCTTGGGAATTGGAGGTTTAGCCATCTCTTTTGGTATGAAAGATACCATTGCAAATATTGTGGCAGGTATTCAGCTTACCCTGGGACAAATTATAGCACCAGGTGATCATATTAAAATAAATGGCATTATTGGCACCGTACATGATGTAAGCTGGCGTCATACCACGGTAATCAGCAGGGCTGGAGAAATTGTTTCTATTCCAAATTCTGTCTTAAATACCTCTGCACTCACCAAACTGAGCTCTGCCCTAGAAGGTTTTTGCAGTATCCCTTTTATTATGAGAAGCGATCAGGACGCAGATCTCGTAGCACGCGAACTAAGAGAGCTCAGCTATAGGCTAGCCTCCGAGGAACTCTTGCCAGAAAAAATCAGCCCAAGTGAAGTTAAATTCACTGGGCTGGATCAATATGGGGTAAGAGCAGAGCTCTGGATCTATGTTAGGCCAGGAAAGTCCTTAAGCGGCACCAAAGATAAGATTACTCGTGCGATGAAAGAGCTTCCCTACTTTGTACATGCCTAAAAATGCTCTGCGCAGCTCTTCGGATTTTGCACAGCTCTTCTGATTGATATAAGAGGCTCATGGACGCCCTGGCTTATCGCCTAACAGCACGTACAATAGCAAGAATCAAACCAAGGAGTACTAAAACACCACCAGCTACTAATAAATAGAGTAGCGGAGGGCTCAAAAGCATCTCGGATACTGAACGCCTTTTTTGCTCAGGCTGCACAGGAGCGCTCTCTTGAACTTCTTGTTCTACGGGAGGAGCAGGGCTTTCTTCTACTTTTTCAATCTCTTCAGCTTGAAGCTGACTTGCCTTTAGCCAGCCTTCTTCACCGGCACCATAGCCGTGAACAAGATCTCCTGATTTTGCATCAACATAAAAAACTGATCCTCGCTCAATAGATTTTACAGGCTCAGAAGACTCATCCATAAGTGACAAAAGCTGACTATCCTCTTTTAAATAGAGTTTTTCTTCTACCTGCTCAAGATCAGTAAGATTAGACTTATTAACCCAACCTACATGACCATTATTAAGGCGAACATATAAGAAATTACCCAATTCACCTTCGCTGCGCAAAAACATACCCTTTACTAATTCTGGGGAGTTATCAATGTAGCCGTTTTGCCTTGGATCTCTAATAAGCTTTGTGCTCTTATCTGCTGAATACACTACAAACTTAAAATTTGCTACCGTTGGAGCGTAAATCTTAGCCTCTGCTTGATCGGGACCAAGATTCATTGTTGCGGGTGCAAGACAGCTGGCAGAACTTAAAAGCGCGAGACTTAAGCCTGCAACTACAATCTTTGAAGCTCTCTTTGAAGGCTGCATAAGCAATCTCCTTTTACTGTAAATGACGAGCAATTAAGGCTCCGCAAGCAGAGGCCTGCGATAAGGAATGTGTAACTCCTGAACCATCTCCTACCGCATAGAGACCCTCAATTTGAGTCATAAGGTTCTCATCAACCGGAACTTCGGAGTTATAGAACTTAACTTCAACACCATATAATAAGGTGTCCTCATTTGCCGTACCAGGAGCAACTTTATCAAGAGCATAAATCATCTCAATGATGTCATCAAGCTGACGCTTGGGTAGCACCAAAGACAAATCTCCTGGGGTTGCCTTTAAAGTTGGAACGGTAAAACATTTCTTCATACGATTTTCGCCTGACCTGCGTCCACGCGTCAAGTCACCAAAACGCTGAAGCAAAACTCCGCCACCCAGCATATTTGAAAGACGAGCTATAGATTCACCATACTCGTTTGAATTTCTAAAAGGCTCAGTAAAGCGATTGGTAACCAAGAGAGCAAAATTAGTATTTTCTGTAAGCAGGGATGGATCAGAATACGAATGACCATTAACCGTAATAATACCGTTGGTATTCTCAGTTACCACCACACCTCTGGGGTTCATACAAAAGGTACGCACTAAATCATTATATTTCTCAGTTTGATATACAATCTTTGATTCATAAACCTCATCGGTAATATGAGAGAAAATCTCTGCAGGAAGCTCAACGCGCACACCAATATCCACGCGATCAGAGCGCATCTCAATTCCCATGCGTCCAAGCTCACGTGCAGTCCATGAAGAGCCAGAGCGGCCTGTAGCCAAAACTAGATTTTTGCAAATGAACTTCTCGCCCTTATCGGTCTCAACTATGAAGCTTTTTTCATCAGCCTTGTGGGTAATGGTCTCTGCGCGGGTCTTAAAGAGGTACTCTACATGATCTTTTGTATACTCATAAACTTTTTTAAGAATCTCAACATTTCTATCTGTCCCAAAGTGGCGCACCTTGGCATCTAAGAGATGTAGGTTATTTTGCAAGCAGGTACGCTTGAGATCTGAGTTTCCCGTAGAAAAAAGCTTAGAACCATGACCATCAAACTCACAGAGTACTTCATCAACATATTCCATGAGCTCAACAGCCTTTTTATGGCCAACATAGCGATGCAGGTCTCCGCCAAAATTGGTAGTGATATTATACTTACCATCAGAAAGCGCTCCTGCTCCACCAAAGCCGCACATAATAGCGCAGTTAGGCTTACATTTAATGCAATGATCTACTTTTCCTGCGGTAATAGGACAAATACGCTTTTCTACGGGCAGACCTTGTTCAATAATGAGGCAAGATTTTTTTGATTGCAATTTGGTAAGCTCGTAGGCAGCAAATTCACCGGCGGCTCCAGCGCCAATAATAATTATGTCATAGGACTTCATGGGGGCTCCCTCCCAGACCTCTCAGGTACCATAACATGATACCGTATTAGGGCCATGCTGTTGGACCAGATTTCAGGCAAATCTGCAGCTTGACACTTAGTCAAAAGCTTGCGATAAGATCAAAGCCTCTCTTATCCCCATGCCTCTACCCGTATGTATGAGCTGTATATGCAAATCTCTTAGTTCTAATGCAAGCCTGGAAAGCTCCTCAAATTCATCTTGTTCAAGCTGCGCTTTATTAAAAATCCGTCTATCCTGGCTCTGCGTAGTACCTGAATTTAGCTCTTGTTTTTGATCAAATTGATTGCTTAGCTTTGTTAAAGCGCAAGCATATGAAGGTAGCACCCTATTTTTATCTTGCATAAGCTCTTCAAAAGAGGTGATAAAAGCACGCATATATGAAGGGGCAGCCTGATAAACTAGATCTTCCAGCATCAAAATAGTGGGACTAGATGTATTAGCGGAGAGCTTATCAAGAAAAGCTGCAGCGCTTTTAGCTAGTTTTTGAGGATTCTCTAGACCTAGCTGAGCTAGATGAGCCGGCTGGGCAACATCTCCTTCTAAACCTTTTATATTTTTTATATCTTTTAGATCTTTTATATCTTTTGCTTCCTTTGAACTTAGAGCGCTTAGACCAAAAATAAGTGGGCTTTTAAGGCTCAAAGGCGCCAAAATCTCCTCTAAAAGCTGAGAAAGAGACTCTGTTTTGGAGTTCTTACTTAGATAAGCACTTGTAAGCTCAGCGCTTGAAGACTCAGCACTGTAAAGCTCATCTACTGAATCTTGTGAAAGACTTAGTCCAGATATATAAAGGGCATCAGCCTGCAGACTATCAGCATAAGACAAAAAATCTTGATAGCTTTCAATGAGCTTTGAAAGACCTGTATCAAGGACCAAAGCGTCTTTATATTGAGCATGAGAAGGCAGAGGGCAGATTATAAGGGGATGCATAAGTGCCGCCTCTCTAGACAAACTAAGCGCCTGTCTTGTGAAATGCTTAAAATCTTTGCTGAGCTCTGGCGGCAAAAGATGAGGAAGCAAATAAGCAGTATAGGCAGCTTGGACAGGAATATCAAGACTGCTTACTCGTTTATGCATACTTGCGATAAGCTCGGGTTCAACTAAAAGCAACTCAAAAAGCTCCTCATTACTATAATCTGTAGCGCTGAGCTCACGATATTCTGACTGAATCATATCTTGAGGATGAGGTGCCCAAATAAGTGGCTTTTGCGTACTATGCATCAGTAAATCTGGCATAAACTGCTCCCTTTTATCCGCTTACCGAAAAGTTTAAGCCGTTTACCTAGCATATATTCTTTGTGCACGATAAGGCAAGGCAACTTGAGTAATATAGGATATGTCAACACAACAAATCCCCTAGGACAGGTCCCCCAGCCTGTCGCATTTTTAAGCTTGTTGACATCCCTCCTTGTGGCGGTCCGCATCCCCTTTCGGATCGTCATTTTCTTTGGAGCTAGATTACATAGCTTGTTAAATAAGGTCCCTAGAGGGCCTTATTTGTTTTTAGCCATATATGTCTAAAAAAGCAAAATCAAGCTTATAGCCCAAAAGCAAGCCAAATCAGCTCTTCTTAGCCCATAGCTTCCCCACTTGGTCTATAAACCCCTATTTTTTCTATAGCGCCAAGAACTGGCTTACAACAAAACATAGCAATAAAAGAAAGCAGAATAGCATACCTAACCTTCTGCTAGCCCAGTTTATGCACTTTTTGACGATGAATTTGATGGTGATAGCTGGGGTGGACGAAGGGGCTCGAACCCTCGACCTACGGGACCACAACCCGTTGCTCTGCCAACTGAGCTACGTCCACCATAATGAAGTAAAAGACTGGTGGACGATCAGGGGTTCGAACCCTGGACCTTGGGATTAAGAGTCCCCTGCTCTGCCAGCTGAGCTAATCGTCCACGCAATTTCACAAGAAGATATTATGACACTTTAAGAGTCCCCACTCAAGAAAAACTTATAGCAAGGACCCTTTAGAAGATTTCATTCACGCAATCTACGCAATTTGCGAAGCTAAAAGATCAAAGGCTTCACAATAGCTGGGATGCGGATAAATAATATCACCCAAATCTTTCATGCTTAAGCCCTTATGAATGGCCATGCTCAGATGCATTATCATATCTGAGGCACGCTCACAAGCTAAATGTGCACCCAGAATTTTTAAGCTCTCTTTCTCATAGACAAGCTTAATAAATGAGCGGGAATGCCCTTCAATCTTAGTGCGACAATTTGCGATCATATCAAAACGGGATTCCTGCGCATCTATGCCTTTTTCTGCTGCCTGAGCAAGACTGAGACCAACACTTGCAAGTTCTGGTGACAGATAAATACAGGCAGGATTAAGGCTTAAATCTATACTAGAACCCTGCTCGCTAAAGAGCTGCTCAGCTAAATATTGAGCCTCTGCACTTGCAGCATGAGCAAGCTGAGAAGATCCCCAGCGCACATCACCCAAAGCATAAACAGCCTTTTGGCTAGTCTCAAAGCTTTTATCGGAAACCTCTAAAGAGCTGCGCTGCATTGAAGGAAGTCCATACCTTTGAATATAGCTTTCACTAAATAGATCAGTGGTATATGCTTTTCTACCAACGGCACATAAAACCGCATCTACATCAAAGCTTTTTGCTTCTTGCTGTTTATCAAGGTAATGCACTCTAATTTTGCTCTCGGCCCCCTGCGTAAGCTGCTCTAATCTCTGCACCTGACAAGAACAATTGATTTTGATGCCCTGTCTTTTGAATAATTGGGTGGATACAAACTTTGAGAGATCTGCATCCATACGCGCCAAAATGCTTTCTAAGGCTTCAAAAATATGCACTTTCACGCCAAGGCGTGCATAATAATCTGCAAGCTCACAGCCAACGACTCCCCCACCAATAATGGCTAAGGACTGAAACTCATGGGGCTTTGCCAAAAGATCATCACTGGTTAAGGCTAGCTCAATGCCCTCGATGGGAGGCAAAAGCACCTCTGAGCCTGTAGCAATTACCAAAGCCTTGGTGCAGCTTATTTCCTCTTGACTATTAAGTAAGCGCACTGACTGAGGGCTTTGGATTTGAGCTACATCATTAAAATAGTGAACAGCTTTATGTTTAAAAAGATGGGCAATGCCAGATCTTAATGAAGCTACTACTTTTTCTTTTTTTGCATACAAAGGCTCCTGTTCAAGGCTAAGTTCAGCTTCGGTAGAAA
>JAEZZM010000024.1 GCA_023418575.1 Actinomycetes bacterium | reverse complement strand
TTGCAAGAGCTTACAGATCTTTTGGGGTCTACAGAATCTCGCCTGGTTCTTTCTTCTCGCATTCCCAATGTCATTATGCTGGTGGGCCTGCAGGGTTCTGGTAAAACTACGGCAGCTGCCAAGCTAGCATATCTTTTAAAAAAGCAGGGGAAAGCACCGGTACTTGCTGCCTGTGATGTTTATCGCCCTGCTGCAGCAGATCAGCTGGAAACCCTAGGTAAAGAGCTGGATGTTAAGGTTTATAGGGGAGATGGAAAAGATCCTGTAAAGATTGCGCAAGAAGCCATACGTTTTGCCGTTGATGATCTTAAAAATGTTGTCATTGTTGATACAGCGGGCCGTTTGCATGTTGATGAGGAAATGATGCGTGAGGCAGCTGCTATTAAGGCCGCAGTAAAACCTGATCAGGTCCTCATGGTAGTTGATGCTATGACGGGTCAAGACATTGTCACTGTGGTTGAGGCATTTTCCCAAGAGCTTGATTTTGATGGCGTTATCATTTCTAAGCTTGACGGCGATGCCCGCGGTGGTGGAGCTCTGTCGGTGCGTTCAGTTACCGGTAAGCCCATTAAGTTTGTATCACGCGGAGAAAAGCCTGATTCGCTAGAGGTGTTTCATCCTGATCGCATGGCTAAGCGAATCTTAGGCATGGGTGATGTAGTTTCACTTATTGAAAAAGCACAGCAAGCCGCCGATCAAAAACAGATTGAAGATGCCGAGCGCATTATGCGTGAAGGCTTTACTTTTGAAGACTTCCTGACACAAATTCAGTCCATTAGAAAAATGGGCGGTTTTGCCTCTATTATGAGCTCACTTCCTGGTGGCGATAAGATCTTGGGTTCATCAAAGTTTGATGAAAAACAAGTTGATCGCATGGAGGCCATCGTTCGAGCTATGACTAAAGAAGAGCGTCTTAAGCCTAAGATTATTAATGGTTCAAGACGCGTGCGCATTGCTAAGGGCGCTGGCGTTGAGGTATATGATGTAAACCAGTTGATTAAGCAATTTATGGAAGCCTCAAAGATGATGAATAAGCTACGCTCAAGTATGGGTGGCAAAAAGTCTAAGCGTATGAGGTCTTTTCCTGGTATGGGAAATATGTCGGAGCTTAAAGACCTCATGAGGCAAATGGGCATGAAATAGCCTTGTGGGATAGATCCCGCTTGAGCGAGTGTGAAGCGCTGTGTGAAGCGCCTTTCAAATAATACAAAATGCCCTACACAAACTAAGAAATATGTTGTAGAATATAGTTTTGCTATTGAAGTATAAGTGTGACTGAGTGAAAGATACTTCCAAAAAACCGGTCACCATAAGTATTTAGAGGAGATATAAGTGGCAGTTAAGATTCGCCTCGCCCGTCACGGCGCTAAAAAGGCACCTTACTATCGTGTAGTTGTAGCAGATTCACGTGCACCACGTGATGGCCGTTTGATTGAGCAGGTCGGTCGTTATAATCCACTTAAGCAGCCTTCCTTAATTGAGCTTGATCTTGAGAAGGTAGATGCTTGGATTGCTAAGGGTGCTCAGCCAACTGACACTGTTAAGCGTCTTATTGAGACTGCACGCAAGGGTGCTTAATGACAGAAACAGAAGCTATGCTTGAAACTCAGCTACCCAGTGATGCGGTAGCTGATTTAGTTGAGTATCTGGTTGCTTCCTTAGTTGATCATCCAGAAGAACTTAGTATAGATGTTACTGATAGAGATGATAACTCCTGCCTCATAGAACTTGGGGTAGCAGAAGATGATATTGGTAAGATCATTGGTAGGCGTGGGCGCGTAATTAAGGCCATTAGAACCTTAGCCTATGCTATGGGTACGCGCTATAATTTGAGTACAGAAGTTGAGGTGCTAGGTTAGTGAACAAGCAAAGCTCTGCCTTTTGCTTTGTTTCTGCAGCTCATATCATTTCTACACATGGAATAAACGGGGAGCTTGTCTGCCAGAGTGCAGAAGGGCTCCCTTTTATATTGCAAGAAGATATGAAGGTCTGCCTCTGCCCACCTTTATGCAAAATAGAGTCTTTTACTAAAGTCTGCTCTATTCGTGAGCACAAGGATGCCTTCCTGGTACGTTTTGAATCTGTAGACTCTCTTGAAACTGCTCAGCAACTTTTATCTCTACCCAATCCTCAAGTTTTAGTTTCATGTGCTGAGCTTCTATCCTGGGGTTTTAAGGAAGAAGATTTTGAGATAGAAGTAGAAGATGAACTAATCGGCCTTGAGGTTTATGATAAGACTGCAGGCTTTTTGGGCTATGTGAAAGAGCATATTAAAGGGGAGTATCAAAGTCTCCTGGTACTTGATAGTAAAAGCTATCCAGAGCTGCTTGTACCTTTTGTGGATGCCTTTGTTTGTTCTTATGACGAGAATAGCTTGCTGCTTAATCTGCCAAAGGATTTACTTGAACTTAACGTAGATACATCATCAGAACTTGAGGTTTAAAGATGTTGCAGGTAGAGAGTTTATCAGTCTTTCCAGAAATGTTTGAGCCCTTATCGCAGTCAATATTAGGCAGGGCCCAAGAAAAGGGCCTATGGAGCTTTAAGGCTCATGATCTTCGTGATTGGACTCATGATAAACATCGCTCAGTAGATGATGAACCATATGGCGGTGGTCAGGGGATGCTTATGAAGTGCGCCCCAGTCTTTGAAGCCTTAGATGAGCTTTGTGCTGCCGATAAACCCGCCGCTAAAATTATCTTTTTTACTCCCACGGGTCAAAGATTTACCCAAAGTCTAGCTCAAGAGCTGTCAGGGGAAGAACGTCTTATCTTTGTTTGTGGTCGTTATGAAGGTTTTGATGAACGAGTTTATTCTTTAGCTGATTATTGCATTTCTTTAGGTGATTATGTACTGACGGGTGGGGAATTTGCTGCTATGGTAGTAACAGATGCAATTGTGCGTCTCTTACCTGGAGCCTTGGGAAATGAGCAAAGTTCTGAAGACGAGTCATTTTCTGGCTCAGGTTTACTTGAATATGAACAATACACTCGTCCGGCAGAATATCGTGGTCTAAAAGTTCCTGAGGTATTATTGAGTGGCAATCACCAAGCTGTTGATGCTTGGAGAAGGCGCAATTCTTTAGAGAGAACTCTTAAGCGACGCCCCGACCTTATCGGAAAACTTGATTTAAGACCTGAAGAGCAAGCCTTTGTGGATGAGTTTTTAGCTAAAACTAATGGAGACTATGATGTCTAAGACAGAAGAGTTTTATATACCGTCACAGCAATATCAAAGCTCAGAACAATATCAGCAGGGATTGTCTTCCTCTGGCGGAAATCATTTTAAATCACAGGATAAACAAGCCAAGAAGCGACCAAGTTTTGCACGTTCTTTATTAGAGTATCTCTTGGTTGTGGTTACTGTTGTAGTAATAATGTATCCTGTTAAACTTTTTGTGATTGAGCCTTATGAAATACCAAGTACCTCTATGGTGCCCACAATTCAAGTGGGAGATAGAATTTTTGCCGAAAAACTTAGTTTTAAATTTAAGGGCTATGTTCAACCTGGAGAGATAGTAACCTTTAAAGATCCGCTGGGGGATGATAAAACCCTTATCAAGCGTGTGATTGCTGTTGAGGGTGATACTATAGATTTTAAAGATGGCAAGTTGTATCTCAATGGTAAAGAACAAAATGAAGAATACACCCACGGACTTCCTTCTCAGGCACTTCCTCAGACCATTAATAGTATAGAATTAAGCTATCCCTATACGGTACCAAGTGGTTATGTTTGGGTTATGGGGGATAACCGGACTAACTCAGCGGATTCTCGCTATTTTGGACCTGTTCCCTTTTCCGATATTACCGGTCATGCCGTGCTAAGATATTGGCCATTTAATAGAATAAGCCTCATGTAAGTTTTACAAAAGGGCTATCCATAGGATAAAGGAGCATAGATGAAGCAGGATGCCATGACGTTTCAGGATATTATCTTAGAGCTGCAACGATTTTGGGCTTCAAAGGGTTGTGTGGTTTTGCAGCCTTATGATTCAGAGGTAGGTGCAGGTACCTTTCATACAGCCACAACCTTAAGGTCTTTGGGTCCTGGAGAATGGAACACCTGTTATGTTCAGCCTAGTCGCCGTCCAACAGATGGCCGCTATGGTGAAAACCCCAATCGTCTGCAGCATTATTATCAATTTCAGGTAATTATGAAGCCTTCTCCTGAAAATGCTCAAGAGCTCTATTTGGATTCTCTGCGTGCTATTGGTATTGAACCTACTGATCATGATGTGCGTTTTGTTGAAGATGACTGGGAAAGCCCAACCCTGGGAGCCTGGGGTCTTGGATGGGAAGTTTGGCTTAATGGCATGGAGGTAACGCAGTTTACCTACTTCCAGCAAGTTGGTGGTATAGAGTGTTCTCCTGTTCCTGTAGAGATAACCTATGGTCTAGAGCGTCTGGCTATGTATATTCAGGGTGTAGATTCTGTTTATGACCTTGTTTGGAACAGCTCTGATACCGGCAAAGTTTTCACCTATGGCGATGTATTTTTAGAAAATGAACGTGAAAATTCTTGCTATAACTTTGAGATTGCCAATATTGATCTCATGCGCAATAAGTTTAATGATTTTGAGCAAGAATGCCATGTAGCCTTAGAGCATAACTTACCTCTGCCAGCCTATGACTGTGTCTTAAAATGTTCGCACGCTTTTAATATTTTAGATGCGCGAGGAGCTCTTTCTGCAACAGAGCGCACAGCTTATATCCTGCGTGTTAGAACCCTTGCCAAGCTTTGCTGTGAATCATATCTAGAGCATGTGGCAAGCAAGGAGGCCTTAGAAAAAAGCGCCCCTGAGAAAAGCCATATTAATTTAGTGTCAACTACTCATTAAGCAGCCAGGAGTATATCATGGTAAAAGATTTTGTATTAGAAATTGGTACCGAGGAGCTACCAGCTCTTGACTTATATCCAGCTGCAGAGGAATTAAAAGAAAAAGCCCAGCTGGCACTTAAAGAACTTCGTCTAAATTTTGAGGAACTAAGGGTTTTATATACTCCCAGGAGGATTGCGCTTTGTGTAAAGGGGCTTGCCGACAAAACCGAGGCTCTAGAGCAATGCTTAAGAGGACCTGCCGCTTCCATTGCTTTTGATGCACAAGGAAAGCCTACCAAGGCAGCGGAAGGCTTTGCCCGTGGTAAGGGCTTAGCTGTAGAGGACCTTTTTATTCAAGAGGAAGAGGGCAAAGACTACGTTTTTTGTACTATAAGTAAGCCCTCACAAGATGCAGCTGAGCTTTTAGCCCCGCTTATGTCAAAACTTATTGGGGAGATCTCTTGGCCTCGTTCCCAGCGCTGGGGCTCAGGTGCAGAGCGCTTTGCTCGTCCCGTTCGTTGGCTTCTTGCGCTTTTAGATGATCAAGTTATTGATGTAAGCTTTGGTGACATAAAGGCTTCTAATGAAACACAAGGCCATAGGCTAATTTGCCCAGGTGGATGCCAGATTAGCTCAGCTTCTAACTATGAAGATGAGCTCTTGAGCTGTAAGGTTATTGTTGATCAAGATAAGCGTGCCCAGAAGATTAAAGAGGGGATATCGCAAATTGAAAAGCAGACTGGCTGCAAGGCTGATATTCCTGTATCCACCTTTAAAGAGGTAGTAAACCTTGTTGAATGGCCCACAGCCATGCTTGCTCATTTTGATGAGGAGTTTTTGCAAATCCCCAAAGAGATTATTACTGATGCTATGCTTGAGCATCAACGCTACTTCCCCTTGTATGATAAGGATCAAAAATTAAGTAACGGTTTTATCGTCACTTCAAATGGTAAGCCTGAGTGCGAAAAGATTATTGTTGATGGTAATGAGCGGGTGGTTCGCGCGCGTCTCTCTGATGCAGCCTTTTTCTATTTTGAGGATTCTAAGCGCCCCTTGGACTCATATTTCCCTCAGCTTGAAAAGATTGTCTTCCAGGATAAGTTGGGTAGTGTTGCACAAAAAGCTCAGCGCATGAGTGAGCTTGCAGCTTACATGGCAGGCATTGCAGAAAGCTCTGAAGATGTGGCAAAACTAGCTCAGCGTGCTGCACTTTTAGCTAAGTGTGATCTTGTCACTAATGCCGTTGTTGAATTTACCTCTCTACAAGGTGTTATGGGTTCGTATTATGCAGCCTTAAGCGGCGAAGACCCTGAGGTTTGCACTGCAATTGCAGAGCATTATAAACCTCGCTTTGCAGATGATGAACTTCCCAGCACCTTTGTTGCCCGCCTTTGTGCTCTAGCTGATAAACTTAATACTATTGCAGGTATTTTTGCTTTAGGACAGGCACCAAGTGGTTCATCTGATCCTTATGCCATCAGGCGCTCCGCGCTTGGAGTAATTTCTATCTTGCTTGAAGAGCCTGCTATTTCTCTAGACAAATCCTTAGCTTATGCATTGAAGCAATATGAGACTCAGCTTGATTTTGATTATGATGCTGTTTTAAAGCAGTTAAGAGACTTCTTTAGAACGCGCATGGAAGTAAGAGCTAAAGAGATGTCTTTTGCTCATGATTCTGTAGCTGCGGTAAGCGCTGCTGCCCAAAAAATCCTTTTGAGGCCTCATGATTTCTTTGCACGCCTTGCAGCACTTGAAGAAGCGCGCAAGCAAGCACCTGAACTTTTTGTTGATCTAGGCGTTGCTTTTTCACGAGCCCGCAATTTAACTGATACTTCTTTGGGTTGTGACTATGATGCAAGTTTATTTGTTGAGGCTGAAAATGAACTTGCTCAAGCTTTACATGAGGTTCAGCTTAAACTTGATGCAGCCTTGGCAAAACAAGCATACAAAGAGGCAATGGATGCACTGGCATCACTTCGCCAACCTATTGATAGCTTCTTTGAAGAGGTCTTTGTTGCAGACCCCGATCAAAAGATTCGTGAGAATAGATTTAAACTTCTTAACAGTTTCGTTGAGGTCTTTTTAAAGCTTGCAGATGTTGGACAGCTTGTTAAGTAATAGTAATACATGATTATCCTTGAGCTCTCTTTCTATTAAGGAGAGCTCAAATCTTATGAGGGGGCTTGAGTGGAAAATATATCTCACAGCAGCTTTTGCGAGGATGGCTTAAGCGTAGATTTTGGTTGCTGCGCTGCATATGTCCCAACGGTGCACGTAATATCAGATTCCTTGGGAGATACCGCTGCTGATGTAGCCTTAGCTGCAGCCTCTCAATTTTCAAGTGGTGCAGTTCATATTCAGCGCCTACCTAAGACTCAAAACTTAGAACAAGTTAAACAGTTTTTGGATTCTCATAAGCCTTCAGACGAAGCTGTAGCACAAGGAAAATTTGTAGTTTTTTATACTATTGCAGACCCCATCTTTAGAGAAGAAATCAAGTGGGAGCTTGAAAGAAGAGACTGTGTAGCAGTGGATTTGCTAGGTCCTAGCGTGGAGGCCTTATCTAAACTTACGGGTGAAGTTCCTTCTGGTAAATCAGGTGCTATACGACGTACAGATGCCCGTTATTTTAGGCGCATTGAGGCTATGGAGTTTTCTGTTAATCATGATGATGGTCGCAACACCAATGAACTTGCACTTGCAGATATAGTTTTGATTGGTGTGTCCAGAACTTCAAAAACTCCGCTATCAATGTATATGGCCTTTCAAGGCTATAAGGTTGCTAATGTTCCACTAGCTCCTGGCGTAGAGCCACCACGAGAACTCTTTGATCTTGAGCCTCATAGAATCTTTGGACTTTTGTCTACGCCCCAGATCTTATCGGAAATACGATATAGGCGCTTGGGTACTGATGAGGCCCGAGCAGCAGCAGGTTCTTATGCTGAACCTTTGCTTATAGAAGATGAGCTAAAAGAGGCACGCGCCTTGATGCGTAAACTGGGCTGCATAGTGGTAAGAACTGACAATAAAGCGGTTGAGGAAACCGCTCAAGAAATTTTAATGTATTTTGAGGCAGCCGAACTGGCTCGTTTTAAGCAAAATCAATCTCAAGCTGACGCATAAGCTCAGTAAACTGTTATAGTTATAGACAGGTTTTATAGACAGGTTTTATAGACAGGTTTTAACGCCTACTTTCAAAGGAGAAATTGTGTCTGAGACTAAGCGCGTATATGCCTTTGGCAAGGATCTTCAGGGTAATAATGTTACCGAGGGTGAAGCATCTATGAAGTTCGTTTTGGGCGGAAAAGGTGCAAATCTTGCTGAAATGGCTAAAATTGGCCTGCCTGTTCCTCCAGGATTTACTATTAGCTGCCAGACCTGCGTTGAATATGCAAACGCAGATAATACCTGGCCAGAGGGTGCTTTAGAAGAAATTGCTTCATATCGAGAGGATCTGGAGCAAAGAATTGGCAAGCGTATTGGTGACCCCTCTGATCCTTTGTTGGTATCGGTGCGCTCAGGTGCGCCTTTCTCAATGCCAGGTATGATGGATACGGTCTTAAACCTGGGTCTTAATGATGAATCTATTCAAGGTCTTATTGCCCAGACTGAAAATGAGCGCTTTGCTTGGGACTCATATCGTCGTTTTATCCAGATGTTTTCAAAGGTAGTAATGGATGTTGATGGCGATCTATTTGAAAACGCTATTACTGCAAAAAAATTGATGGCTGGGGTAAAGGGCGATAATGAATTATCAGCCACTCACTTAAAAGAGTTGGTTTCTGAATTTAAGGAAATTTTTGCTCAAGAGGTGTCTGCTGAAAAGCATCCAGAACTTAAAAATGCTAGCGGAAAGGTAAGCTTCCCACAGGATCCTTCTGTACAGTTACAGCTTGCTATTCAGGCAGTATTTGGTTCTTGGATGAATGAACGCGCCGTTATTTATCGCCGTCAAAATAAGATCTCTGATGAATTGGGAACTGCGGTTAATGTTCAGGCTATGGTCTTTGGCAACAAGGGAGAAACCTCAGCAACAGGTGTAGCCTTTACACGAAATCCAGCAGACGGAACAAAAGAGTTTTATGGTGATTACCTGGTGAATGCTCAGGGTGAGGATGTTGTTGCAGGTATTAGAAATACCCAGCCCATAGTGAGCCTAAAAGAAAATCCAGGACTTGAGTCTGCAGGCGCAGAATTAGAAGAGGTTTTCTCTATTCTTGAAAATCATTATCGCGATATGTGCGATATTGAATTTACCATTGAGCAAGGTAAGCTTTGGATGCTTCAAACACGCGTAGGTAAAAGAACTGCCCCTGCCGCTTTGAAGATTGCTTTAGATATGGTAAGCGAAGGGCTTATCACTAAAGAAGAAGCCTTGATGCGCGTAGACCCTTCACAGCTTGATCAGCTTTTGCATCCACAGTTTGACTCTAGTGAAAATTATAAGGTGATTGCTCGTGGTCTTAATGCTTCACCTGGAGCAGCTGTTGGAGAGGTGGTCTTTAGCGCAAAAGATGCTGTTGAGGCAGTTGCTGAAGGAAGAAAGGTTATCTTGGTACGTTGGGAGACCAACCCAGATGATCTTGCAGGAATGATAGCTGCAGAGGGAATATTGACCTCCCATGGTGGCAAAACCTCTCATGCGGCGGTTATTGCACGTGGTATGGGTGCTCCCTGTGTATGCGGTGTTGACGCGCTTAAGATCGATGCTGCTAAGAAAGAGGTTATTGTTGGCGGCACCGATATCGTATTGCATGAGGGTGACATTATCTCCATTGATGGAACTAGCGGTGTAGTGGTCCTTGGAGAGGTAAAGCTTATTTCTCCAGAGCTCTCCGGTGATTTAGAGACCATCTTAAGCTGGGCAGATGAAATTAGAGATTTAGGTGTTAGGGCTAATGCCGATAATCCAGAAGATTCTGCACTTGCTCGTGATTTTGGGGCAGAAGGCGTAGGTCTTTGTAGAACAGAACACATGTTCTTGGGTGATCGTAAAAACATTATTCAATCCTTTATCTTAGGTGGTTCTGAAGAAATTAAAGAGCGCGCTTTAAGGGATTTGCTGGAGGCTCAAACAGGGGATTTCTTAGAAATCTTTAAGGAGATGGATGGAAAAACCGTAACAGTACGCCTCCTTGATCCACCACTACATGAGTTTTTGGATGATCCTCGCAAGCTTGAGGTTGAAATTGCAAAGCTTGAACTTCAAGGTGCCGATAAGGAACTTATCGCCCAAAAACGCAGCCTCCTTGAAAAGATTGATGGCATGTCTGAAGCTAACCCCATGCTGGGCTTAAGGGGTTGCCGTCTTGCTTTGGTAAATCCTGAACTTCCACGTATGCAAGTTCGAGCAATTGCTACTGCAGCAGCTGAGCTTAAGTCTCAGGGCCTTGATCCTAAACCAGAGATTATGATTCCTTTGGTAGCTAGCTATAATGAGCTTGCGTTGTTGCGCAAAGAGGCAGAAGAAATTATTGCAGAAATCTCTTCATCTCATAAGGTGAGCTTGGATATTCCTATTGGAACCATGGTGGAGTTGCCTCGCGCTGCAGTTAAGGCTGATGATCTTGCAAAGGTTGCAGATTTCTTTAGCTTTGGAACTAATGATCTTACACAAACTACCTTTGGTTTTTCACGAGATGATGTAGAAGCTAAATTTATTCCTCAGTATCTCAATCAAAAGATCTTGCCACGTAACCCCTTTGAAACTATCGATGAGGGCGTTGCTGAGCTGGTAAGGATGGGTTGCGAGCGTGGTAGAAGCAGCAATCCTCATATTCACTTGGGGGTTTGCGGAGAGCATGGTGGTGACCCAGAATCTATCAAGGTCTTTTATGAGATTGGTCTTGAGTATGTAAGCTGTTCACCGTATCGCGTACCTCTGGCTCGTCTTGCAGCAGCTCAGGCTAAGCTCGCTAAGGATACTAAGGTTTCCGATAATAGATAGGTGAAGATAGACAAAGATAGGCAAAGATAGATAGTCAAATTATCTGATTTGCTTATTTACGATATTACTAGAAGGGCTGGGGCCAGGGGGTCTCAGCTCTTCTTTGTTATTTAGGCATATAGGAGTAAGGAGTAGCGGGCCTTTGCTGCATTTAAGATGGCATATAGGAATTATAGGGGGCTAGGGTTTAGTGCTTCTAAGGTTTAGATGCTTATAGGCTTTAGGACAAATATGTGTAAATTATGGAGCAATTTATGCATAAAAATTGATGTCATAGTGACTTGATAAGCTGAATGCAAGAAAGATACAGCAGAGGAGTTAGCTATGAATGATAAGGAATCTCGTTTTAAATTAAGTTATCGTCAGGAATTAGAAGAGAAAGAGCTTAGCCTGGCTGCGGGCGCTACTAAAAGCACCTTTAGTATGGGGCGCGCTCAGGATATTGAACTTGATGATATGCGTACCGCCTTTCAGCGTGATAGAGACAGAATCTTACATTCTAAATCTTTTAGAAGGCTTTCGCATAAAACTCAGGTGTTTTTAGCTCCAGAGGGTGATCATTATAGAACAAGGCTTACTCATACTCTTGAAGTTAGCCAAATTGCACGGGCTATAGCACGCGCTCTTTCACTTAATGAGGATCTTACTGAGGCAATAGCATTAGGTCATGACCTTGGTCATACCCCCTTTGGGCATACTGGTGAAGACGCACTTTCTTATGCTCTCGCGCAGCATCGCGGTCTTGATCCAATTTTAAAAGAGAATACAACCCTGTATCGTCATTCAGTGCAGTCAGTTCGTGTAGTTGAAAAATTAGAAAACAGGGGAGAAGGTTTGAATCTTTCCCGTGAGGTTTTAGATGGTATCCTGTGCCACAATGGTAAACAGCGCGCCTTTACCTTTGAAGGTAGGATAGTGGCAACCGCAGATAGAATAGCCTATGTTAATCATGATATAGATGATGCCATTAGAGCAGGGCTTATTTCAGAGAGTGACCTACCGGCCTCAACCCATAAGGTCCTTGGTTACAATTCGTCTCAGCGTATTTCAACTATGGTGCATGATATGGTTGAACATTCCCTCAAAGTTGATGATATTCAAATGTCGCCCAAGGTCTGGGATGCAATGATGGAACTCAGGGCATTTTTATTCAAAAAAGTGTATACTTCAAGAGACGCGTTAAAAGAAATACCGCGTGCTTTTAATTTGGTAACAGAGCTCTTTAGTTACTATATAGAACACTTGGATGAAGTGCCCGTGGAATACCGCCTGCATGCTGGGGATGATCCCTCGACTCAGGTTGTAGATTATGTGGCTGGCATGACTGATAGGTATGCAATACGTACCTATGAGCAGCTTTTTATCCCAAAGAGTTGGAGTATCTAGAAAGCTTTTTGTATCTAGCTGGGGCTTATACATGGGGATTTGTGCTGCAGCACTCTTTACAGAGTTTAAAGAGGCTCTAAAATTATCATGGCCTGTTATGGTGGGGTATCTAATCTTGGCTATACCATGCGGCATTTTGGAACATACTGCAGGCTTTAGTATGTTCCAAATTATCCTACTCTCAGTATTTTTCTATTCTGGTGCAGGTCAATTTATGCTTCCAGGTTTTATTTTTGCAGGAATTCCTCTTTTGTCCTCATTTGTTTCACTTTTATCGGTAAACGCACGCCATATGCTCTATTCAGCTGCCTTATCTCCTTACTTTAAGGGAGTAAGCAAAGCTCAGCGTTTCGCCTCTGCTTTGTATGTAACAGACGAATCATTTGCCTTAGCTTTGTCACGATATCAAGCAGGGGCAACAAATCCGCGGCTTTTAATGTTTATTAATTTGGCTTGCCATCTTTCCTGGATAGTTGCTAATGTGAGCGGTGCTCTTATCGCAGAGGCATTTGAAATTCCACAAGATATAGCGGCTTTTTCTATGACTTCAATCTTTCTTGCTCTACTTTGTCTTCAGGAGAAGTCAGGTGCATTTCCAGTGGTGGTCGCTGTAAGCTTTATGGGAGTATTAGCTGCAAAACTTATGGATATTCCAAGTTTTGCTATTATGTTTGGAGCCTTAAGTGGGGTAGTAGCGGGGGTATTTTTTGGACGTTCTCAGTAATTTTTGGCTTGTTTTTGCAGTAAGCTGTCTAAGTATCGCATTTTATCGTGTAGCCCCTTTAATGCTTTTATCAGGTAAAGACCTCTCAGAGTCTACTACCCGTATTTTAAAGCTTATACCAGTTGCAGCCTTTTCTGCACTTGTCGCTAATGATCTTTTAAATGATAAGGTCCTGCATGCTCATTCTATGGCAGATCTAATTTCTCTTATAGCTTGTATACCAGTGATTATAGTGGCTTGCAAAACCAAATCTTTAAGTTTATGCATACTGGTAGGGGTAGTCTCATACGCTGCTTTGAAATTTTTTATATAAGGGCTTGTTTTAATGTAGGGAATTGAGTATAATACCTTATTGTGTCTAATCTGCCCTAGTATCTTTTAGCTGCTAGAGGCATGAATAATAAAAAATTGAGAGATAGAACAGGAAAACAAATATGGATATCATCCGCGCAATCGAGCGTCAACAAATTAGAGAGGATCTTCCAGAGTTTAGTGTGGGAGATCACGTAAAGGTACACTATCGCATTAAAGAGGGCGATCGTGAGCGTATTCAGGTTTTCCAGGGAGATATCATTCGTAAGAGTGGTGGTTCTAGCCGCGAGACCTTTACCGTTCGTAAGATTTCTTTTGGTGTGGGTGTAGAGCGTACCTTCCCTGTGCATTCACCAAAGATCGATAAGGTAGAAGTAGTTCGTCACGGTGAGCATCGTCGTGCTAAGCTTTATTATCTGCGTGATCGCATTGGTAAGGCTGCCGTTCTTCGTGAAAAGCGCATTAAATAATCGCTGGTATCTCTCAACTATACTATGCATCTATGCCGTCTCTTTTGAGGCGGCTTTGCTCTTTTTAATAGCTTTTAGCCTTTTTTAAGCTATTGGATATCACAATACTTTTAGCTCTTATAACTCATCTAGTTCTTTAACTTGTTTGGAGATCGTCTATGGCTGTAAACCTACGAGCTCAGGATATAGCTGCTCAAATAAAAACGGCTAGCGGCAGTGAGCTTGACAGCTTGCTTGAGCGTTATGCAGACGATCCACGCAGGCTTGTTCAAGCAGCTTGTAAGGCTGCACGTAAACAGCAAGAAAAGCACAAAGAAGAACTTATACGAATCCAAGGCTTATATAGCTATATGTATAAACTTGCTGATGAGATTTCTGCCCATAATTCTCTTTCAAATGAAGAGGGTCTTATCTTAGGTTTAGATGAGGTGGGACGAGGCTCACTTGCAGGGCCCTTGACCGTTGCAGCGGTAGCTTTGCCCAGCTACCCTTTGATACTTGGGCTTGATGACTCTAAAAAGCTTAATCCTCATAAGAGAGAGCTCCTTGCGGTAGAAATAAAAGAGCTGGCAAAAGCCTATAGCCTTGTCCATATTGAAGCTGAATTTATTGATCATTATGGTATTTCTGCAGCTTTGCGCAAGGCTATGAGTGATGCAATTGAGCTCATTGATAAACCTATAAAGGCGGTTTTAATTGATGGCGTGCCCTTGCGTATACACCCATTGGAGCATGCTGAGGTTAAAGGAGATGCTAAGCTTGCTTGCATTAGTGCTGCTTCAATCCTTGCAAAAGTAAGCAGAGATGAGCTGATGAAAGAATACGACAAGCTTTATCCAAACTATGGATTTGCGCATTCTAAAGGTTATGGCTCAGCAGATCATATAGCTGCCCTTGAGTGCTATGGTTTATCGCCATTACACCGAAAATCATTTTGCAAGAATTTCTCTTTACAAGATTCACTCTTTTAAGTTTAGACTGTTTGAAATAAATACTTGTTGAGCTTGTGTATCAAGACCATATTGAGCTTTTATCGATACATTTTATGCAGGTTTCAATCTTTCCTAAATGATTCAACTAATAGTCTATTAATGCCTTGATGCGCTTCTCTAATCTTGATAATTCAAATCCTGATAATTCAAATTTAGTTTCACTTAAGTTTATTATGAGCTTTTTGATGAAGGGCTCTTCTAAGATAACAATTCCAGATTTAAGCATTAGAAAGGAGTTGTTTTGAGTAATCTTAGTTTTAAAGAGGTAAATGAACTTCTGCCCGATAAGGGAGTGGAACTTAAAGAAGAAGATTTAAGTGAACTAGAAAAGGAAATTCTTGCTTATCAAAGTCCACCAGGAGCTCCTGAAAACCTCAACCCTCATGACTTTGGCTCGTATGCCGAGATGGTGAGCTGTAAATTTTTGTTAAAAATCGGATGGCGAATACTTCATAAAAACTGGCGCACAGCTTTTGGAGAGGTTGATATTATAGCCAGAGATTCTCATGGTCATCTTGTTTTCATTGAGGTAAAAGGAAGAAAAGACACAAGATTAAGTAGTCCTGAAGAGTTCGTAGATAAAAGGAAGCAAGAGCAATATATTAAACTTGCCTCATATTATCTGGCACGCTCTGATAATCCCCAAGAAGAACTGCGCTTTGATGTAATAGGTCTAAGTATCCATGATGCGGAGCATTTAAATTTACGTTATGTTTTAAATGCCTTTGAGGCAGATGGGTATTAAGGATGGCTTCAATATCAATTAATAGTGCAGTGCTCAGGGGTGCTCAGGCCCTTCCAGTATCTGTAGAACTTAGTATTTCCGGAGGAATACCTGGGATAACTATTGTGGGCCTTGCTGATACCAGCGTTCAGGAGTCGAGGTCTCGTGTGCGCTCTGCTCTCAAGGCTGCAGGATTTAAGTTCCCATCTGCCCATATTGTAGTTAATTTATCTCCTGGGGATATTCGCAAAAGTGGACCTGGCTTTGATCTTCCTATAGCTTTAGGGATTTTATTGCTCACCAAGCAAGTAAGTTGGGAGCATTTTGGAGACTGCTTAGTGGTTGGAGAGCTTTCTTTGGACGGAAAAGTAAAGGCAGTCAGAGGCATGGTTGCATTTGAACTTCTTGCTCAAGAACAAAAGCTCTCTTTGATCTCTGGAGCGCATCCCGGCGAGCGCCTAAGTATAGAGGGTGTTGATAGAAGGGTTGCTCGATGGCTTAGTGATTTTTCGCTACATGAATATGAGCGTCTACAAGTCCCAAACACGTGCTCCAAATTTCAACATAAGCTTAATTTTGCAGAAGTTGCAGGGCAAAAGCTGGCTAAAAGAGCCTTGGTTTTAGCTGCAGTTGGCAATCATTCTTTGCTTATGACCGGCAGTCCAGGCTCAGGAAAAACGATGCTAGCTGCTCGACTACCGGGTATTTTACCGAGGCTTAGTGCTCAAGAGCAGCTTCAAGCGGCGCTTATGCACTCTATCTGTGGACAAGGACTCGATAGTATTGCAGATGGATTACGCCCTTTTAGAGCGCCTCATCACTCAATAAGTCTTGCTGGTCTTGTGGGAGGGGGAAGACCAGTGATGCCAGGAGAGCTTTCGCTTGCACATACAGGTGTACTCTTTTTAGATGAGTTATCTGAGTTCAAAGCGCAGACATTGCAAGCATTAAGGCAGCCTTTGGAAGCAGGCAAAATTAAAGTGGTGAGGCTAGAAGGCGCATTTGACTTCCCCTCCCAAGTGCAGCTCATCGCTGCATCAAATCCTTGTCCCTGCGGTTATCTGGGCGATAAGGAGCGGCGCTGTATATGTTCTGAGCAAGCTATAGTTCGCTACCAAGCAAAGATGGGAGGTCCTCTTATGGATAGGATTGATATGGCTGTTGAGCTTTTTAGACCAAGTCTCTCAGAACTAATGAGTCCTCACAAAGAGCTAGATTCCCAAGAACTCTATTTGCAGGTGCAAGCAGCTCGTAGTTTTAAAGAAGAACGAAATAGCTGGTTTGCAAGTAAAGAGCTAAACTCAGATTCAGAGGTGGAGCGCATAAAGATATTTAAAGCTTGTCAGATAAAGAAGGCGGATCAAAATAAGCTTAATAAAATATTTGAAGCAGCACATTTATCAGCACGTTCTTATATTAAGGTTTTGAGACTTGCACGAAGTATTGCGGATTTAGATCTTAGAGCTCAAGTTGAACTTGATGATGTGTATGAGGCTTTAGCTTTTAAACCCACCTGGTTTAAGCGTGAAGCTTAAGGAGGCTTAGCTTATGCAAAAAAGAGGAGAGCATTTTGCAGTAAAGCACCCTTCATTTGAACTGCGCTACAGGGATAGGGATTATCCTGCACAGCTAAGAGAGCTTGAAGATGATGCACCAAAGTGTATATACGGCTATGGTGATTATAGTCTGTTAAGTGAAAACCTTATTGCAATTGTTGGTGCACGGCAGGCAAGCCCTTATGGTCTTGCGGCTTCTCAAATGCTTGCACAAGTAGCAGTAAGTGCAGGTTTTCATGTTATTTCGGGAGGAGCAGTAGGCTGTGATCAGGCTGCTGGAAGACAATGTTTAGATTCAGGTGGTAAGCATGTAGTGGTATTGGGATCAGGAGCTGATGTATGTTATCCAAAATCTGCAGGCCCCTTTTTTAGAGAAGTCTTAGATACTGGAGGTTGTATAATTTCTGAGCAAAAATGGAAAACTCAGCCTCTTCGGTGGACCTTCCCTAAGAGAAATAGGATAATTGCTGCCCTGTCAAAAGCTCTTGTCTTAAGTGAAGCAGGCCTTCCTTCAGGCTCTACGAGTGGAGCAGAAGCCGCCTTAAATCTTGGCCGCTTAGTAGCGGCAGTCCCAGGAGCTATTTTTTCTTCTAGCTCACGAGGTTGCAACAAGCTTATTGAGGATGGGGCGCTGCCTATTTGGGATAGAGAAGCTTTTGCCTTATTATTAAGTACAGAGCTAGGTAGCTTGGCTTTAGTGAATAAAGCGGCGAGCTGTTTACAGGAAGATCGTCTGGCGATAAGTGAGCCTATAATGCGGGCTCTTGTAGCATCTCCGTGCACCCCTACAGAACTTGCTCAATGGAATGCCGTTGAAATTTCAGAGGTTTTACGCATGTTAATGGCCTATGAAACGGAGGGGCTAGTTGTGAAATTAAGAGATGGGCGATATAGCCCTACAAGTAAGTACCTACTTAGCATAGAAACTTAAGTTCTAAGATATATATTTTAATGCTATGACAATACCCAAGCTAGAGGAGTGGTAAATATCGTGTTAAAACTGAGCCCAGTAAAACAAGAGCTTTCCTGTTCACATAAGCAAAGAGTGCTCAATGTTGTGGGCGCAGGTCTTAGCGGTTGTGAATGTGCTCTAAGTCTTGCTAGAAGAGGCCAAAAACTGCGGCTATTTGAAATGAGACCTCATAAGCGCTCTGAGGCCCATAAAACAGATTTACCTGCAGAGCTTGTTTGCTCAAACTCCTTTAAGTCAGAGCGTGAAGATTCGGCAGCAGGACAACTTAAACGTGAGCTTAAAACTATGGGATCAACGCTCTTTGAATATTTAGATTTAGCACGTGTGCCGGCTGGTGGGGCGCTTGCTGTTGATAGAAAGCAGTTTTCTTTATTAGTTGATGCAGCACTTAAGGCCGAGCCAAATATTGAGATTGTACATGAAGAAATATGTGAGCTCGATCCGGAGCAGGATTGGATTATTTGTGCCGGACCCTTAGCTTCAGAAGCCTTGCTTAATAGTTTGCAAAAGATCTTAGGCTCTGAGTACTTGAATTTCTATGATGCAGCAGCTCCCATAGTTGAGGCAGAAAGCTTAAATATGGATAAGCTTTTTGCTGAATCGCGTCATGGAAAGGGGGGAGCAGATTATTTAAATGCACCTTTTAGTAAGGATGAGTATGATCGTTTCTACAATGAACTTGTCTGTGCTGAAAAAACCCTGCTTAAAGAATTTGAAAAAGGAGAGCTTTTCTCTGCATGTCAGCCGCTTGAAGAAATAGCAAGAACTGGTCGTGATGCTCTACGTTATGGAGCGCTTAAACCTGTGGGTCTCACCGATCCTCAAACTGGTAGACGGCCATGGGCGGTAGTTCAATTACGTGCCGAAAACGCTGAGCGTTCAGCATATAATCTTGTGGGTTTTCAGACTAATCTTAAATTTTCTGAGCAAAAGCGCATTTTTTCAATGATTCCTGGTCTTGAACAGGCGGAGTTTTCTCGCTATGGAGTTATGCATAAAAACTCATTTATCAATGCTCCTAAACTTCTTGATGAAAGCTTTGCTCTTATCGATAAACCATGGCTACGCTTTGCTGGACAAATTTCTGGCACTGAAGGTTATACTGAGGCCATAGCTTCAGGCTTGTATGCAGCGCTTAACTATCTTTGTTATGTAGATAATAGAGAAGCTTTTGTACTTCCACGAGAGACGGTTTTTGGTGCATTACTGCATTATGCAAGTTCGCAAGAGACGCAAGATTACCAGCCTATGCATGTTAATTTTGGTATCATGCCTCCCTTTGAACAGAGGATTAAGAATAAGGCACAACGCTATCAAGCATATGTTGATAGGGCTCAAGCGGCGCTTGAGTGCTATCTTATGTCGCGTAAAGATTTATTCGTAGCTGAGGAGCTCTGATCTGTGTGCAAGCATATAAAAGCTACCAAGAAGAGTTTTTGCGACATCTTCATCTTTCAAAAGGATCCTCTGATCATACCTTACGCGCATATCGCTGTGACATTTCTGATTTTTTAGAATTCTTAGCGCAGGATAGCATTGAGCTTGAAGACATGCAGCCCCGTGATATCAGAGCTTATTTAACGCTCTTAAGTGAAAGAGGTTTAAGTAAACGCACCTGCAATAGAAAGCTCTCAGCGGTACGCAGTTTTCTTAATTTTTTACTTAAACAAGAAGTTCTTGAGAGTAATGTAGCAGCTCAAGTTCATAGTCCAAAAATTGAAAAAAGGCTGCCTAAAACCATGAAAGCTAAGGATCTTGAAGCAATTTTTGAGGCTGCTTCTAAGGCAGATCCTGAATCCCTGAGAAATCTTGCGCTCTTTGAATTATTTTATGCCAGCGGGGCACGAGTCTCTGAGATAAGCGGTCTTAATATGGCTCAGCTTGATCTACAAAATCATCAAGTTATGTTGTTTGGTAAGGGTCGAAAAGAGCGCATTGTTCCACTTCATGATAGAGCTGTTTGTGCATTGAGTAGTTATATTTATGAAGTTCGTCAGCACTTTGTAACTAAGGCAAAAGAACCAGCCGTTTTCTTATCTAGCAGAGGAAATAGGCTATCTGCCGATGCTATCCGTAGGATTTTAAAAGCCTATCTTATTGATTTAGGACTAGATAGAAAGCTCTCACCCCATGCTATCAGGCACGCCTTTGCAAGCGATATCTTGAGTGGGGGAGCAGACTTAAGAACCGTTCAGGAACTTTTGGGTCACGAAAGCCTGTCGACTACTCAGATCTATACTGAAGTAAGCCCTGAGCGCCTTAAGAAAGCGTTTAAGCAAGCTCACCCTCGAGCCTAGGTTCTTTTCAAGCTTAAAATTGTCTAGCAAGATTAGATTGTCTAGATAGCCATAAGGTTACACAGCACATTCATAATTCTGTTAGATCAATGTTTATAAAGGGTCAAATTTGTGCTACTATAGTTGGCGCTGTTTTTATTACACATGCATGGATAACTTAGCTACCGAGGTGCTAAAGAGCGGTGCCAATACTCTTTGGTGGTGGGCTAGGGATGACCCCATGCAGAGGACTAACCTAAATGGAGGTAAGATATGGCACAGAAAGTTAGCATCAAAACTCTTCTTGATGCAGGATCACATTTTGGTCACCACACTCGCCGTTGGAATCCAAAGATGAAACAATATATCTTTGGTGAGCGCAATGGCATCTACATCATTGATCTTAAGCGTACCTTAATTGAGCTTGATCGCGCTTACAGCTTCGTTCGCAATCTTAGCTCAAAAGGCGGCACCATTCTTTTTGTTGGTACTAAGAAACAAGCACAAGAGGTTGTTAAAGAAGAAGCTAGCCGTTGTGGTATGCCTTTTGTAAATTCTCGTTGGTTGGGCGGTATGCTCACCAATTTTGTAACCATGCGCACGCGCATCAACCGCATGGAAGAGCTTGAGGCTATGAATGAAGATGGCCGTATGGCACTTCTTCCTAAAAAAGAGCAGATTTTGCTTGGTAAGGAACTCGAAAAGCTTCAGCGTAACCTTGGCGGTATTCGCGAGCTTCGTCGTGCTCCCCAGGCTCTCTTCGTAATTGATACCAAGCGTGAAGAGATTGCAATTGCTGAAGCTCGTCGTCTTGGTATTCCTGTAATTGCAATGATGGATACCAATTCTGATCCAGACCTTATCGACTTCGGTATCCCTGCTAATGATGATGCTATCCGTTCAGTTCAGCTCATCACCTCACTCATGGCTGATGCAGCACTTGCTGGTAGTGGCAAAGAGCAGATGAGTGCTGAAGAGATGGGTGCTGCAGCTGAGGCTGCTCCTGAGGCTGAGTTAGAGTCTGCACAGGATGCACAAGAGGCTCCTGCTGAGCAAGCATAAATTGTAACTATCCTACAAATCTAGCTGAGCTAGACTGCCTCAGCTAGATTATCTGCTAGATTAGCTATGTAAGAAGTGTAAATCCTTATAAGGAGGATGTATAAATGGCAGAGATTACTGCTGCTTTGGTAAAGCAACTGCGTGAAATGACCGATGCTGGCTTTATGGAGTGCAAGAAGGCTCTCGTTGAGGCTGAGGGCGATCTTGACAAGGCTGTAGATGTTTTACGTACCCGTGGTCTTGCTCAGGCTGCTAAAAAAGCTGGCCGTGCAACCAATGAAGGCACCGTTGCTTGCTATGTGTCTGATGATGCTCGTCAGGCTGCAATGGTTGAGCTTCAGTGTGAGACTGACTTCGTTGGTACCAATGCTACCTTCGTTTCATTTGCTCAGTCATTAGCCAAGGCTGCTGCAGAGCAAAAGCCTGCTAGTGTTGAGGCATTTAAGGAAATGGATCTTGAGGGCTCAAGTGTAGCTGATGCTCTTGTTGATAAGATTCATACCATTGGTGAGAATATGAATCTAAGTCGTATTTGCGTTGAATCTGTTGAAGGAACAGGCGCAATTAGCTCTTATGTTCACATGGGCGGAAAGATTGGTATTCTTGTTAAATTTGCTTTCGAGAAGCCAGAAACCGCACAAGCAGACAGCTTTAAGCAATTCTCACGTGATGTTGCTATGCAGGTAGCAGCAGCTAACCCAATTTCAGCTCGTCGTGAGGACATCCCTCAGTCTGTAATTGATCATGAGATGGAAATTTATCGTGCACAGGCTGAGCAGTCTGGTAAGCCCGCTGAGATCCAAGAGAAGATGGCTCTTGGTCGTATCGAGAAGTTCTACAAGCAGACCGTTTTGACTGAGCAAGAGTTCATTAAGGATTCAGAGCTCAGCATCTCTAAGCTTGCTGAGAAGGTTTCAAAGGAAGTTTCCGATAAGATCGAGATCATCTCATTTACACGCTTTGAGCTTGGCGCAGATCAGGATCAAGACTAAGTCTAAGATTAATCTGTGAGGATGTTTAATTCTATTGGTGTGTGTAGCGTCTTTGCTCACACACCTTTTTTGTGTCTAGCTAAATTCCTGTGGGTCTCTACTAGGCATCTATATAGCATCCTCAAGGCTTTGTACATAAACTTGCGCTAGAATAGAACATACTACTGAAAGGAGAAACTGTGGCTTATCGATACAAGCGTGTGTTACTAAAATTATCTGGTGAGGCCTTAATGGGCCAAACCGGCTACGGAATTGATCCTAAGGTAGCAGATGCCTTAGCTCATCAGGTAGCAGAAGTGGTCAGTGAAGGTATTGAGCTTGCCATAGTAGTTGGTGGCGGCAATATCTTTAGAGGTCTGGCTGGCTCTGCAAATGGTATGGATAGGGCACAAGCAGACTATATTGGTATGCTTGCTACGGTTATGAATGCCCTAGCTTTGCAAGATGCTTTTGAAAAGGTTGGCGTTCAGACACGTGTACAAAGCGCTATTGAGATGCGCCAGGTAAGCGAACCTTATATTAGAAGACGCGCTGTAAGACATCTAGAAAAAGGTAGAGTGGTAATTTTTGCCGCTGGTACAGGAAATCCTTACTTTACTACTGATACTACAGCCGCGTTAAGAGCCTGTGAAATTAACGCTGATTGTCTTATGAAGGCAACCAAAGTTGATGGTATTTTTGATAAGGATCCTGTAAAAGATCCTTCTGCTCAGCGTTATGAAAAAGTCTCTTATTTAGAAGTCATTTCTAAAGAACTCAAGGTTATGGATACTGCGGCCATTGCTTTGTGTAAAGATAATTCTATGCCCATTATCGTTTTTAATGTAGAAACTGAAGGAAATATCAAGCGTGCCTTAGAGGGACAGGCTGTGGGCACCCTTGTATATGGAGAGGAATAAGATGAGTGAAATCACGAGCGCTGCAAAACTAGCCATGGAAAAGAGCTTAGAGAGCCTAAGCCATAATTTCATGAAGGTTCGTACCGGTAGAGCTAATGCTAATAGCCTTAATGGCATTATGGTAGATTACTATGGTGTTCCTACGCCTGTTACTCAGCTTGCCGGAATTAAGGCTCCAGAGGCTCACTTATTAGTAATTGAGCCTTGGGATAAATCAGTTTTAAATGCTATTGAAAAAGCTATCCTCGCTTCAGATCTTGGAATCACTCCCTCTAACGATGGCTCAGTAGTGCGCCTTCCTTTCCCTGCACCCACCGAAGAGCGCCGTCGTGAGCTTGTAAAAGAGTGCCATGCTTTAGCGGAAGAGGCACGCGTTTCAGTGAGAAATGCACGCCGTGACGCAAATACCAAGCTAGACAAGCTCTCAAAAGACTCAGAGATTTCTGAGGATGAAGCATATCGTGAAAAGGATGAAGTTCAAAAACTTACCGATAGCTTTATTGCTAAGGTTGATGAGGCTTTAAAGGCAAAAGAAGCTGAGGTAATGGAGGTTTAATGCCCCAAGATCGTCACCTTCTTGAAGAGTATTTTAAAGATGCCCCTAAGGGCTTATCCTTAGAACAGCTTAAGCTGGATGCTCTTCCTCAGCATGTGGCCCTTATTATGGATGGTAATGGGCGCTGGGCACAAAAGCGAGGTTTATCTAGAAGCCTTGGTCATATTGAAGGAGTTAAAACCCTGCAGGAGCTTGTGACTTCAGCAGTGCGTCTTGGCATACCTTATATAAGTGTCTATGCCTTTTCAACTGAGAACTGGAAGCGCCCTCAAGAAGAGGTTAACATGCTTATGGCACTCTTCGCTGAAGAGATCCATAATCAAATGCCCTTACTGCAAAAAGAATCAGTTAGGCTTCATTTTATTGGGGATATAGAAAGCCTTCCTCAAGAGACAAGGGACTCATTTTATGAGGGTCTAGAGCTAACTAAAGATAATGATAAGCTGTGCCTTTCGCTTGCTGTGAACTATGGTGCACGGGCTGAATTACTCAGGGCCGCTCAGCTCATCGGGCAAGATCTTTTAAGCTCAAAGCTCAGTCTTGATGAGATTACAGAAGAAGTGTTTGCCGATAAGCTCTATACCAATACACTCCCTGATCCTGATTTGCTCATTCGAAGCTCTGGCGAGTTGAGGCTTTCAAATTATCTTTTATGGCAGCTTGCCTATACGGAGCTTTATAGTACGAAGGTTCTTTGGCCAGATTTCACGCGTTTTGATTTTCTCGAGGCCTTGCTTTCATATCAAGAGCGCTCTCGAAGATATGGCGGTGTTTAATCATGAACATCTCTTTACAACATAATTTCGTAAAACGCGTGCTTGTTGGATCTATCTTTGTAGCAGTTTTATTGGCTTCTATTGCGCTAGGCCCTCTGGTATTTGCAAGTCTTTTAGCCTTGGGTGCGCTTTTTGCAGTATATGAATTTTATCGTATGAGTAAAAAGACTCAGCTCATAAGCCTTACGGTGCCCGGGCTTATCGCCACCGCACTCTTACCATTTTCAGCTCTTTATGGCGAGATGTATCCCATTGCGCTGTGCCTCATGCTTTTAGGGGTGCTTTTCATTGTTTATTTATTTACGCCAGAGCTGTCACTCTCAGATGTGGCTTTGAGTTTGCTAGGTCCCCTTTATGTGGGACTTATGCTAGCTCCTCTGGTATTTATCCGTTCGGCAGAGCCTTCTTTCTCCTGCGCCCTTCTCACTATGGTGATTTTTATTTCTGTTTGGGTAAACGATAGCTTTGCCTATCTAGCAGGTACACTTTTTGGCAAGCATAAGATGGTTCCCAGCATTTCTCCCAAAAAGTCCTGGGAAGGTTTTTTTGCTGGTCTTTTTGGTTCAATTCTCATCTGGCTTTGTGCTCTATGGATCCCCAATCTCCCTACACTTAATGTGGCGCTTTGCTTGACTCTTGGCTTAAGCTGCGGAGTTGCTGGATTTTTGGGTGATCTTATCGAGTCAAGAATTAAGCGGGAAGCTCAAGTAAAAGATTCTGGTACTTTTTTGCCAGGTCATGGTGGAATGCTCGACAGGATTGACTCTCTTATTTTAGTCTCTTTGATCGCCTTTCTCATTTTAAGATTTAGTGGAGTTATAGCTTAGCTATGAATATTGACAAGAGTTCTAATAAGCAAAAGCTGGTGCTTTTGGGTGCTTCGGGTTCTATTGGTAAGCAAAGTATAGATATCATAAGAAAAGAAAATCAGCGATTTGAGCTTGAAGCTTTTGCAGTCCATTCATCTTTAGGCTACGCCTATGACTTGGCTTGTGAGTTTAAACCAAGCTGCGTTGTTATAGGCGATAAAAGCTTAAAACAGCAAAAACCCGCCATACTTGCTGAGCTCGAGGAGTTTTTAAGTTCTTATGGAGCTCGGCTTTTATTTGGAACAGAGAGCCTGGCTTATCTTGCAAGTGAAGAATTTATCGAAGAACAAGGTATTGATATCATAATCAACGCCTTAGTTGGGGCTATTGGCTCACGTGCCAGCTATAATGCGCTTGCATCTAAGAAAGTTCGTCTGGCTTTAGCCAACAAAGAATCCTTAGTTGTGGCCGGAGAGTTGTTAATGCCACTTTCTAGTCCTGAGCGTCTGCTGCCAGTAGATTCCGAGCATTCAGCAATTTATCAGTGCTTTTTGGGAGAAGATCCTGCGGAGCTCAAGCAAATACTGCTTACTGCTTCTGGAGGGCCATTCTTTGGTAAAACTAAAGAGGAGCTTCTTACCGTAAGTCCAGATCAAGCTCTTGCTCACCCCAATTGGTCTATGGGTAGAAAAATAAGCATTGATTCTGCAAGCCTTATGAACAAAGGTTTAGAGGCTATTGAGGCAATGCATTTGTTTGATGTTGATATTGATAAGATCAATATCTTGATTCAACGTGAGAGCATTATTCACTCAATGGTTGAATTTATTGACGGCTCCATAAAGGCTCACTTAGGTCCCAGTGATATGAGAATTCCCATTCAGTTTGCACTCTCATATCCAAAGCGCTGGGACAGCCCCTGTGAAAGCTTGGATTTTGCTCAACTTGCACAGCTTAATTTTGCAGAACCAGATCTTGAGAGCTTTTCTTGTCTTAGTTTAGCGCTTGAAGCAGCCAAGCAAAAAGGAGTGCTTCCTTGCATTATGAATGCAGCAAATGAGGTGGCAGTGTCAGCATTTCTTGAAAAAAAGATAGGCTTTACACAGATACCAGAGTTAATCGAAAGCTGTATGCAGAGTTTTACTCCAGAACGGGTACAGTCGCTAGAACAACTTGAAACATATGACCTTGAAGCTCGAGTACGCAGCAGAGAATTGCTTGCTTCATTGAGCAACTAATCTCAAGTCATAAGAGCTAGTAGGAGGAAGTTTGAGCGCCATTTTATCAATTTTTTGGGGATTGGTTTTATTTTCTGCCCTCGTCTTCATACATGAAGGAGGGCATTATTTAGCAGCGCGTATGTTTGGCGTGCGTGTACTAGAATTTTTCATTGGTATGCCCTCTAAGCTTCAGCTTAGCTTTGTTTCAAGAAAAAAGGGTACGCGTTTTGGTGTTACACCACTTTTGCTTGGTGGTTATGCTCGAATTGCTGGTATGGATCTGGGCAAAAAACTCGATCATCTAGCCTCACTATTTACGCTCATTCAAATAAAGGGTGTTGCTAGTCTACAAGAGCTTGCAGGGCTTCTTAAGATAAGCGTTGACTCATGTTCTGATCATCTTCTCGCTCTTGAGAACTGGGGTTCAATTAAATTTGTTCCCTTTGAAGAATATGAGCGCTTGTGTATTGAGTTGGCCGATAAGAAAGGCATTTCACTGCCTGATCTCTCTTCAAGCTTTGAAGGCGTTGAACGTGCTTTTCAATATGTGGCACTTAATATGCCCCGTGATGAAGAGGGAAAAACCCAATTTGATAAAGCAAATTTAGCTCAACTTGATAATTCTTATCTGGGAGCCTCATTTAGGCCCAAAGATATGAGTTATGAGGAGTTTTTCAAGCAAGAAAAACGCCGTTGCTATGCGGGTATTTCCGCCTTGCCTCGCATAATTATTTTGCTTGCTGGTATTTTTGTTAATATCGTTTTCGCCTTGGCACTTTTTGTTGCGCTTTTCATGGGACATGGTCTTGATATGCCAAATCAAACTATTTCTGCTGTACAAGAGCAGTCCAAGGCAGCACAAATTGGCTTAGAGCCTGGAGATACTATTCAAGCTATTGATGGAAAAACAATAAATTCCTGGTCAGAGTTGCAGATGGCTCTTGCAAATCATAAGAATGGTCGAGATTTTGTTTTAAGCGTCTTAAAGGCCAATAACAAGACTTTGCAAGATTATCAAATTAAGCTTGAAGCGCAGGAAAACTTAGGAGTCTTTCCTACAGTAGAGCGTCATAAACTTAACTTTAAAGATTCACTTTCTATGTCCTTGGGCTACACCCTTCAAACAGCTCAAGCAGTAGCCCGCCTCTTTAGTCCTTCAGGCTTTAGTGAAACCATTTCTCAGTCTGGTTCAGTAGTTGCTATTTCGGTCATGGCAAAAGATGCTGCCCAGTCAGGTATCCTGCCTTTTGCAAGTTTGGCTGCTGCCATTTCTTTGTCACTGGGTTTTATGAATCTGCTGCCTATACCACCTTTGGATGGAGGAAAAGTAGTCATAGAACTTGTGCAAGCACTTACGCGTAGACCTGTTTCAGAAAAAATCCAAGTAGCGCTAAGTATTGCAGGCGTAGCCTTCATTTTAATGCTCTTTATCTACCTTACCGGCCAGGATATTT
>JAEZZM010000040.1 GCA_023418575.1 Actinomycetes bacterium | reverse complement strand
GCGCTTGATCGCTATGATTTATTTGGCGATACTCCTCAGGGTCTATATAGTCTTGATGCTGAGATGGGAACCAGAACATATACCAAGAGCCAAAAGCTTGTAGAAATGGAAGCTTAGGAAAGCCTAGGAAAGTTTAGGAAAGCCTGAGAAAGCTTAAGAGATCCTAAGATTATTGTTAGCTATCTTCTTGTTTTTGAATGGTCTTAGTTTTTGCCTAGCTTGATGATTCAGCCCTCAAAGTGCTGCGGTACTTTGAGGGCTTTGTTTTTATCGGATTGCGAAAACGAAAGAAGTGTGATTTGTAAGTACGAGCTACAGATTGTATTTATGCTTTAACTGCCCCGCTAGTGAGACCCTGAACCAAGAATTTTCTAAATATTAAGCTTAAGCAGGCAGGCGGTAGTATAGAGAATAGCCCACAGGCTGCTATGGCTCCATAACTAACAGTGTCTCTGCTCATGAACTCTGATAAAACCAAGGTTATAACTTTATTTGCTTGTGATGAAGTGAGGATAAGAGGAACCTGAAATTGACTCCAGGCCATAATAAAGAAGAGCAAAGCTGAGCAGGCTATTATAGGGTATGACAAGGGTAGTATTATCTTAAAAAAGCTCTGTATTTCAGTGCATCCATCAAGTGATGCTGCTTCCCAGATTGATTTTGGTATAGATTTAAAGTAATTAATCATAATCCAGGTATTAAGAGGTAGATACGAAGAAACAAATACAAGTGATACCCAACTCAAATTATTTAGTATTCCAAGTTGAGAATAAAGAGAATAAATTGGGATTACAGTAGCAAAAACCGGAATAACAATAGTAAGTATGATAGCTTGTAAAAGATAGGTCTTAAAACAAATCCTAAATCTAAAAAATCCATAAGCACAGCTTAGAGAACTAAGAACACCTAAAATAGTGGCGAAAAGTGCACAATATAATGAGTTTTCTAAGGCCTGCATTATGGTTTTGTGAACACGTGTGTCTGGGTTAAGGATTTGTGCAAAATTTTCAAAACTTAAATGTGTGGGAAGTATTTGAGAGGTGCTTCTTAGTATTTCTTGTTCAGGACTTAGGCTAAGTATAAGACACCACAGAAGAGGCCCTAGGCTTAAGCATAAGAAAATAACAAGTCCAATGCTGTAAAGGATTGTATTTAGTTTGCGCTCGTTTAAAAAGATCTGCTTCATGAGCGCTCCTCAAAACCTGTGACGCTTGAACTTTTAATATAAAGATAACCAATGATGCCGGATAAAATCATAATAATGTAAGCCAGTGCTGAACCATAGCCAAAGTCCAAGAAGCTAAATGTTTGCAGGTAATCATATAAGACAAGTGTAAGACTATCAAATCTGTATCCTGCCAAAGACACTATCTCATCAAAAGCATTTACTGAAGCCATAAGGATTTGAATAAGTACTATGGCAAATGATGGCAAGAGGAGAGGTAAGACTATATGCCTAAAGCGTCTAAGGAGCCCGCAGCCATCTAATGATGCAGCCTCATATAGAGATTTTGGTATAGCTTGCAGATTGGCAAGTAAGATAAGGGCGCAAAATGGTGTGATTCTCCAAGAGATAACCAGAGCGCTAATAGTGAGAACTAAAAACCTGTCTTGAGTCCAGGGTATGGGAAGATCACTTATACCAGCTTGTATAAGGAGTTTATTGAGAAGTCCGTAGCCCGGATGAAAGATAAATTTCCAAATTATGCCATTGGCTAAAGGAGGTAAAGCCCAAGGAATAATGGCAATTCCCAGTAAAAAGGGACTAAACCAATTTTTTCTTTGAAGAAGCAAGGCTAAGCAGATGCTGGAACTTAAAGTAAAGACCAAACATAGTGCAAGAATAGTAAAGGTATTGATTGCTGCAGAATAAAGCTCTGGATTATTAAAGGCACGCTGATAATTTTCAAATCCAATAAAACTGATGGTATCAGGTTCGCTTAAAACAAAATGATAGAGGCTAAATACAAAGGTGCGGGCTATGGGATAAAAAACCAAAAGCAGCAATATTGCTAAAGCTGGCAATACTAAGAGATATCCCCAAAGACTACGTCTATGCATTGTAACCTCTATCCTACGTTTTAATTTAAGGAATGAGCTTAACAAATAACTTATTTTTTAAGCAAGTCATTTACAGCTGCATCTATTTTTGAGCAGGCCTCTTCAGGGCTGATTTTACCCAGGAGCATCTCATTACCAGCATTAAAGATAGCTGCGCTCATCTTAGCGTAGTATACAGGTACTCCGTGAGGGAAGGGACTTTCTACACGTTGAGCCATTTCAAGCATTGCTTGGGCATTTTGAATCTTACCTTCAGAGATGAGTTGAGATAAGACGGAGGTCCTGGTAGGTATAGTCTGCAGCTCCTCATTTAATTTAATCTGAGTTTCTTTAGAGGTATACCATTTTACAAAGGTCTCTGCTGCTTCAGGGTATTTTGTGTGGGCAGAGATGCCTACTGCTTCTGCAAACGGCACGGTCTTCTCAGCAAGCTCCATTTTACCTGGAAGCCTTATGGGGTCAACCTTACCATTAACTAAAGAATCTGCAGCAGTAATGCGGCTGGTGAAACTGGATGGTCCAACCATAAATGAAGTGTCATCAGAGGTAATTTTACGGTATGCATCCATGCCTGATGATGACATGTTTGCTGGATCTATGAGCTTTTCAGAATACATTTTATTAAGCAAGCTCAGTGCGTCAAGAAAGCTTTCTTTATTGATACTTCCATCATCATTAAAGCTTTTACCATTTCTTGTATAACTTAACCATAAAATGGTGGTGGTGAGGTTTTCATCAGCATTACCAGGTAAGGAAATGGGGTAGCTCTTAAGTCCAGCTTCTTTAATCTTCTGGGCGGCACTTATAGCTTCATCCCAGGTCTTTGGGGCTTCTTGAAGTCCAACTTTTTGATAATCATCTTTATTGTAGTAGGCAACTCTAAAATCGTTAGCATAAGGAACGGCATAGAGCTTATCGTTATAAGTGAAGCTTTGAGCTGTGGGAATATCTTTGAAATCCTCACTGGAGAGATTGATCTCTTTGAGCCATTGTGCAGAAGCAAGCTCACCAAGCCAAGACCAATCTACCTCATATACATCAGCAGCAATGGTGTTACCAGCTGCTGCAGTTGAAATTTTATTTCTAATGTCATCCCAAGAGGTAGGGATAAGATTTACTTTAATCTTATGCTGTTCTTCAAACTCTTTAAGCATGGTATCTGTGGGAGCACCCCAGTCTGGAATCATAAAGGTGATCTCTGGTGTGCTTTCAGCCTTTTGTGCATCTTTTCCTGCTTCTTGATTTTTTGGAGCAGAGGGGCTGCATGCACTTAAGGCAAAAACAAGTGCACAACAGATAAAACTAAGAAGTGCAATACTTTTAGTTTTACTGTTTAGTAAGAAATTTTTTGAGATTTGCATTTGAGTCCTTTCTAAATCTCTTACATAACTTTACTAACTAATACTACTTATTTACTGTGCCCACTATAAGTCATTCAAGACAGGCTAGCTGCCATTGCCTTATTTCAAAAATTGATAGAAATTAAGTTAGTATTAAAGCCTCTTATATTTGATGATTGTTTTAAGCCAGTTTTTTGTTAAAACTTATAAGCTTAGACTTGCCATAATGCTAAGGGAGTTAGGAACATAAGATGTCTCAAGGTGCATATATACTTAACTCAGTTGGGTCAAGCTATTATCAAGAAGCGCTTGCCCTCATAAATCAAGTTTTTAGGGTTTCTGTGGGGCAAGAAGCTAATATGCTTGAGAGTTTTCCTTTTATGCTCAAGAAGGAAAACGCTCAGAGGATCTTGTGTTTTATATATAAGGATGAGAAGCTACAGTCCAAAAGGCTTGTTGCAGTAGCCTCATATTGTATTTTAAGGATAAAAAGCTTTTCTAAAGAGTTTGATTGCGCTTTTATCGGAAGCGTTTGTACAGATCCTCAGCATGAAGGCAAGGGACTTGCAAGTTCTTTAATTAAAGAAATTCTAAGACGTCTTGAGCAGGAGTCCCACATTAGTATATGTTCAGTTTCGGGGACGCGCTCTCTTTATTTACTTCAAGGGTTTAAGCGTCTTCCTGCTTTTAAGCAATATCGCTATCTTTTAGATGAAAGAGCTGCGCAAGATTTTGATGAAAAGCATCTGCAGTCCTTAAGTGATCTTAGCCTTGAAATACATCAGCCAAGTGACTTAAGTCATGAAGAGATTGAACAATTGTATAAGCTCTATTTGAATCTAGATATACGTTTCGTGTTAAATCTTGAAAGCTTCAAGCAGGCGCTTATAAGTTCAACTGTACCATGGGGTGCTTATCGTTTTGGCATTTTGTTGTGCAAAAAAGATGAGGAGATACAAGCCTTTTGTCTCTATAAATGCTGTGAGGCAGATAAGCTTGATTACAGCAATGGAGTCAAGGCTGATTGTGGCCTAAAGCTACGCTTTGCTCATCTTATAGAAGTCATGGAGTTTGCCTGCAAAGCAGAGCTGAGAATTGTAGATGAACTCTTAAAATACATTCTTGTGCGTGAGAACGCTGATTGTTTGGCATACAATGTAGCTTTTGCTTATCATGATCATCCCAGTTCAAGACATTTGCTACCCAAGTCTTATGATGAATGTGAGCAGCTAAATCAAGCTGGGAGCATTTGGTTAAGGCAGGAGAGTACAAGAAAAGAGCTGGACTATAGCTTAGAGCTGCCCTGGTTTGAGGGCATCATGTATCAGTAAGGCTTTGAGAGTAAATCTTAAGGTTCATATAAGACTACTTTTTTATTTTGCAAGCTTTCTTGTATATTGATCAGTCTTTGGTTTGAAGAGCCTCTAAACTTTAGCGTCAGATCCTTAAGGGCTTCTATAAATAAGCCGTCTACCAAGACATCACATAGACTTAAGAGCTGTGTTTTATCGGCATCTTTGAGAATTTGCTCAAAGGTGTAACCGCTGTAAATCCAAATAGTTTTTTCCCTGCCAAATCTCTCTCTAAAGGATTTGCATAGGTCGATAAGCCCTGTGGTGTTTTGCATAGGTTCACCTCCCAGGAGGCTTAGGCCTGCTACCTGCGGGTGTGAGCTGTGCGATAAAACCAGTTCTTTATCGGAATCTGTCCATGCCTTTCCTGCCTTGAAATCTTGATATTCAAGGTTAAAACAACCTGGACAGGCATGGGTGCAGCCCACTACAAATAAGCTTGTTCTTACGCCTTCGCCGTTGGCTATGTCAAAAGCTCTAATTTGTCCATAGCGCATAATTACCTCCCATGCGCAACTAAACTATTTTCGTGCCCTTATTGATTTGTCGCAGCAGTGGCAACTGCGGTTTTGCCAAGCGCGCTTTGGTTTGGGCTAGGCCCTAAATACGCAGGACCTAGCCTTGTGATGGACTACATTATGTGGACTACATTAAGTAGAATTTAGGTGTGCAGCATTAGATGTGTAACACGCGGGCGCCAATTTCTTTGGTTCTACCCTCGTTCCAGAAGTTTTCTCCCAGATAACCGCAGGTTCTTCTTATAACGGTGAGTTTTGTTCTGTCATGGTTGTGACACTGAGGACACTCCCACTGACCATCCTCATTAAGCAGGATTTCTCCATCATAACCGCATTCATGACAGTAGTCTGCCTTGGTGTTAAACTCTGCGTAAGTGATGTTGTCATATATGTAAGAGATCAGAGTTTCTACAGCTGGCAGATTGTGTGACATATTGGGGATCTCTGCATAAGAGATGCATCCGCCGGTGGATCGCTCTTGAAAGACCGACTCAAACTTAAACTTTGAGAAGACGTCAATTTCTTCACCAACATAAACATGGTAGCTATTGGTATAAAAGCCCTTATCGGTGATGCCTTCAATATCACCAAAGCGAGCTCTGTCAATTGAACAAAAGCGGTGGGTGAGACTTTCAGCAGGGGTTCCATAGAGAGCAAATCCAAGTTGATATTCTTCTCGCCAAGCCTTTATGCAGGCATTCATTTTATCCATGATGCGTAGCGCAAAGGCCATGCCTTCAGGATGGGTATGGCTGCAACCCTTTACCAAAAGACTTGCCTCATATATACCAATATAGCCAAGAGAAATGGTTGAATAGCCACCTTTAAGATAGCGCCCGATTTTCTCGCCCTTCTTAAGTCGTGCAATGGCACCATGTTGCCAATGAATGGGGGAGACATCAGAGCTAATATCTTTTAAAAGCTCATAGCGCAAAAGCAGGGCCTTTTTAGCAAGCTCTAAGCGCTTATCAAAGATCTCAAAGAATTTTTCTTCATCACCTTGGGCTAGGATGCCAATTTGAGGTAGGTTAATTGAGACTACACCCATATTAAAGCGACCATCAAATTGATAGTGTCCCTCTTCATTTTTCCAGGGAGCTAAAAAGGCTCTGCAGCCCATGGGAGAGAAGACGTTGCCCTCATAAATCTCTCGCATCTTTTTGGCGCTAATGTAGTCGGGATACATGCGCTTAGCAGTGCACTTAGCAGCTAGCTGAGTGAGATAGTAATAAGGTGCTCCAGGCTTTGCATTATGTTCATCAAGAACATAAATAAGTTTTGGGAAGGCGGGGGTTATGTATACATTTGCCTCATTTTTAACGCCTTCATAGCGCTGCTTAAGGATCTCCTCAGTGATAAGAGCAGCTTCTTTTGCATATTCATAGTCTGGACTAAAGTGCATAAATAAGGTTACAAAAGGAGCTTGGCCATTGGTGGTCATAAGGGTATTTATCTGGTACTGAATGGTCTGGATACCATCTTTAACCTCTTTTTGCGTGCGCTTCCAGGCAATTTCTTGTGCCTTATCATAATCTGGCTTGATACCATATACCTCTTGTTGCTCTTCAATTACTACAGAAAGATATTTATTGAAGGACTTTCTAACATAGGGCGCCAGTATTTTATCGACACCATTGATGGACTGACCGCCAAATTGCCCGCTGGCAACCTGGGCAATAATTTGTGTGGTAACGGTGCAAGCTACTTGAAAACTCTTTGGACTATCAATGCGCTTGCCATTTATAACGGTTCCCTTGCTCAGCATGTCTTCTAAATTGATAAGGCAGCAGTTAAACATTGGCTGGATGATATAGTCCATGTCGTGAAAATGAATAGCACCTGAATCGTGGGCCTGAACAATATCGGTGGGAATAAGCTTGCGGCGGGCTATGTCTTTTGAGACTTCTCCTGCGATAAGATCGCGCTGGGTAGACACGATGGTGGCGTCTTTGTTGGAGTTTTCATCTAGAAGCTCGGGATTACTGCGAGTAA
>JAEZZM010000010.1 GCA_023418575.1 Actinomycetes bacterium | reverse complement strand
GTCTGTCTGTCTGTCTGTCTGTCTGTGAGAAAATTATCTTACCAGTGGCTGCATAGATCAACAACGCATCACGATAATATTCGTACTGCTTCTGTCTAGCTTCAATTTCTGCAGGAAGACCAATGTTAAGGTCGGTGCAAATCTTGTCAAAGTTATCAAGCACGTCGACCAGTCTCCCCATATCCCTTCTCTCAAGCATTGGAACCGGCATATTTCTTAAATTATTTAAAGAAAGAAAAGACTGGCTACCCTTACTCTTTTTAAGAGCCACATAGCGCTTTGCGTTATCAGAAAGAAGGTAGTGCTTTAAATAGCGCGCTGTCAATTCATCACCTGTCTTAATAAGACCAATATTCTTTATAGCGAAATTTGGTTCGTCACTAATTAAACCTACTTCACCAATGGTCCCGATCATTGTAAACAATAAATCCCATTTATCTACCTTACTTCTTTGATTTATTCGTTTAAAATCAGCCTCACTAATCAGATATGCTCCACTATAATCAATCGATCCATTTTTAATATTCTTTGAGGTAACTAAATATTTCCCCTGAGTACTCTTCTTAGGAGAATCATGAGTTCCATCTCGTACATCACATACTTCAATTAAAGGTTTCCATACACAATTTAAAATACCGTCTTTATCGAAGGTCAGTAGCACATCCCTATAATATTCATACTGCTTCTTGCGAGCTGCAAGCTCCGCTGTAAGCTCCGCTGTAAGTAACGTGAAAGAGTCCAATATACGGACTATTTCACGTTGTACCTCCAGTGGAGGTACAGGGACCCTAAACTCTTCAGTTGTTGCTAGTGATATTTGGGGAAGCGATCCCATACCAATAGCAGCTTTTCTAAAAATCTCGATATTATTCTTCAAAACATAATAAAGATATTTAACTTCGGTTTGTGTTTCTGCTGTATATGCCCACATTTCATTTTTGAAAGTAAAAGGCTTGTCATAATAAATAACATCAACAACACCTCTAGACTGAACGAGCACAGCAGGTCTTCTTATTATTCTGGCATTAGGTATGTAGTTTTCATAGGTATCAATAATAGTTTTTCCACCTGCAAATACCCTGATATCACCTTCAGATTTTGCAATCTCTTTCATTTTTGCTGCAGTTATGGGTGTTCCTTTTAACCTTACATAAACATCCTTTATCGCTTTATACTCCACTCCATCAGGACAAAGCTCTTTAATTAAATCATCCAGTTTACTCATTAGAGATCACCTTCAATCTCTGCAATGATCTTGTCTATCTCTTCGCGCAATACCTGTTCACGAGCAACAATCTCTTTGATCTCTGCATTGAGCTTTATGATATCTATTTTTTCGCGAGTGTCTTCTGCTTCTACATAAGTAGAGACCGAAAGATTAAAGTCATTTTCTTTGATCTCCTCATATGAAGCTACATGGACAATATGGTCAAGTTCCTCACGCTTAGTGAAAACTTCTACAATCTTCTCAATATTTTGAGGACTCAGCTTATTGTTGTTGGTAACTTTTACGCACTCTTTGCTTGCATCAATAAAAAGTGTGGTATTATCGGGCTTATTCTTCTTAAGAACCATGATGCAGGTAGCAATAGAGGTTCCAAAAAAGAGATTAGCCGGCAGCTGAATTACACAATCAACAAAGTTGTTGTCTATTAAATATTGGCGTATCTTTTTCTCTGCACCGCCGCGATACATAATTCCTGGGAAGCAAACTATTGCAGCGCTTCCATTTGCAGCCAACCAAGAGAGACAGTGCATCACAAAGGCAAGGTCAGCCTTACTTTTTGGTGCAAGTACTCCAGCTGGAGCAAATCTTGGGTCATTTATAAGCGTTACATCATCAGAACCTGCCCACTTAATTGAGTAGGGTGGATTTGAAACAATAAGCTCAAAGGGCTCATCGTCCCAGTGCTGAGGTGAGCTAAGCGTGTCCTCACAGGCAACATCAAACTTATCAAAACCCACATCATGTAAAAACATATTTATGCGGCATAAGTTATAGGTAGTAATATTTATCTCTTGGCCATAAAAGCCATTGCGCACAGCGTCTTTACCTAGTACCTTTAAGGACTTTAATAGAAGAGAGCCACTGCCACAGGCAGGATCATAAACTTTGTTAATCTCGGTCTTACCAACTGTGCCCAAACGAGTTAAGAGCTCTGAGACCTCCGCAGGAGTAAAGAACTCTCCACCAGATTTACCTGCATTAGAAGCATACATGGTCATAAGGTACTCATAAGCATCGCCAAAAGCATCTATATCATGATCTTGCACTGATCCAAGATCCATATCTGCAATACCATTTAGAAGCTTAACAAGCTTCTCATTTCTTTTAGCAACAGTTGAACCCAACTTGTTACTATTTACATCAAAATCAGCAAAAAGACCTGCAAAATCCCCCTCTGCTTCACTGCCCTGTGAGGACTCTTCAATATGGCGAAACACTGCCTCAAGCTTCTCATTTAGATGAGCACGCGCCCATTCAAGATCTTCATTGCACCTTTTTCTAATATTGACAAAAAGCTCGCTAGGTAGAATAAAAAAGCCTTTTTCTTCAACTAAGCCCCCACGAGCTTCTTCTGCCTCTTCATCAGAGAGGAGAGCATAATCAAAATCTGGGCTACCAGCTTCTATTTCACCCTGATTAATATAATGGCTTATGTTTTCTGAGATATAGCGATAAAACATGGTTCCCAGGACATAGTTTTTAAAGTCCCAACCGTCTACAGCGCCACGTAATTCATCTGCAATAGCCCAAATAGCTCTATGCAGCTCATCACGTTCTTGCTCTTTCTTCCTATCAAGCATGGATTGTTCCGTTCTCTCAGTAAGCCAACCTGCGTAAAGTATTAAAGGTAGATCCTATGTCCATTTATTGTTTCTTGAATATTTTAATTTAAGAGATCAGTTTCTAGAAGTGTTTTTACGGTTCACATACTCTCATCTTCAATGCAAACTATTCATAATAAAGCGTATCTGTAGGAATCTTTAGGTCCTGCTTTATAAGGCTTACATTGTTTCTTGACACGAAATACTCTGCATTTCTATTATGGCTTCCTCCTTTATGTACTCATTAAGTCTGAAAGTGGTTACATAATTTCTGTAGATAATAATCTTGTGTAATGATCATATAGCTACCTCATAAGAAAAATTAAGGTGGAAATCCACCTTTTTATTTCGAGTTTATGCAATAAGGTTCAAACTTAAAGATGTATATAAACACTTAAAATATGTTTTAAAAGCAGGTGCTTTGTCGCCTACTTTTCATCTATGTTCATAAGGACCCAGACGTAATTTAAGAATTCTGACTCTAGTAGTCTTTCAATAGATCCACTCATTGTTTCTGGATATAATTTATAGTTAATCTTGAAGATAGCTTCTAAAATAAAGGAGGCTAATAGGCATGAACATTAATGAAAAAACCTTGATTTCAATATCCCAAGCTAGTAACAATTTCTCAGAAGTCATCAAACGCGTTGATCAATATGGTTACGCTGTAATCTTAAAAAAGAATTCACCACGTTATATCGTCCTCGACTTTGAATCAATGGAAACAAACGAAGCCATTTTAGATGAAGAGGCATTGAAGTGTGCTCGTGAGCTTATGCTAAAAGATGCGCCAGTTTATGAGGCACTAGCAAAATAAAAAGCTTTCCACTCATACATTTTCTTCTTTCAAAAGAGAGCATACCAAAAGCATATTGACAGCTTTTACTGGGATTTAAAAACAAAACCCAGACTAAGAATTCAAATCAAAATCTCCCAAGTTCTCTCATTTCACCCATTAAGCAAAGATTATGGAAACATCTTGCGCATCTGCACTTTCACAAACTAGCAACTTATGGCAAGCTAGAAACACTATGAAGCAAGAAAAGCGCAATCCATTTGACTCAACAAATCTAAATAAAGACGTAGCTCATGACTGCCTGGTATTGGCCTATATGATTGAGCTCTATTGCCATGACCATCATCCCACACGCCCCAAAGAGAGCTTAAAGACCCCCGCAGCTAAAGCAGGAATATATGAAAAGGCACATCACAGCATAAAGCTTTGCGATGAGTGCGCAGCACATCTTGCCTATGGCGAACTAAGGCGCGTACACTGCCCTCAAGACCCTAAACCCAACTGCAAGGATTGCAGCATTCACTGCTATAAAAAGGAAGAAGCACAATTTCAAAAAGAAGCCATGGCTTATGCTGGAAAGCGAGCACTCTTACACCCCTACCTACTAAAGGATGCTCTCCTACATCTATGGCAAGGATTAAAACACAGGATCAAGGCCGCAAAATCAAACAACAAATAAAGACTGAACAAAACCTAAATAAATTCAAGCACTAACCAAAAGTAGACACTTAAACTAACACAAAGGACCAAGAATCACAATTTCGCTGCGCTTAAAATCTAACAGGCCCTCGGCCTTCATTGCAGCAAGCTCTCGGCTTAAAGCAGAGCGGTTCACACATAAAAAGTCGCTCAGTTCTTCTCGGTTAAAATCTAAATCAAGCTTTATGGGATAGCTCATTTGAAAACCATGAGGATCAATGCCTTTTTGGCGCAGGCTATGATCAATATAACAAATAAGTTTAGCTCTAATGCTGCGCTGGCTTAAAATCTCAACTTTTGTACGCAGGCGCATGCATTTATAAGCCAACAGTTCAATAAGATTTGCTGAGGGTCCTGCAAACAACCTGATAAGTTCTTTATTAAACACTTGAGATGAACTAAGGTGTTGTACCTGCAGCAGCTTTCTAAGATCGATAAAAGCTATACGACTGGGTTTTGTAACAATAACAGAAACAGGAGGACGCTTAATGCTCATGCAGTTAACAACTTCTGCAAAGGTGCCCCCAGGATTTACCACCTCTATAATTGACCTATCCCCAGAAGGGCTTTCAGATACCACATGAACCTGACCGCTTAACACAAAACCAGTTTTCACAAACTCAGAGCCATCAACAAAAACTGCTTCATCAACATGATATGATCGCGCAGTCATTTGACACTCATTGGCTATTTTTTCTAAATCAACCAAAGAGCAATCCTTGAATATTTTTGAAGCCAACAAAGGCTCAAGGTCTCTTCTATCCATGTTTATAGTCTACTTTTTCACTTTTTATAATTTCGTGCTATTTGCAACCGACCAAACAAGATCAAGTCCCTAGGCTAAAGCTAAGCACTTGAATTTCTTATTCCCAAAATAAGAGTTTTGTTGCTTAGCGGTAAATAATTAACGAGAGGGACAAGATGAACACTGTACTCGCTTCAAAAGAGCTCAGTTCAAAAGAAATGGCCATGTTTTGTTTTCAATGTGAGCAAACCAATAAGGGTTGCTGCACCAGCTTTGGCGTTTGCGGAAAAGACCCAGATTGTTCAGAGCTTCAAGATCAAATTGTAGCCGCCCTTATCGACCTAGCCTGCAGCCTGCCTGCAGCAGATCAAGATCAAGAGCTTAAAGCTGCACTCAATCTAGAGACAAAAAGCATGGTAAGAGATGCTCTTTTTACCACGGTGACCAATGTTAATTTTGATCCAGAAGTGCTCAAAGACTGCCTGGCTAAGATTAAAGCTGCAACACCAGGTACAACAGACATATTTAGCATGGATAAGATTTGGGATGCTCAAGAAGATATTAGAAGTCTTAAGTCTCTTTTGCTGTACGGTATTAAGGGTACTGCAGCATACGCCCATCACGCTGCCAACTTATCATATGAAGATGAGCGTATTGACCTCTTTTTTATCGAAGCCCTTCAAGCCTTATCTCAACTTGATTATGGACTAGAGGAGCTTTTGCCTTTAGTTATGAAATGCGGTGAAGTTAACCTCATTTGCATGGAGCTTCTTGATAGAGCTAACACTGAATCATACGGAAATCCCGTTCCAACTCAGGTCAGCAGCTGCATTGAGGCTGGTCCTTTTATTGTAATGAGCGGTCATGATTTGCATGATCTTAAGCTCTTGCTTGAGCAGAGCAAAGATAGCGGCGTAAATATTTATACACACGGAGAAATGCTTCCTGCTCACGCCTATCCCGAGCTCAAAAAATACCCTCACTTAAAAGGTAATTTTGGCACTGCCTGGCAAAACCAGCAAAAGGAATTTGATAAGGTTCCTGGCGTCTTTTTGTTTAATACCAATTGTATTCAAAAACCTCGTGAAAGCTATAAGGACAGGGTCTTTACCACTGGTGAGGTATGCTGGCCAGGATGTCAACGATTAAACGATAAGGACTTCTCGCCCGCCATACAAAAAGCTCTTGAACTGGGTGGATATGCTGAAGACCAGCACTTTAGCGGCATTAATGGTGGCACAGAGATGACTGTTGGTTTTGGTCGTCAAACCATTCTTGATGCAGCAGGTGCTGTGGTTGAGGCCGTAAAAGCTGGCGAAATCTCTCACTTCTTTTTGGTGGGAGGTTGCGATGGTGCAAAGCCTGGACGCAATTACTACACCGAGTTTGTAAAGCAATGCCCCAAAGACAGCGTAATTCTAACGCTTGCCTGCGGTAAGTATCGCTTTAACGATCTTGATCTTGGCAGCGTTGCAGGACTTCCAAGACTTATGGATATGGGACAGTGCAACGATGCCTACGGTGCTATCAAGGTTGCTTTGGCCCTATCTGAGGCCTTTGATTGTTCGGTAAATGATCTGCCTTTAACCTTGGTGCTCTCATGGTATGAGCAAAAGGCTGTCTGCATTCTGCTGAGTCTCTTATACCTGGGTATTAAGGGCATTTACCTGGGACCAAGCTTACCAGCCTTTATCTCCCCTGCCATTCTTGAGTTTTTGGTTGAAAACTATGACATTAGACCTATTTCAAGCCCAGAGGAAGATCTCAAGCAGATTCTTGGCTAAGACCTCGGGTGAAGCGCCAAGCTGGAGAAGCCGTCGGAGCTCCGCCGAAGCGTTGGCCAAAGCGCTAAGCTGAGACCCATCGGAACTCCGCTAAAGTGCAGGCTAATTACTTTTATAAGCCAGTACTGATACAATGAGCAGGACAGTATTTGCTCACAGCCCCTTTTGTGGTAAAGCATGCTTTGTCGCAAAGGGGCTGCTTTGTTTTATGGACAGGCAAGAGCTTTCATAAGAAGTTTCTTAAGAGCTTGCAAGAGCTTTCTTAAGAGCTTCCCACACGAGGCTCAGTAAGAGGTTTATATGCTTGAGTTTCCGGATTCTTTTGATGAGCTTTTAGAGGATATATTAGTTGAGCTTATCTGTGATAGCTTTAACAACAAAACTGATCTTCAGTCTTACTGCTCTCAAGCTGAGCTGCGCCTTTATGATGAGCAGCCTCTTTATTTGTGCCTAAGCATAGCGGAATGCAAAAGCTACCTTACCAACTCTTTAGCGTATAAGCAATTATTAGCTCATAAACAATCTACAGCCCACAAACAATCTGCAGCTTATAAACAGTCTTTAGCCTATAAGCAATCTTCAGCCCATGATCAGTTTTCCCAGCTAGACGATAAGGACTATATCGTAGTGGCAATAAGAGGCCTGTCCCAAATTGAATACATGGCGCCCGATCTTATCGGACTAGAAAGTCTACAAGATGCAGATATAAGCTTTTGTGGCTACTACCAGGCTCAGACCAATCAGCTCCACTGCAATGATGATGAGCGCATCTTGGTGCTCCCCAGCAATAATCGCACTGAAGGCTCTATCTTTTTGTACAGCCCTTATGAGCTTTCAACTGAGCTGTTAAGCGATAAACTCAAAGAAATAAACGACCTCTTAGATAATTGCCTTGATAAGCTTGAGAGCAAAGAGCGCATGTATGAGCTTGCTCGCATAAAACGGCGCTCTCCCTATAGTTTGCAGCTCCCCTTTTATATAGACTTTGAGAACCTAGAGCCACAGTTTCAGCATGAAGCCGCTCTTATTGCCAGCTTGTTTGCACTTTATCTTGATCCTTTGGGTCTTAAGCAGATTTTCCCCACAAAAGATCTGCGCTTTGACAGAGATCTGCTAGAAGTCCTCAATAATTCTGAAAGCTATAATCCTCAATTTGTAGAATTCTTTGATAAGCTCTTTAAGCTGATGGATCAGGCGCATGAAAATCCCCAGATAGAGGCTGGTTTGGTTCCTTTTACCATTGCTCAAGGTGAGCATAACTGCTCTCTCAAGGAAGTCCCTGGTGCACCCAGGACCTTGCTTCTTGAGCGCCTCAGTCATGAGATTTGGGCCTCTCTTCTCGCCCAAGAAAGCTTGCGCTCTTATAATGATTCCGATAAAAACGCAGTCAAAAAGGCTGATCACCTCTATCAAGCAGCGCTTCTTATGCACCTATGTTCTCCGCACCATTACTTTGACAATAAAGCTTTTGAGGTTTTGGCCGAAGAGTTTGATGCTTATGATCCCCAGGATCTTATAGCTCGACTTGAGGCTGGCCTGGCTTATCGCCAAGACACAGACAGCAAAGAATATGATAGTGATAATAGCACTAATAAAGATGATAGCGCTAACAGAGATAAAAAAGACGATAGCAATAATAATGATAACGATAATAGCGATAATAGCGATAATAGTGGTAACAGCCGTAATAATGATAACAGCTACAACAGCCATAATAGCCGTAATAACGAAGACAGCGCAGAGCACAAAGAGCGCAAATTACAGCGAGCAGCCTTAGCTTTTATGCTTTTTACGAGAGACTATGCAAGCAGAGAAGACGAGCAAATTTTTGCGCTGCATACTGATTATGAGCTGGATTTTGGTGCCTGTCTTCCCACCCTTCCCCGACAAAACAACCTGCTCTTTTTAGACGATGGAGCCTACTTTTCTCTTGACCTTGAGCTTGCCTGGCCTCAAGTTTTGTTGGGCAAAAAGACCTTTGAAGAACTTAAAGATTCAAAACGCTTGCAGCAGGCCTATCTCAATTATGCACTCAGCCTCTGCTTTAAAGAAGTATTTAGTCTGCGCGCCTGCTCATTTCATATTCAGCATTTTTACATCTCTCTTCATGCTCCCAGTAGTCTCCAATATGAAGATGCAACATATCTAATAGCAAGAAAGCACCCAACAAGCCCAGTCATACTGCGTATGGAGATTGATCTTGATTCAAAGGCAAGCTGGCCTATGCAATATTTGCACCCCGAATTTTATGCTCAAGGCTCAGCAATGCAAGCCTCAGCAAGACAAGACAAAAGCAATGATAATGATCTCCAAAACCTGGTTCAACATCTAGAGCAGCGCATACAAGTCCTGCAGATCAATCACTCTGCCTTTGATTTTATTTGTTCAAAACAGGCAGAAGAGCTCAGCCCGATAGACTATGCCTTGGTACTGCAAGACTTTGATGAGGCGCCCCAATCCTTTATGGATTGTTCTAAGCTCTTCATACAAAAGAAGGCGGAGCGCGCAGCATTCAACAAAGAATTTGAAGCCCTCTTTAAACAAGAAGGAGAGCTGAGCATCTTAGATGAGCTGCTTTTAGACCTTACAGCAAGCACCTTAAATCCTCAACAAGAAAAAGACTTACAGCGCTGCGCTCAGCTCTATCTTCAAGCTCTAGATCTAAACAAGGAAGATGCCGATGAGGGCTTAGCCATAACAATCTTTAGAGATTTTGAAAGGTGCTACCAAGAAATCTACGAGCGAAGCCTTCTGCCTTTATGCAGCTCACAAGAAGGAAGCTACCGAGCGCTCTGTTTTGCCAACATCCTTGAGCTTGCACTTTTTAAGAAAAACTGGAGCGCTGGCTGTGCTATTAAACTTATAGATCCCAGAATTGGCAAGTTTTTAAATATGTATGGGCAGCTCCTTACCAAATTTGAGGAATACGAACAAGCACAAGAGCTCTACTCTTGGCTCAATGTTATTTATCCAGCAAATCCTGTTTCATACCTGGAGCTCAGCGGCTACTGTGATCTTGATAAAGCCGATCAAAAAAAGCTCTTTGAAGAACTCTTGGAAGCTGCTCGCTGTTGCTCGTTTTCAGAAGATTTGGTGGCCTGGTACTACCTTAAACTCTGCCAGTACTACATACACGAAGAACGCTATCAAGAGGCTAGCCTTGCCTGCATGCGCGCCGCCAGCTACCCTCTTCCTCCACAGGAGCTAGATCTACTTTGGCATTACGAGGAGTTCTTATCGCAAAACTTAGATGAAGACCTCTTCAATCTTGATGAGGAAAAGATAGAAGTATATGTAGACAGTTACCAAATCCCCCGGATACCCTTGATTCAAGATATTGAATATCTCACAAAACTCTTTGGTGAGTCTTATATAAGAGGCTACTGGGACAGCTGTCACCATCTTCTAGATGCCCTTGGTCCTTATCTAAAAGAAGAGCGCCTTTCCCAGCTCTATCGAATGCTGCCTCACATTGATTTTAAAGATATCCTATGCGGTGACCTGGGAAATACGAATTTTGGTCGCCACTAAGCTGGCTGCCGCTTAGCAGGCTGCCGTTTCGCTGGCCGCCGTTACGCTGGCCGCCTATCAATTGTTAGCCAGTCAGTTGGCCACCGCTCAATTGAGCACTACTAAGCTAGCCGCCGCTCAATTATGCAATGATCTGGGACATAAAATCTTGAGCTGCCTTCAAGTCATCTTCACTGGGATGCTTAAGCGCCTCTTCCCAGTTTGCAATCTTTAGCTTGATCATCTCTGGGCTGGTGGCATGCCTGTCTTTTCCGCTTAAGTAGCGTTGCTTGGTGCTCTCAGGCATCTTACCCTGGCACAAATAAAAGCCCAAAACCTGATCTTTTGAAAGCCCACAGGCATGCAGATCTTCCTGCATGAGTGTATATATCTTTTGAGGGTACGGCTCTCTTATAAAGCCTGCCGTATACATGATAGCAAGTTTTTTATCGCACAAATGCTTTGCATGCACCTCTAGAAGCTGTTTTATTTTGGGCGAGAAACTTGAACGCTTAACCCAGCCAAGCAAGACCACCAAAGACGCATTTTCAAACTCTGAGACGGCTTCATCTTCATTAAGCTTAAGTTTTCCAGCCTCACAAAGCCTGGCCTTAAAGCCCAAGGCCTCAAGTTCTTCATGCACGCTACAAGCCAGTTTTTTGCTATTTCCTGTAATGCTCTCATAAATGAGCAAAATAGTATCTGACTTGCTTAAGCTAAATGCATCTAGTTGATCTGAAACAATTTGCATTATCTTAAACCTCCGTATACAGCACAGTATATGTTTTAGTTAAAGCTGCTTGCGGCAGCTAAATCAGCTCAGTTGAAGCTGCCAACACCAACTTAGCCAGCTAAAGCAGCTAAGCCCGATAAGACCAAGCGCTTAACAACAATCACTCATAAAGCCAAAGGGCAAAATAAGGAGGCATCTCTAACTTGAGATACCTCCTCATACTTAAACTAAAACTTAACTTAGTCTTAACTATGCCCAAAAAGGCGCAGATTAATTATTAGAAAGATTAAGCTTATCAAAAAGAGCAAATAAAAGACTAATAATAACCGCAACTATAGATGCCAGTACCATACCATTAAAGCTTACACCGCTAAAGCTTACGGTAAGACCAGAAAGACCTGTTACAAAGATAACGCTGGTAAGTACCAAATTCTTATTCTTTGAATAATCGACGCGCTTATCGACCAAAAGTCTAATACCACTAGCGCCAATCATACCATAGAGCAAGAAACAAACTCCACCAATTACATTACCAGGAATGGTGCAGATTAAAGCGCTTAAAGGACCAATAAAAGCCATTAAAATTGAAATGATGGCGGCACCAGCAATAACATAAACCGAATACACCCTGGTTATTGCCATAACTCCAATATTTTCGCCATAGGTAGTAGTGGGAACACCACCCACAAGACCACTTAGCGCCGTTGAGAAGTTATCAGCAAAGATGGTTCTATGCAAACCAGGATCATTTACCAGATCCTTACCCACAATATTAGAGGTGACAACCTGATGGCTGATATGCTCGGCCGTGATTACCAAAATTGCGGGAAGCATAGTGAGGCAGGCTGCCAAATCAAACTGAGGCGCCTGGAAATGAGGTAAGGTAAACAAACCTGCTTGAAGCACAGGTGTAAAATCAACCTGTCCCAGGTAGGCTGCAACAGCATAACCCACAATAATGGCGATAAGGATGGGGATGGTACTAAAGAATTTCTTAAACAAAATAGAGCCAAATACGGCCACAGCAAGAGTCACTCCAAATACGGTGAAGTCTTGCCAAGTACCAACTACCTGACCGCCACCCATAAGATGGGCGCCAATCTCTCCAGCAAGGCCTGTTGTTCCTGTTACTGTATTAGCGGCAAGCTGAAAACCAATGAGAGAAACCACAGAACCCATGGCAGCAGGCGGTAATATTACGTCAATCCAGTGGGTTCCAAACTTATAAATTACAGCGGCAAGCAAACAGCCCACAATACCAACTACTATAAAAGCACCCTGGGCAAAAGAAAAGCCCGTGGCTCCTCCGCCATGGGCTGCAATAATAAGAGCTCCTGGCCCTAAAAAGGCAAAGGATGAACCCAAATAAGCGGGTGCTTTAAATTTACCTATCCAGATGAAAAATAAGGTTCCCAAACCGTTCATTAATAGCACGATACCTGGATCTATGCCAAATAAGAGAGGAACTAATACTGAAGCTCCAAACATAGCAAAGGTGTGTTGAATTGATAAGGGAAGCAATAATTTTGTTGGTGGTTTTTCTTGAGGGAGAATAATAGTAGCACTATCTTTTTCTGGATCTTGTGTGAGCTCTGCAACAACTGAAGACGTTTGTTCGGGGATTTTCTCTACCACCAGAGCTGTAGGATTTGCCAGATGAGTACTGGGCTTTTTGTCTTGAGGGCTTATCGCCATGGCATCCGCCTTTCTCCTTAACGGTGTAAAACGAAGTTACAGGAAGGCGGCCGCTTTTTTAACGACCTAATCTACTTTACGCTATTTCATCTTTGCATAAGACATCGGTCAGGCACACATAGGCTTCCTGCATAGAAACTACAAAAGGTGGGCACCCCTAGGGCACCCACCTTTCAATGTCATTTTAAGACCTATGTTTGTAGCCGGCTTGAGTTTATCGCCAAGACTATTAACAAACAGCTAAGAGCTAGTCTTACATAATGACGGTAGCAAGTATGAAGGTGATGACACATACTGCCAAAAGCATTCCAATTGCAAATGCGATAACACCCTTGAAAAGAACGGGCTCTGAGCCAGGCTTTTCAATCGCAGTAGCTGCAATGGTGAGGTTTTGTGGTGAGATAAGCTTACCAATAACACCACCGCAGGTGTTAGCAGCGGCGGTAACATAAGGGCTAACACCAAGCTTGTTAGCAGCGGTCTCTTGCAAAGTAGTAAAGAGAGCGTTTGCAGAGGTATCAGAACCGGTAACAGCAGTACCAATAAAGCCAAGTACTGGTGATACAAAGAGATAGAAAGTTCCAAGACCTGCAAGCCATGCACCAATAGATACAGTCTCACCTGAGAAGTTCATTACATAAGCAAGACCAAGGATCAAGGCTACAGTAAGGATAGCAAAGCGGTTCTTTACAATAACCTCAATGAGGCAGTACATGCCGCGACCAAAGGTCATGGGGTATTTGCCGTTATCAGTCTTCAAGCTGTATACAATAGCCACGATAATAGCGGTTACTGCAAGCGAGGTGCCTGGGCTTGAAAGCAGTGGCAAGGTGTAGATAGTAGAACTTGAAACCTCACCACTTGCAGTGAGGATGTGGCCATGTAATAAAGGCCAAGCAATCTTGATGTTAAAGCTTGCGAGCCATGCGGTGACAGGAGCTACCAACTTAGCAATTGCAAAGATTACGATAACGATAAGGTATGGGAACAAAGCCATGATGATTTGGCTACCTGAAATGCCTTCTGCATCCTTAATCTTGTGCTCATCTGGAGTAGAGGGCTTCCAGAACTTCAAGAATACAAGAGCAGCAGCCATACCTGAGAGTGAGGAGATGATGTCACCAAGCTCAAATGAGATGTAGGTAGCACCAACAAACTGCATTATAGCAAATGCAAGACCTACAACCATGGTAATAGGCCAGAGCTGCTTAACACCACGCTTGCCATCAAGAAGAGCAGCAAGCAAGGTTGGAACTACAAATGAAATCCAAGGCATGATGTGTGCAACCATATTTGCAACATACTGTGCGTTTTGAGCCTTGTCCTCACCTGCTAAAAGACCACCAGCAGCAATAATTGGAGCAGCCATAGCACCAAAGGCTACAGGAGCGGTATTTGCTACAAGAGTGATGATAGCAGCTCTAATTGGAGGAAGACCCAAAGATACCAAGATGGCGCAAACGATAGCTACAGGAGCGCCAAAGCCAGCCAGAGCCTCGAGGATACCACCAAAGCAGAAGGCAATCATAATGGCCTCTATGCGCAGATCGTCTGCACAAATAAGACCAAATACCTTCTTCATATCCTCACTGCGCTTACTTACTGCAGTGATTTGATAGAGCCAAATAGCTGCAATTACGATCCACATGATAGGCATAAGACCATAGGCCATACCCTGTGTTGCAGACATAACTGCAAGTCCTGCAGGCATCTTAAAGCCTACAACAGCAATGATAATAGCCACGATTAGTGAGCATAATGCTGACCAATGTGAACGAAGCTTGAACACAATGAGACAGATAAAAAAGCTCAAAAGCGGAATTAAGCCCACCAAAGCAGAGAGCATAATTGATCCGCCTACCGCATCAACATGAGCGGTATAGTTGGCGAACAAGGATTCCATACGGTAGTCCTTTCTTACAAAACAAATAGTCCTTCAACTTGCATATAAAACGATCAGCATTCTAGCTATCTGTATGAGTGCAAAATTGTATGCATATACGACTAGTTAAACTGAACGATTTCATATAATACTACTATGATAAAGGAGCTCCCCTGCTCAATTGAGCTAATTTCTTATCCTAACCGTGAAGAATCAATTATTTAAGGTAAACGGGTGAAAGGATGTCTTAACTTTTTGTTTAAAAATGTGATAATATTTATAATTTTATTCTTGATCATCTATCGTATTATTTTCTTGGAATTTAGCAGATCCTATGATCTGTCAGGCCTTATTTCTGCCACAGATACAAGCTAAGAGGAAGCTAAAATTAGAGACTTGTGTTAAAAAATTCAACTTAGTTTTCCTGGGCTAATTAAGCACTAAAAATCACGTTTTATACAGATTTTGTTCTTATGTATAAAAAATCGAACAGCAGATGAAAAATGCTGCGCATAAGAGCTTAGACTTTTCTGAGTGCTTATAGACAGCTTGTAAGGCAAAAAGTAAAGCTCCTTCTAGCTTGGGGCTAAAAGGAGCTCATATACAGTAATAAGCTTGCAGTTAGGCTAAACGAAACTATTAGTCCAAGTCATCCACATCAACAGATGTATTAAGAGCTGGAGCCAAAACGGTCTTATCGGCATCCTGAGCTGCTGGAGCAGGAGCTGAGCTTTGTGCTACAGCGCTCTGAGCAGGAACGGCCGCAGCAGGTACAGCCTTTTTGGGCTCTGAGCCATTGGGGGTACTACTGCTTAACATGGCCTTGGGAAATAC
>JAEZZM010000008.1 GCA_023418575.1 Actinomycetes bacterium | reverse complement strand
AAAACTCTGGGAGAATGTCCCATCATACACAGAGCACTATACTTCAAACACGCACCCTGCCTTTGTGGAGGCATACAAAGAAGCTCAGGCTGTTGCCGAAAATAAAGATAACGACCAGCCAACGATCGATAATGCTCTTCAAAAACTAAAAGATGCTTTTGACGCTCTAAAAACTCGTGTGAGCAAAAAGGCAAATGAGGATGCTATTAAACAGGTGCATCATGACATGGGCGTTAATGGGGAAGAGCGCAAGAAACTTGATGAATTAAGCCGCAAACAGTATACACCTGAGAGTTACGAGCCGTTTTTCAGGCTTTACGATGAGAACTTAGCGCTTATCGCAGATACTATCACCTCTAATGAGGAAGAAAACACGCAAAGATTTGAAGCCAAAGCTCAAGAGCTCCTGACAGCTATGAATAACCTGCAAAAACGTGCTAAGACTAAGGACTTACAAGATAAAATTGCAGAGGCAGAGAAAAAGCTTGCAGAGGGTAGTTTTGAAGATGAGGGAGTGAAGAAACTCCAAGGGCTTATCGACGAGGCCAAAACGCTCATTGAAGATCCAAATGCCAAACAGACAGATGTTGACAGCAAGGGTGCATCTATAGATGAAGCAATGGCTAATCTTGTTGCAAAGATTGATTTCAGTAAGTTAGATGAGGCCATTGCCACTGCCAATAAGCTTGATAAAGAAAATCTAACCGATAAGAGCGCATCAGAACTTGAGGCGGCTATTAAAAAGGCTCAAGGCCTTCGTGAGCAAAAACCTGTGACTCAAGAAGAAGTTGAAACTGCCGCTAAAGAGCTCAATGATGTCCTTGAGGCTTTGCAGTATAAGGCTAATAAGGATGCCTTGAAGCAAAAGATAGATGAGGTAAAAGATAAGGATCTTACTGATAAAACAGATGAGAGCAAAAAGAATTTTGAAGAGGCTCTAGAGAAAGCTAAAGAAATTCTTGCAAAAGACGATGCTATCCAAGATGAGGTGGATCAAGCGCTGAAGAAGCTTAGCGATGCTGATCAGGGCCTTAAAGACAAAGAGACAAGTCCTGAGCCTGGTGAGAAGCCAAAGCCTGGTACAACTGAGCCAGATCCCGGAACTGTAACCCCTGACCCAGAAACGCCAAATCCTGTAGAGCCAACTGATCCTGACCCCAAAGACCCTGACGCTGGCAGTCCAGAACCAGGCAAACCCGTTAACCCAGAACCTGGTGAGTCTGATAAGCCTGTAGAACCAGAAAAACCTGCAGACCCAAGTGAACAAGTTGATCCTGCAAAGCCTGCTGATCAAGGATCAGCCGATAACAGCAATGCTTCTCAGTCCAGCACGTCTGGTGCGGGTCTAAGTGAGCAGAGCAACTCAGAGAAGCTAGACAAGCAGGCAGAAAAGCAAAACCTAGCAAGTAAGACTCAAAAGTCTTCTATATTTAAGTCAACACTGCCTAAGACGGGCGAGAGCACACAGTATTCACTTTTAGCTGCTTTGTTGGGAGCTGCTAGCCTTGCGCTTGGTGGAAGAAAGATAAGGAATTCAAAGGCTGATAACTAGTCTGACAGCCAGCTCATAGAGCTTATAAGCGCAAACTATCCCTCCCTTAAGAAAAGAATCTTAGGGGAGGGGTTTTATATCCAGGACTTATATGTGAACTGTAGAACAGCTTACAAAGGATTTTTGCAAGTGTTTGCAGTTTTCCCTCTTAAAGTTTGGTTCCAATGACTGATTTGATACACTACCTATAACAATCTTAAACGCTGGTTTTAGGCAACTCATTTTTAAAAAGGAAACAAGATGCCAGAAAAAACACCCAGATATAGTGCAGACTCTATAAGCCTTGTGCCACCAAGTAAAGAGCACGCTGAACAAGTCATGGCTATTAAAGCTGAGATGCTTCAAAACAAGGACAGTTTAGATGGCTGGGCTGGATTAGAAAAAGTTGACACCTATGATGAATGGCTTGATTTTGAGACCAGGTATAAGGCAGAGGGCTTTGTACCCTCACAGGTCTATTTGGCGATAAGAGATGAAGACCAAAAAGTTGTAGGCGTTATTGATTATCGCTATCCCCTTAATGAGGCTTTGCTCATTCATGGAGGAAATATTGGCTATAGTGTAAGGCCCTCTGAGCGTAAGAAAGGCTATGCTTCCCAAATACTTGCTCAAGTCCTGCCCATTTGTAGAGCTTCTGGTGAAAAGGAAGTTCTTCTAACCTGCAAAGATGGTAATATTGCCTCACAAAAGGTGATTATCAAAAATGGCGGGATAGAAGAAAAAGAGCTTATAAGCATAGATGAATCACAAAAAGTTCCGGGAACTAAACGCTTTTGGATTAAGCTCTAATTAAGCCTGCTCCTGCCAAGCTTAAGCGCCGATAAACCATATTCGCTTTAGAGGGATTGATGGCTAGACAATAATCGCAAAGCAAATTAGTTTCAAAGCCCAGCTTAAGAGCATCAAGTGCAGTGGCCTTTACACAGTGCTCTAGTGCAATTCCAGCAAGATCAAGCTGAGAAATACCCCTAAGCCTAAGCCAGTCTGCAAGACTAAGACCATCCTCAGTGCTACCCTCAAAAGCAGAATATCCAGCGCTGTATGCCCCTTAGTCAAAACACGCATCAAAAGGAAGATCTCTCAAAGTTGGGTGAAGCTCAAAACCTGGGGAGCCTTGTTTGCAATGTATAGGCCAGGTATTTTGAAAGTCGGGCTTATCGCTAAAGTGCTCTAAGGGATCAATATGAGCATCGCGGCTGGCGATAAGAGCGGCATACTTGCTTGAGCCAAATGTCCGTTGATTCATGATATCTTGCAGATGCAGAGCAAGCCGCGTAGCAAGATCATCCCCTCCTTTAACAGCAAGAGAGCCGCCCTCACAAAAATCAACTTGCATATCAATCAGCAGAAGCGCTCGTTTTTTCATGACCTGCCTTATCGCCAAAAACAGTTTTAAAAGATGGCAAATATTGAAAGCCTATTCAAAAAGCCTACCAATAAAGCTATCCATTTGTCCGTTTAGTTATTCAATTAGATAAACTTAGTAAGTACTAAGGTGTTAGAATCAAATTTGTATCTGGAATCGCTTAAGATTGTATCTGGAATCGCTTAAGAATTGGAGCCTTCATGCAAGAAAAGAGCAATACCGTTCTCAAAGCCCTTATAGCTGTATGCCTAGTATTGATTCTTGTTCTGGGAGCTGTCTATGTTTTTGTCATCAAGGGCGGATTTAAACAGGAGACTAAAATTGATCTTGCTTTTGCAATTTCTATTGATTCGTCCTGGAATGAAAAAGCAAGCCCTATTCTGCTTAAGCTCAGCAGCCAAGAATCTGAGAAGCAAAATAGTGCACAGGATCAGGGCGCTCACTACTACTTGGTAGATCCTCGCAACTACCAAAATGAGCCGCTTAGCATGCGGGGCCTTTCTCCGGGAAATTATCGTCTTGAGGCATTTAGCCCAATTACGGCTGATGCCACAAGTTTTGAGGCTCCAGAGCCGCTTATTTTTACAGTAAGCGCCGATGGGCAAGTGCAGCTTAAGAATGGTGAGACTCATCAAGCAGATCAAAGCCCCAGCCTTAAGATGAGTTTTAATAAAAAGCAAGATCAGATAGGCTTAGATGAGCTCAATTCCATTAAGCAAGCCTTTGCAGATGCTCAAACAAGCTTGCCAGAAGCAGATCAAAAGCTTGCTCAAGAGAGTCTTTTAGCTATGGAAAATCTTGCACAAAAGCAAGAAGATGCCCAAAAGCAAGCTGCCGAACTTGAAAAGATAGAAAAAGAGAGCAAGTCAAAGTTCAAATATGTATTTAAGGGTGAGCTGCGTTATTACAAAGACGGCAAGAGCTATGCAGATTTTCTTACTCAGCGCGCTCAAGATATTGAATCTGGAAAGCATAAGCTTGATCCCCAGCAAGAGGTAAAGGCCTATGTTGAAGATCTAGCGGGAAGTCTTAAAGAGCTTAGAGAGCAGGCAGAGATTTATCCAGAAGTAAAGGACGCCTATTTGCAGAGTGTTTATAATACCAAGCCTCAAATTTATTGCACCCTGCTGTTTGATCACATAATAAAGGTTCCAGTGGTCTTATATGATCCTCCTGAGATTATGGAAGCAGGCCGACTAGATCTCCCGGTGTACCTTGAGAAAAATGGTGGCTCAAAGGTGAGCTACAAAGGTGGTATTTACAAAGATTTTGAGAGCATCCAAGGTAAAGAGATCCTTATTGGTATAAAGGGTGACCTATACTTTTACCCAGGAGATATTTTTACCGTTATGTACTCAATTGAGACTAAGGATGCTGAAATATTATGGATTGGCGACAAACCCAGCCCCCAAAATTTTGATCTTCAGCGCTCCTAGCTTTATCTGATGAAAAGTATTTACAGGATTTATCATGCAAGATTTGACAGAAGAAAGTTCAATAAGAAGAAGTGAAAAACAAGCGGGCCGGTTGCAAAACTCATCAATACAAGGAGTGCTGCTAGCTGCTGGTGTATATTTTATATGGGGATTTTTCCCTTTGTATTTTAACCACTTGCAGCCGGCAGACTCTTTAGAAGTTATTGTGCACCGAGCATTTTGGGGTTTAGCTTTTTGTTTGGCGGTTTTGCTTTATCGAAAAAAGCTCCAGCTCTTTTTTCAGGTGTTCAAAGAGCCCAAAGTCCTTTGGCGCTTAGCCTGCGCTGGCTTTTTAATTGTTGCTAATTGGAGCATATATATCTATGCAATCCAGCACGGCCATACTATAGATGCAGCTTTGGGTTATTTTATAAATCCTCTGTTTACAGTGCTTCTTGCTCTTCTTATTTTGCGCGAGAAAACCAGGCCTCTGCAAAATTACGCTATTGCTTTTGGTGTTTTAGCAGTTGCGGTCTTGCTTATTGGCATGGGAAGGCTACCTTGGGTTTCAATTGGACTGCCACTGAGCTTTGGCTTGTACTCTTTGGTCAAAAAAGAGGTGGCTCATCAGGTAGATGCTGTAGTGGGAATGAGTGTTGAAACCCTCTTTGTTCTGCCATTTTTACTTATGTATTATCTTTGGCTACTTTGGAGCAAGCAAAGCTCTTTTCAAATATTGTTTGCAGAACAGGCTTCTTCAGCTGCTATAGCCACCCATTTCTTGCTTCTTATTGGTGCGGGCATACTTACCGTGATTCCTTTGGTTATGATGGCACAGGCAGCTCGCTTTATTTCTCTTGGATTAATGGGTTTATTACAATACATTTCACCTATAATGCAGCTTTTAATAGGTGTATTTGTTTTTCATGAGCCAAGTGAGCCTGCAAGATGGATAGGAACTGCTATAGTCTGGCTTGCCTGCTTATGCCTAATTCTGGATGGTTTAATTCAGCTGCATGAGAGAAGAAAGCTCATTAGATTGGCAAGAAGATAGGCTTAGTTGTATTTGAGCTTTACGTAGGTTTCAACAGATGCTTCAGCAGATGAAGTTGTTATGTGTAAGATAAAGCTTTCAAGCTTTTTTAAAATTTTTACACATGTCTAAACTCAAAATGCTGTATTCTTTAACTGTCTATAAATATATGGATTTATATGTACATCATGGTTTTAAATACAAGCGTGCATATAGATCTAAACATACAAGATAACTAAAGAAGGTCTTCTGCCCTGTGCAAGAAGGCCTTGAGCTGTCTGTCTTATGAAATGGTAAAGCTAAATCCTTTGATGTGGGGAAGGTTTGTATGAATAGTAAGAAGCATGATTCTTCAAGATTCAAAAAGCTGCTGGCACTTGCTATGACAGTATTGCTGGTGGGGACTATGGTTCCTTTTGGCTTGCAAAAGGCATATGCGGCTGAAGGATTCCCGGGATTCTTGGTGGGAGCAGAGGTAAAAATAATTGCAGATGATTCCCTGACTGCAAAATTTGATAAGAGAAAGGATACTAGCCTAAAGAATTTGATTGGTCCAAATAAATGGATTTCAGTTGATACCCTCTCTAACTATGCAGTCGTCTATAAAGATAAGATAGATCAGGGTAAATATAAAGACGGCTTGTCTGGTGCTGCTACAGAAAAGTTCTTTTCATATTCATCTGGAGAGGATATAAAAGAAAAAAAATATTCTGAGAAAATGAAACTTGTAGAACAATTTCTACCAGCAGATATACAAGAAAATGATCCTATTCTTCCAATATATGAAAAGATTACAGAAGAACTAAAGAAAGAGGGAGAATACATAAGAGAAACATTTAAAAACGCAGATGTTTCAAGTAGAATAAATACTGGCTTTAAGAAGCTACCAGCTATATTTGTGTCAGAAGCTGATGCTACAACAGAGAAGATTGCAGGTGATTCCAAGAAGTATGGAAAAGTAGGCAAGGGAGTGCGTATTGCTGCCGTTATGGTAGATAAGCCTGTAGAATATGTTGCGGATCAAAATACCACTAAAAGCTGGAGCATTGATTTAAATAATCCGATTACTTCGGATGATTTAGCTAGGCATAATATACCAGAGAATCTTACTCCGTTAAGAACCACTGGATATGAGGCGGATCTTAAAAAATCACTTTGGCTAGGATACATTCTTGCAAATGATCGTCGTACCGATATAACTTTAGAGTATGAAGCCCAGAGTCTGAACGATGATGCGAGGGCAACAATAAACTACAGGTTCGAAATTAAGCTGGTAGAGCTAAAGATTCCTGTTAAGTATGAATATCTTTCTCAAGATAGCAGCATTGAATTACCCAGCGATATTAAGGATAAAGCTAAGGAACTTAACCAGGAATATGGATTTGGCGATAAGGTTGATGCTAAAAGTGTAGGAGATACCACAGTTACTTCTGATGTTGATGGATCACAGTGGACTTTCGTTGGTTGGATGACTAATAACGAAGGTGCAACTGAGGATAGCAACCTTTCGATGACTAAGAGCTTTAAAGCTTCTGATTACAACGATAATAATGATCCTAAAGTAAATAAATTCATTGGTGTTTGGAAACGTACCGGTGAACCTGTTGCTAAAAAAGGTACAGTGAGCTACGAATTTATCGGCAAAGATAATGTGCCTCTACCCACGGATATTACCGATCTTTTGCCAGATCCAGAACAGCATGAGATTGACGCTCAAGTTACAGCTAAGGGACCTGGTAAGGAAGCTACTCCAGTAACGGAGCTTACAGTTGGTGAATATGACTGGAAATTTAATGGCTACAGTCATAATGATCAGCCAGCAACCGAGCTCACCGTTAAAGATGGTGAGAACAAATTTGTGGGTGAGTGGGAGCGCCTTTATCGTGTAAATTACAAACTAAATTACCCAAGTAAAGAAACAGAAGACCATAAGGTTGTAAATAAAATTCCTAAAGATGGTACTACTGGAAAAAATCATCCAAGCAACCCAACCCGTCCTGATGGTCCCGATAACAAAAAGTGGACATTCGTGGGCTGGCATACAGACAAAGATCATGATCCTAATAATGAAGACGGCATGTTTACCAGCTCCACGCCTATTACTGATAACACCACTGTTTATGCAATCTGGAAAGAAAAAGATAAAGAACGTATTAGCTATGAGTATCAAGCTGCTCAAGGTGTAACTCAAACCTTGCCTCAGGTTATTAATGGCGCAGAGTTCCTGCCAGATTCAAATGGTAGCGAGTACTATGTAGATGATCCTGTAACGGCTGATAAGCCCAAGAAGGAAAGTTACCAAGATGCTACGGGTACTTGGACTTTTGTTAACTATAAAGATAATAGTTTGACTGTAACTAAGGGCGGAGAAAACAAGTTCATTGGTTATTGGGCCTATGCTCCTGAGAGTGTTCCTTACACCCATGAATTTAAAGCTGACCCCTCAGCTGGTCGTGGACTACCAGATATTCTTACTAAGAAGGTTAAAGATGGCGGTTTAATTCCAGACGATAAAAACGGAAATCTTGGTACTGATGTAAGTCCAGACAATCCTTCACGTACTGAAGTTAAAGTTGAAGATGGTAAGTGGACCTTTAATAGCTATGATAAGCAAAGCCTTACCCTTACACGTGGCGGAGACAACAAATTTGTTGGTACTTGGAACTTTGTGGCTAAAACTAATTACAGCTACAGATATGTTGCTAAGGCTGGAAGTGCAAAGACCTTGCCTGATGCAATCCAGGGTTTTGCTCCTGCGGTTCAGGGAGATCACTATGTAGGTGATTCAGTGCAGGCCGACAATCCAACTCAAAATGAATATCCTGATGAGACTGGCAAGTGGGTATTTTCTGCCTATACCAATTCACCTCTCACTCTTAAGGCTGATGCGGCTGATAATGTTCTTATCGGTGAATGGGAATATGTAGTAGAAAGAAAATCTTATTCATACAAGTTTGTAAGCGGAACTGATGATAAAGAGCTTCCAACTTCTATTAATAATCTTGTGACTGATAAGCCTGCTGGCCTTAGACCTGTTGGAGAGGAAGTTGACTTAGGTACAGAGGTTACTGCTGCCCAACCAAGCAGAACCACAGTAGAAGTTCCAGAAGAGCAGGGTCGCTGGATTTTCCAGGGCTATGATAACGATAAGATCACCGTTAATCGCCAGGGACCAAACCTCTTTACTGGTACCTGGATCTTCCAGAAGGTAATTCCTTCAACTCCTCTTACCTACTTTGTGAAGCATAACTTTGTTGCTGAAGATGGCTCTAAGCTTCCTGATCAGGTAACTAAACTTACTCCCAAAAATGTAAGTGGTAAGGCTAATGGGGAAGAGGTAAGCCCAACAGCTCCCGAACAGACTGTAGTAAGAATTCCACAAGATGATGGAAGCACCATTGTTTGGACCTTTAAGTCGTGGGATAAGCAAAAGGACAGAATCAACAATGATAATGTAACCTTTACCGGTACCTGGTCTTCTCATAAGGAAGTTCCCTCAACAGCCCTTACTTATTTTGTGATCCATAAGTTCAATACGAGTGATGGATCTCCAGTACCTCAAGAAGTCTTGAAGTACTTGCCACCTACAGTTGGCGGCAAGGCGAACGGCACACCTGTTCAGCCTACAGCACCAGGAAAGACTCGTATTGAAGTTCCTCAAGAGGACGGAACAATGAAGGTTTGGACCTTCAAGTCTTGGGATAAAGAGTCTGACACGATTAACAATGACAACGTTGTATTTACAGGTACTTGGGTGCCAAGTGATCCTAATCCAGAACCTTCTCCGGATCCAGATCAGCCTATAACACCCAAGAAAGTAACGGTTATCTATAAGCACAATTACCCCAATCCTCCATCAGAGGAATACTCTAAGGTGCCTAATCTTGATAAGGGTAGCATTGTTAAAGATCAACACCCCAATGATCCAACACGCCCTTGTGATGATGATGGATGCTGGGAATTTACAGGTTGGAATACTGATCCAGATGGAAATGGAAAAACATTTACAAGCAGTACTCCAGTAGAAGATGACATTACTGTTTATGCTCAGTGGAAGAAAACTCCAAAGGATCCCGATCCAGATCCAAAACCCAATCCTGATCCAGATCAGCCTATAACACCTGAGAAAGTAACGGTAATCTACAAGCACAATTACCCCAATCCTCCATCAGAGGACTACTCTAAGGTTCCAGGTATTGAGAAGGGCACTAGTGTAGGAAACAAACACCCTAATGATCCAACACGCCCTTGTGATGAGGATGGATGCTGGGAATTTGTTGAGTGGAATACAGATCCTGATGGAAATGGTGAAAGCTTTACTAGTGGTACTCCCGTAAACGGTAATATAACTGTTTATGCTATCTGGAAAAAGAAGCCAAAAGATCCAGATCCTAAGCCAGATCCAGAAAAGCCTGTAACACCAGTAGAGCCTGAAAAGCCAGTTACACCAATAAACCCAGAGGTTCCAGCTCAGCCTGTAGTGCCAAGCCCTGAGACTCCAAAAGAGGCTCCTAAGGTAGATCACTATAAGAGACTACCTAAGACTGCTGATACAAGTAGCAAGGCACTTGCTTCAGGCCTAGCACTCAGCTCAGCTTTAATTCTTAGTGCAGGATATGCACTAAGAAGAAAGAAGGCTTAAGAAAGAAGGGTTAAACGCCTTAAAGCCTTAAGAGATCAAAAAGCTTAAGATTATTAAGATACCCCCAGACCTAGCCCAGAGCTTTAGGTACTGGGGGTATTTTTATCCCATTTACCTGTATTTAAGCAAAACAGTACATTTTGTACCTACCAAGAAAAGAGCCATATTTTTAAGCTGTGTATTAGGCACAGGTTCTTTGCCTTGCTCTGTGGCTTAGAAGTTCACGCAAAGAGCAAACAAGATCTGCTCGTCTAATATCTTGTTAAAACATAGTCATGAACTAGGTACAAGGAGGGATTATGCATATCTCAGAAAAGCTAAAGTGTTCTACCGGGCGAAACAGCAAGCTAAAAAGAAACGTCATTCTATGCCTTAGTGCTATGCTTGCAAGTTTTACAATTCTTGCATGTTCAGGACCCCAAAGCTCCAAAACTATAGATCAAATGAATCTTAATGATGGAAATTATTCTGGCGAGGCAAGTGGCAAGCAGGGATTAGTAAAAGTTGAGATTAGCTTAGCTCAAGGAAAAATTACCAAGATTACAAGCCAAAATACAGAGACACAAGGCCTTGGCGATAAGGCTATAGATGAGCTCAGTCAAAAAATTGTAGAAACACAAAGGCTTGATCTTGATGCTATATCTGGAGCAACAATTAGCTCACATGCACTTCTTGAAGCTACTGCTCAAGCCTTACAGAAAGCGGGAGCCAAGGAAGAAGACTTAGCTACAACTAAAAAAGATGCAGCTACAAAGCAAACAGATCAAAGCTCAAACAAAAGTTCTGAGCAAGCATATACTCCTTACCCCAATGACCAAGAAGCATATCCGTGGGACGCAAGTCCAAAAGAGGGTTTAATTAAAGGTGACTATTACAAGGCAGAAGAGCGCTTTAGACAAGGACATATGGGTATCTTTGAGCTCATTAAGGATGCAGATAATAATATAGCCTTTGTTCAATTTAATGAGACTGCTCGCCCAAATTATTATCTACGTCTTTATCAGAATCAAAATAAAAGAAATAGTGAATACAATAAGACCATGAAAGAGAAAAAGGGCGCAGCTTGGATTGAATCTGTATTGCTGGTTGAGCAGCAGATGTTAGATAAACAAAGCCTGGTGGGAGACTTTGATACGGTATCAGGAGCTTCAAATTCTATTCAGCAATCCATGCTACCTTTGGCTCAAAAAGTATCAGAAAGCTTGAAACCCAGCTCAGAATTTAAGGGCCCCAGGGCATATATACTTAATAAGAAGTTTGAAGATGATGGTCTTATCGGAAGCTTAAAACTGGTTGTTGAAAACAAAAAGATTGTTGACCTGCACTATGATGAGTTCTTCCCAGCAGATCCCAAAGAAATTAGTTTTGAGGCAAATAAGAAGTTCCATGGTTTGTCTAAATATGATTCAATCTTTTATGAAGAACCTAGTCGCATTGGTTTTAATGTGGCCATGGATGCCTTAAAGGAAAAGGTTCTCTCAAGCCAAAACTTGCTTGATCTTGAAGGCCTTCCTGCTATAGAGGATAGTGGAGACTATAAAAAGGCTGGTTATACCAAGCGTAATACCGCCTGGGATCATTATCTTGATTTGGCTAAGAGCCTGCTAGAAGAGCTTAACAAAGATGGTCTTTTATAGGGTGCCTTTTTAATGGCGGATGCTTAAATGCTAAGCATGTAGCCTGTAAGTTTTTGCGGTACGGCTTTTCGCAGTGATGTGATTATTTCAGAGCAAGGATTTCCTTGGGTGATGTGATTCATTCAAAATTACAGGATTGTTTAAGTGGCATGAATGCTAAGCTGGTGCTTAGCATTCTGCTTATGCTTTCTTATGCCTTGCTTAGTGCACTGCGACTATATTTAGGCTTTGGGCTGGATTTTTTGAGCCCTGAGATTAAACAAGAATTTGCTGACACATATTCTTTTTCCAGGCTATTTACCTTAGGTTTTTTGTGCCTATTCTTTTTCTTTTGGAAATCTCGCAGGATGCTTGGCTTAATGTATTTTGCGCTTGGTATTTCCGTTCTAGCGCTTTTATTATTTCTTTTGGCAGATACAGGGCTCTTTCATATTAAATCCAGTCTCATAAGCCTCATTCAATCAAGATATGCCCCAGGGCTAATGGCTTTGGGGCTTTCCCTTCTTGATGTCCTCTTCTTGAGTTATATGGCTAGGTTGATGAGGGCATCCATTCTTAAGAGTATACCGCTCTCATTTTTAATTGCTTCTCTTATTGCCATCTGTTTATGCTTGCTTTCTAGCTCACAAGTGGCATTCACTGTTATGGTATTGATCTTATTTATGCTCATCTTTTTGTTGTTCGTGGTAAGTGCAATTGAGAAGATGCTAGATGATGCGGATACAAGGCAAGGAGGGCAGCGGCTTCTGAGCCTACAGCAGCTAGGCGGCGCTGACGCAGCTGCTGTGCAGCTACCCGGCAAGCAACAAAACGTGCATCAAAACGTGCATCAAAAGCAGCAACAAAAACAGCAGGCAATATCGCAGCAAGATGGTTCACATGCACTTGCATCACACCATAAGGCTTTGCTTATATATTCTGCCTGTTTTATTTTGAGCTTTGCAGCCTTTTCTATGGCAAGCAGCGCAGGAACTGAATATCTTAGTTATCTTAGCTCAAACAATCTGCAGCAGATGGGCAGAGGGATTGTAGTAAGCATAGTGGGCTTTGGTTTAAGCGAGAATATCATTACCTTAAGCGCCATTGGAATGGCAGCTTTGATCATGTGTCTGGCTGCAAGCATTTCAAGCAGAGCAAGTTTTTATCTTAAAAGTAGTTTTGTATTAAGTTGTGCAGCTATTATCATGCTTTTTATTTGTCCCATAGTTTCCAATATAGATCTACACCCTAGAGCAAGTCAGATATTTTTGATAAGTTACTCGTTTATCAGTACAAGTCTGTATTTTATTGCAGCCATAGCTATGAGGATACTAGTGTGTTATCTGGGAATCTACCTTAAGCGAGACAGTAGCTTTTACTGCTCTGGTTTACTATTTGCAAATGTTCTTATAAAGAGCATGAGCCTGAGCTTGTTTATTGCGCTTCTCAATAAGGTAGATGGACGCTTTTTTCATGCGCAATTCATCTACGCCATGTTTTTATCGCTCCTCTTGGTAATCTTTTGTTTTTATGGCAGCCATCTTTTATCTAAAGAATCAATTAAGTTACAAAACTGGGACTTAGAATTTAAGGACAGAACAGATAAGGATATATCTGATAAAGACATAGCCGATACGGCCACAGCCGATAAAAAAATAGCAGCTAAAGGTAGAGCCGATAAAGACATAGCCGATAAAGCTGTAGCCGATAAAAACATGGCCGATTCACAGTCTAATGTACATACAGCCTTGCAGACCGCAGATTCAGTGAGTGTCATGAAAGATTTTGCCCATCACTACGCTTTAAGTGAGCGAGAGCTAGAAATAGCTAGCTTCTTGCAGCAGGGTAGGGGCAGGGCCTATATAGCCCAAGCTCTGCATTTATCAGAGCATACAATAAGAAATTACACCAGCAGCCTGTATCAAAAATGCATGGTCTCAAACAAGCAAGAACTGCTTGATCTTATCGTCACATTTAAAAATAATAGACCCCACTAAATAAATAGAACCCACTAAGAGTGTTCTTAGTCGACAGGATCCCGCCATTGTTCAGTGGTTTTCAAAACTTATTGAAGAAAAAAGAAAAAACTGATTACGCTTGGACCTAAGCATTGGAAAGGAGCTTCTGCTAATTCATGATTTGCTCATATTGCAATAGAACTTCCAGGTGAAGACAGGTATAATGAATGGTTAGAAGCTCTTGATATTGCATAAACTTAAGCTAGGACTGTTTAGAGGAATCTGATTGAAATATGCAGTCCTTATGAAGTAGATACGCCAGGGGGCGTGTGTGGTGTTGACATGAGCTAAATAGATAAGTAATATAACCTACGCTTGAGATTTAAATTGTACTTCACAAGTTCCAAGAAGAACGCAGTTTAAGTCACTAAGTATGTACCTGGGAGTGTGCCCGAGCGGTTAATGGGGACGGGCTGTAAACCCGTTGGCTATGCCTACCAAGGTTCGAATCCTTGCGCTCCCACCAGGTTTGCCCGTGTAGCTCAGTCGGCAGAGCACTTCGTTGGTAACGAAGAGGTCACCGGTTCAAGTCCGGTCGCGGGCTCCATGTGTGCAATAACAAGCTATGGCGGTATAGCTCAGTTGGCTAGAGCACACGGTTCATACCCGTGGCGTCACTGGTTCGAATCCAGTTACCGCTACCAATTGTTTATTGATGACGTTGCTAAGCTTAGAAGCTTGGCTCGTCATTTGCGTAGTTAGAGAGTGTACCCGGGCTTGGCCTGGGCAAGTAATTTCCTTTAAGGAGGAGAGTAATGGCTAAGGCTAAGTTTGAACGTTCTAAGCCACATGTAAACATCGGTACCATTGGTCACGTAGATCACGGTAAGACCACCTTGACTGCAGCCATCTCTAAGGTTCTTTCTGAGAAGGGCCTTGCAGACTTTACTGCATTTGAGAACATCGATAAGGCTCCAGAAGAGCGTGAGCGTGGTATTACCATCTCTATTGCTCATATTGAGTATGAGTCAGAGACTCGCCACTATGCACACGTTGACTGCCCTGGTCACGCTGACTACGTAAAGAACATGATCACTGGTGCTGCTCAGATGGATGGTGCAATCCTCGTTATCGCAGCAACCGATGGTCCTATGGCTCAGACTCGTGAGCACATTCTTCTCGCACGTCAGGTTGGTGTTCCTTACATCGTAGTATTCCTGAACAAGTGCGACATGGTTGATGACGAAGAGCTCATCGACCTCGTTGAGATGGAGACCCGTGAGCTCCTTTCTGAGTATGAGTTCCCCGGTGATGATACTCCAATCATCCGCGGTTCTGCTCTTGGTGCTCTCAATGGTGAGGCACAGTGGGCTGAGAAGATCCTCGAGCTCATCGCTGCTGTTGATGACTACATCCCAACCCCAGATCGTGACAACGACAAGCCATTCCTCATGGCTGTTGAGGACGTATTCACCATTACCGGTCGTGGTACCGTTGCTACCGGCCGTGTAGAGCGTGGTACTGTTAAGCTCAATGACGAGGTAGAAATCGTTGGTATCCGTGAGACCACCAAGACCGTAGTTACCGGTATTGAGATGTTCCGCAAGATGCTTGATTCTGCTGAGGCTGGTGACAACGCAGGTATTCTTCTCCGTGGTATTAAGCGCGAGGATATCGTTCGTGGTCAGGTTCTCTGCAAGCCAGGCAGCGTAACTCCTCACACTGACTTTACCGGTCAGGTATACGTTCTTACCAAAGAAGAAGGTGGACGTCACACCCCATTCTTCAGCGGTTATCGTCCTCAGTTCTACTTCCGCACCACTGACGTAACTGGTGTTGCTCACCTTCCAGAGGGTGTAGAGATGGTTATGCCTGGTGACAACGTAGAGATCACCGCTGAGCTTATCGCACCTATCGCTATGGAAGAGGGTCTGCGCTTCGCTATCCGTGAAGGTGGCCGTACCGTAGGTTCAGGTCGTGTAGTTAAGATCATCAAATAAGTAACTTATTTGTAGATATCTTTAAACCCGGTCAATCCACCTAGGACTGGCCGGGTTTATTACCGAAGCTGTTAATTTCGCGGCTCTTGTATATCTGGACGTTACGTGAGCAGCTTAAGCTTTTCTTGACAGCTTTAAGAAAAGCATGATAAGGTAACTTTCTGGTCTCGTATATGAGTGCCAGTAACTAGGAGGTATATAAATGCGTACTTTAGTTACTCTGGCCTGCTCTGAATGCAAGCGCCGTAACTATACCACCAAGAAAAACAAGCAGAACAACCCTGAGCGCATTGAGTTCAAGAAGTACTGCCCTTGGTGCCAGAAGCACACCTTGCACAAAGAAACTCGCTAGTGTGCATATAGGCTAGTAGCTCCAATGGTAGAGCGGCGGTCTCCAAAACCGCATGTTGTGGGTTCGAGTCCTACCTAGCCTGCCAAAAACTTTTCCGGCACCCCTCTTGGATTTCAAGAGGAGTGCCGTTTTGCATGTTGTTCGAGCGAGAGATGGTAGGCATTACCACTCGTTTGTAGCTCATAACTGTTAGGAATAAGATGGCAACTAAGCAAAAAACAGCTGAGGATCAAAGCTCAAAGAAAGCTTCTCAAAATTCAGTTGTTAAGCAAAACAAGAAGCAAAATGTAAAGAAGTCTCAAGATAAGCAGCCAGGAAGCTTCAAGCGTTTTGGTAGCTACTTAAAAGATGTTAGACATGAGCTTCATCGTGTTGTTTGGCCAACCAGATCTGATGTTCTCAATTACACCATGGTTGTGCTTGCAACTCTTATTTTCTTTGGTATTTTCATCTATATCATTGACTCTCTGATCATCCCTCTATTTGTGGCATTTGCCGGATTGAGGTAGTTAACTATGGCTAAACGCTGGTACGTTCTTCATACCTACTCAGGTTATGAAAATCGAGTTAAATCAGATCTAGAGCATCGCATTGAAAGTATGGGCCTTGAAGGCAACATCTTTGATATCAAAATCCCCACAGAAGAAGTGGTTGAGATTAAAGAAGGTGGCCGCCGCGTAAGCTCTGAGAAAAAAGTAATGCCTGGCTACGTTCTGATCCGCATGGAACTTGATGATAGATCTTGGTCTGCGGTAAGAAATACTCCAGGAGTTACCGGCTTTGTTGGAGCAGAAGGTAAGCCCGTTCCTCTTTCACGCGAAGAGTTCAATAAGATCATGAAGAGATCAGAGGCAAATCAGGAGCCTCAATGCACCTCTTCTGATATTAATGTGGGTGATTCAATTAAGGTTATCTCAGGCCCTCTTGCAGATTTTGATGGCCTGGTATCAGAGGTTGACGCCGCATCTGGTAAGGTTAAGGTCATGGTTTCAATCTTTGGTCGTGAGACCCCCGTTGAGCTTTCCTTTGACCAGATAAGCTTGCTTGATTAGTGTGTATCAAAGAAGGTTCATGTTCACCCCTTGGTGAAAAGCTTCTCATGAATCCTTTTGATAATAAACTGTAGCCCTAGCTTCAGGCTAGGTTGATGAAAGGTTTTCATAATGGCTAAAAAAGTCACCAACTTTATTAAACTTCAAATTCCTGCAGGTGCTGCAAACCCAGCTCCTCCAGTAGGTCCAGCTCTTGGTGCTGCACAAGTTAATATTATGCAGTTCTGCCAGCAGTTTAATGCTGCTACCGCAGATCAGCAGGGCACCATTATCCCTGTTGAGATTACTGTTTATGAGGATAAGTCATTTACCTTTGTAACTAAGACTCCTCCAGCTGCAGTATTGATCAAAGAGGCTCTTAAGCTCAAGAGCGGTTCAGCTGTTCCTCAGCGCGATAAGGTAGGAGAGCTCTCACAGGCAGAACTTACTCGCATTGCTGAGATTAAGCTCCCAGATCTTAACGCTAATGACATTGAGGCTGCTAAGAAAGTTGTTGCTGGTACTGCTCGCTCAATGGGCGTTACCATTGCAGAAAACTAAACCCTGTAGAAACTAAATCTAATAGTTTTGGTTCATAATTAAGTCGATGTGGGAGAGCATATGCTCGTTGACCACAGGAGGTAAATAAGATGGCAAAGCATGGCAAAAAATATCGTGCAGCTGCCGAGAAGGTAGAAGCAGGTAAGCTCTACGCTCCTCTCGCAGGTTTAAAGCTTGTTAAAGAGCTTGCGCAGGCTAAGTTCGATGAGACCGTAGAAGCTCACTTCCGTCTGGGAATTGACACCCGCAAAGCTGACCAGCAGATCCGCGGTTCAATCTCACTTCCTCACGGAACCGGTAAGAGCATTCGTGTGGCTGTTTTTGCAGAAGGCGATAAGGCACGTGAAGCTCAGGAGGCAGGCGCTGAGGTAGTTGGCTCTGATGAGCTTGTTGCAGATATCCAGGCTGGTAACATCAACTTTGATGCAGCTATTGCAACTCCAGATATGATGGCTAAGGTAGGACGCCTTGGTAAGATCCTTGGTCCTCGCAATCTTATGCCTAACCCCAAGCTTGGTACGGTAACTATGGATGTTGCTAAGATGGTTTCAGAACTCAAGGCAGGCCGTGTAGAGTATCGTGCAGACCGCTTTGGTATTTGCCACGTTCCTCTAGGAAAGGTTTCATTTAGCGCAGAGCAGCTTACCGAGAATTACGGCGCTCTTCTTGATGAAATTTTACGTGTAAAGCCTGCTAGTGCTAAGGGTAAGTACATCAAGTCTGTAAGCGTTGCTTCAACCATGGGACCTGGTGTTGCTTTTGACCAAACTAAGGTTCATAACCTTCTTGCTGAGGAGAACTAAGCCTCGTAGAGACGAAGCTAGATATTTTAAACATGTTAGGCCTGCGTTGTAAGACGTGGGCCTTATTTATAGATCAAGGGAATATGGTCATTATTGGCTTTTAGGACAAAATGTGTGTTCGAGATTGAGGTATCTACGCAGGTAGATACCTCTTTTTATACTTTTAAAATCTTGGACTAAATTTAAACACTCGGACAAAATGTGTGTCCGGTTTACATAGTATTCTTTTATAGCCATTTTGCTATCTTCAGTTATCTTCAGGTTAATCTCACCATTTTCTTCCGTATATACAGTAATAAAATTAGCCCGTATAAGATCATTAAGTTCGTGAACCCTAAGACTTTCGAGAGCATCGTTGTGTTTAACGGTCGCTTGCATCATTTTGAGAGTTGAGGCCTTTAAGATATGATCTACTATCTTGCACAATCTTTCGATTCCTTTTTCATTGAAGAACAAGCATGACTCCTGGCAATTCTTACGGGAAATAAAGGTCTTATTCAACTAGCTTATCGCACACATTTAATACAAGATAAGTGTACTTTTTATTGCTTAAATGCGAAAGAAACGCTTTTCGTTGTATTGACATTAGTCAATGATATAAAATTTTTGTGATATAAAATTTTTGTAGGATCACATTATATACGTCTTTCTGTAGTCTTCAGTTTATAATCAAATTTAAGTCTACTAACTGTAGCTATAGCCATCGCAATTGGAGGTAATTATGAAGAAGTTATTGCTTTCCACTCTCGTTTTTGGTTCCACTCTCATTTTCGGTGCCTTAGCTGGCTTAGGTTCAACTACTACTTATGGTAACAGTCCTTTAGACCCCACTACAATGGCTTATGATCCTCAAGAGGGTTATGAAGTAAAAATCCCTAGCACTTTTACTCTGGGATATGCGCCCCTTGCTATTTCAAAGGCAAGCTATGATAGTGGCCCAAAGGATTTCCTTGGTGGTGAGTGGAGACACGGTGTAAACGATAGGCATGTTTGGTCTCACTTTTGGCATAATAGCAAGGTTCATAGCACTACAGTTCAAGGTAAAGGCAGTAAGAGAAGCACATCTGGTTGGATTGACGCTGGCGAGACAGCAAGCGCTTCTTGGGAGAAAGCCTTATACGGAAATCACGCTTGGGCGAATGTGAAATAATCTGCAAGAATAGTTAGTAGACGACCTAATCTCCTGGAAGAGAAAACTCTCTTCCAGGAGGAAAGGCACAAAATGAAAAGAAGTTTTATTGTTATATTACTTTTCACTATCTTCACTTCTCTATGGGCTTTTCTGCTGGTTCTTGAGGATGATAAGCAATTAAATGAGATAAAGACAGAGTATCCATATACTTTAAACGTTGCCGATTTTTTTCAAGAGAAACCTGAGGAATTGGGCGCCTTTGAAAGTTTGCTACACCAGCTTGATTTGAATGTGCTTTATGTTGAGAATGTACCAAGAGAATCATTCTTTTCCAAAAAGCATGTTTTCTTACATATTAGCAACTTAAATAACTTCCGTGAAACTTTCCCATATTATGTAGAATTACAAGACCGAATTATCCAGAAAGGAATAGTGCAAGACATAAGTTTCGGGTCTTTCTCAGCATTAGATCCAAAAGATGTCGTTCAAGATATCTTGATTTCAGGAAGTCAGAACAACATCAATATGCTATTGGAACGGATGCAAGAAGGTGCTACGTATGACAATCAGCTTCGCTTATATCCAACTTACTTAGATCAAAGTAATTTAGGATTTGTTCAGGCTATTATGGGTTATTCCGTCGTTGTTCTTATTGTTGTACTCTTCGTAGTTTGTTACTTCGTTTATCTTGCTTCCAACTTAAAGCAATATGCATTATTGGACTTCATGGGCAAAGATATCAATACCTTAGCTACAATTTATGCAACAAAGTTGGTACTTTTTACTTTTCTCAGTTCAGCGATCGTGGCTCTAGGTATTTTTTCTGTATTCTACTATAACGCTTATCTAGTAGCGCACTTGATGGGTAAAGTTTTATTTTCTGTGGTTATTGCATCGTGCCTTATCCTGTTTATCTGTCTAATCGTGAACCATATTGTATTGAAAGACGTCAATTCTGTAGATTTTCTAAAAGGAAAAGTAATCTATTTAAAGGGAGCGAGAGTCCTTGCTCACGTTTTCCTAGCTATTGCATTTGGTGCTTCCATATATGCTGGAAGTCTTGTTAATAGAGTGGGGTCGGAGTTCGCAGGATTTTCAGTTTGGAGTAGAACTAGCAGTATATTCAGTTTGGATGTGGCTTGGACAGAACGTGCCGATGAAGAAGCAGATTATTTCGGTAAAATAATTGCACCTAAGCTTATGGATTTGTATCTAAGTTTAGACAAGAATGGAGCTTTGCTATTTGCTCCTTTGGTAACAAACATTCTTAAAGATAGTGTAGAGTCTAGTGAAGCAAATTTCGCATATGTTAATGGTGCTTATATGAGTTATTTAAAAGAAGACCCTAAGCAAGATGGTCCTAAGTCAAGGGTAGAAAGCAAAATTAATAGTGGCAGCCATGTTGAAAGTGCCAAAACTGAATATGATTTGAGGCTCTTCTATCCTAGGGGTTTGCAAATTAAAGATAAAACTATCGAAGATCTCATTAGTACTTATAATTCACAGGTAAAAGGAATAAAAAAGAGACCCCAGGATCCTACTGATAAGAAAGAGGTTTTGCCGCGAGAAGGTTCGGAAACTTTCATAATACAAGGTTTGGTAATTAAAACTGAAGCTTATGATCCTCTACAAAAACTTCCAACACTCAACCCGAGCTTAGGGATTTTGCAACCATATTTAAAGAATCTAGTCCTTTTGGAAATAGAAAACAGTGAGACTTTGGAAAAAAACCCAGATTCCTTTTTAGTGGCAGCACTTGTTAATGGGTACTTCCACCCCAGGGTTGAAGAAGGAATTTATGAGCTAACTGATGTTTATGAAACCATAGAGAACACCCATACTAAGCCATTTATACTTTCAGTTACATCTGTTTATGAACAGGCAAAGGAGAGGATGAAGGAAGACGTTTACATGCTAGGACTAGTGACTATGTTAGCTGTAATTTTGTTTTGTGCCTATCGATTTATGAATTATATAGACAGAGAACACTATTGGGAAAGTAATAAACAGCTACATAGCGTTAAACACTTTCTTGGTCACAGCACAAAAAGCCAATGCGTTTTAAGGGTTAAACCTCTTAAAGTTTATATTGGGGTGTCATTGCTCTTAGGATTAGGAGTTGGAGCTGTTGTGGTAAATTACTTTGGAGCAGCGCAATATATAACTGTAGGAAGTGCTCTAGTATATTCTGTAGTTGCTGTAGCTTTGTTCTTGGGAATTATAGCAAAAGAAAAAGCCTATATCTTATCTAAACTCTCAAATGACCATGAGACTTTATTGATATTAAAAGAGTAGAGATAAGAACGGTAGAGTATCGGCTGCTATTTTATGTTTGTCTGCTGTAGGCAAGAACTAAATAGTAGAAAAAGTTCATTTGAAGAGGAGATAACATGATGAAGCCTCAGCAGTGTATTATATTAAAAGGCGTAAATAAAGGATTCGGCGATCGTCCTATATTGAAAGATGTCTCTGTCTCAATTAATCAAAGTGATTATACGGTTATTATGGGACCTAGCGGAAGTGGTAAATCAACTCTCTTAAATATAATTGGAGTATTGGATGCTCCAGATTCAGGTCAGGTTATGGCCTTTGGATTAAATAACCCATGGGGCAACAAGAGAATCGCGAGAGAGCTTCGGAAGTCATATATCTCATATCTATTTCAAAATTTTGCCCTGGTAGAAAACTTGACTGTGAGACAGAACTTAGATTTGATCAATGAGAATCTGGGGCTCAAGTTCTTAAGTTTAAAGAAGAATGCTGATATTTTGTCTGACAGTCTTTTTAATAAAGATGGAAGAGAGGGAACTGGGCGCTTCAAAGAAAAATTAGAGCACTTGCTAGAAGATATGCAGATCAATCATCTTATAGATAAGAAAGTATATGAACTTTCGGGGGGAGAACAACAGAGAGTCGCTCTAATCAGAGCGATGATTAAACCTCATAAGATCCTATTGGCTGATGAGCCTACGGGGTCATTGGATGAGAAAAATAAAAGATATGTAATGGGCTGCCTAGCAGAGATCCATAGAAAAGGATGCCCTGTGGTTGTAGTCACGCATGACCTTGATTTCGTATCGCAGGCAACAAGAGTGTTTAAGCTTGTTGATGGTAGCTTACATGAAGTTATTGTTTCTCGATAGAAAGGAGTTTGAACTAAGAAACTGAAATGATATGATGGCTAAGGTAGGACGTCTTGGTAAGATCCTTGGTCCTCGCAATCTTATGCCTAACCCCAAGCTTGGTACGGTAACTATGGATGTTGCTAAGATGGTTTCAGAGCTCAAGGCAGGCCGTGTAGAGTATCGTGCAGACCGCTTTGGTATTTGCCACGTTCCTCTAGGAAAGGTTTCATTTAGTGCAGAGCAGCTTACCGAGAATTACGGCGCTCTTCTTGATGAAATTTTACGTGTAAAGCCTGCTAGTGCTAAAGGTAAGTACATCAAGTCTGTAAGCGTTGCTTCAACCATGGGACCTGGTGTTGCTCTTGACCAAAGCAAGGTTCATAACCTCTTAGCAGATGAGGATAACTAAGAGTTTGTACAGTTTTTGTGCTTACTAAACTCAGATCTTGAGTTATCTGATAAAATCTGAGATACTACTAGAGCTCCAGCAAGTGCTGGGGCTCTTTTCACGCTAACTGTGATCTGCTGCCAAAGACAGCCGGTGAGGCATATAGTCTCTTAAAGGGTTTCCCGCCTGCCGAGGTGGTCGTATATATCAAGAATTATTACGGCCCTCGCTGCTCTTTGAGTAGTGGGGGTCGTTTAGCTTTGCGGCCCACACTTTGCTGGGATCACCTGAGCTAAAAAAGGAGGTGTACTATGCCTACACAAGCTAAAATTGATCAAGTTGCAGAGATTCAAGAGCTTCTTAAAACTAACGCTGGATTCTTTGTAGTTAACTACAGAGGTCTTTCAGTTAAGGAGTCTCAAGAGCTTCGCAGAAGCTTAAGAGAATCTGGTGCTCGCATGTCAGTATTTAAGAACAACTTGGTAAAGCGTGCTCTTTCTGAGGAAAGCCTTCCAGAGGTAGATGCGCTTGTTGGTCCAACTGCCTGCGTATTTTATGAGACTGATCCAGTTTCTGCAGCTAAGGCTCTTAAGAGCTTTGCTAAGACTCATCCCGTACTTGAGATCAAGGGTGGCCTTTCTGATGGCCAGGTTGTTAATGAAGAACAGGTTAAAGCAATTGCTGATCTTCCAAGTCGCGAAGAGCTTATCGCAAAACTTCTTGGTACCTTACAAAATCCTGCAACCAAGATTGTACGCGTTCTCAATGGCCCCGCAGAGGCATTTGCACGCGTGGTGTCTGCAATTGCAGACCAAAAGAATGCTGCCTAGTGCAGCACTGCCTGCAGCGGCAGCTGCGGCATAGCCATATAAGATGGCGTCAGATTATGCAGCTTAAAGTAACAATGATTAAGGCTGCAGCATAAAAGAAGAAAACCATTCACTATAACGGCGTGAATGTAGAACATTAAGGAGATTTATCATGGCTGTAACTCGTGAAGAGATCATCGAAGCCCTTAAAGAAATGCCCGCTCTTGAGCTTTCTGAGCTCGTAAAGGAACTTGAGGAAGTATTTGGCGTATCTGCTGCTGCTCCTGTTATGGTAGCTGGCGGTGCTGCACCTGCTGGTGACGCTCCTGCTGCTGAGGAGAAGGACTCATTTGACGTAGTTCTTGAGGGCTTTGGCGACAATAAGATTGGCGTAATCAAGGTTGTTAAGGATCTTGCTGGTCTTGGCCTCAAGGAAGCTAAGGAACTCGTAGAGGGTGCTCCTAAGCCTGTTCTCGAGGGTGCTCCTAAGGACAAGGCAGAGGAAGCTAAGGCTAAGCTTGAGGAAGCTGGCGCAGCTGTAAGCCTTAAATAAGGTATCTTCTCTGCTTTAATTTAACTTAAGGCATGATAAAAGCTGAGGGTCCAAGCTATAAGCTAGACTCTCAGCTTTTTGCTTCTAAGATATGCAATCAACACTCTTTTAAAAATCCTTGTAAAATATTGATCAAATCTTATAGTTTTTTTACGTAATTTCTGCTATTATAGTCTATTTCCAAGGCTTTTTGCTTGCTTAATTCTATTTTACAAACTATTCTATATGGTTGCAGCGCTTGTAGCTGCAGCTTTGCTATGCCCAAAAATAGGTAACAATATTAGAAAAATATGAGGCAAAGCTACCGCCACGCCCCTATTCCTGAAGGAGGAATCGCCTGGTGCCTAACGCATTGAACTCACAACAGCCAAGTCTCTATTGTGATCGTCGAAGTTTTGGCAAAATTCCAGAGGTTATGGATGTGCCAAATCTTATCGCCATCCAAAAAGAGTCCTTTGCCTGGTTTATGAAAGATGGTCTTCATGAGACCTTCCAGGACATGTCTCCCATTGAGAACAGCTCAAAGTCTTTGATGGTTACCTTTGGTAATCATGAGTTTGGAGACCCAAAGCACTCTGTAGAAGAGTGTAAAGAAAAAGATATCTCATATCAAGCCCCCCTTCTTACCGAGGTTCGCTTTGTAAACAAAGAGACCGGTGAAATGAAGGAGCAGGTTGTGTTCATGGGAGATTTCCCTCTCATGACTGAGCGTGGTACCTTTATTATCAATGGTACTGAGCGCGTAGTTGTATCACAGCTGGTCCGCTCACCTGGTGTTTACTTCTCTGCTGAGAGAGATAAAACTTCAGATAGCACAATTTACACCACCAAAATTATTCCTTCACGTGGTGCATGGCTTGAGTTTGAGACCGATAAGCGCGATATTCTCTCCGTTCGTATCGACAGACGCCGCAAGCAGCCCGCAACCTTACTCTTGCGTGCCTTAGGTGTTGCAGAAACACGTGAAGAGATCATTGAGCTTCTGGGTAGCACAGATCTGGTGCTGCGCACGCTTGATCGCGACACCGCGCTTACTCGTGAGGATGCTCTTATCGAACTTTATAAGCGTCTTCGTCCAGGTGAGCCTCCAACCGTTGAGGCCGCTCGCTCTATGCTAGAGGGCTTATTCTTCAATCCTCAGCGTTATGACCTGGCAAAAGTTGGCCGCTATAAGGCTAATAAAAAACTTGGTTTAGATATTGCGCTTGACAACCTTACCCTTACTCGTGAGGATGTTGTAGCCTCAATGCGTTATATAGTTAATCTGCACGCAGGTGCTCCAGACCATTCAGTAGATGATATTGACCATTTTGGTAATCGCCGTATTCGCACCGTGGGTGAGCTCATTCAAAACCAATTCCGTATTGGTTTGTCTCGCATGGAGCGCGTGGTTCGTGAGCGTATGTCTTCTCAGAACGTAGACGACATTACCCCTCAGTCACTTATTAACATTCGTCCTATTGTGGCCTCTATCAAAGAGTTCTTTGGTTCATCACAGCTTTCACAGTTCATGGACCAAAATAACCCTCTTGCGGGTATTACCCACAAGCGTCGTCTTTCTGCTTTGGGTCCTGGTGGTCTTTCACGTGAGCGTGCAGGCATGGATGTTCGTGACGTTCACAACTCTCACTACGGCCGCATGTGCCCCATTGAGACGCCTGAAGGTCCAAACATTGGTCTTATCGGATCCTTGGCAACCTATGCACGCATCAACCCTTACGGTTTCATTGAAGCACCATATAGACGCGTGCTTGATGGCAAGGTAACTGATGACATTGATTACCTGACTGCTGATGAGGAAGAGCGTCACGTAATTGCGCAGGCAAATGATTATTTTGACGAGAAGACCCGCCGCTTTATTGAGCGCAACCCTGAAACAGGTCAGTGGCAGGACGCTCAGCGCGTTTTGGCTCGTACCAAAGACTTTAATGGAGACTTTGGTGAGCCTGCAGAGGTGCCTGTAGAAGAAGTAGATTACATGGATGTTTCTCCTCGTCAGATGGTATCTATTGCAACTGCGCTCATTCCATTTTTGGAGCATGATGACGCTAACCGTGCTTTGATGGGTTCAAACATGCAGCGTCAGGCTGTGCCACTGCTTCGTCCTCGTTCTCCTTTGGTGGGAACTGGTATGGAGCATCGCACTGCTGTTGATTCCGGTGAAATCTTGGTTGCAAAAAATGCTGGTACCGTTGAGTACGCAGATGCAAATAAAGTTTTGGTGCGCAGGCATGATAAGAAGATTGATGAGTATGAGCTTCCCAAGTATCAGCGCTCAAATCAATCTACCTGCATTAATCACAGGCCTTTGGTACGTACCGGCCAGCAAATTGAGGCAGGAGATGTTATTGCAGACGGCCCTTCCACTGAGCGCGGTGAGCTAGCTCTGGGTCAAAACCTCATTGTTGCTTACATGCCCTGGGAAGGCTATAACTACGAGGACGCTATTGTTTTATCAGAGCGCGTAGTATCAGAAGACCTTCTCACTTCAATTCATATCTCCAAACATGAGATTGATGCACGTGATACCAAGCTTGGTCCAGAAGAAATCACTCGTGAGATCCCAAATCTCTCAGATGATCTCTCTTCAAACTTAGACGCCGACGGCATTATTCGCATTGGTGCTGAGGTTTCAGCAGGTGATGTATTGGTTGGTAAGGTTACCCCTAAGGGTGAAACTGAGCTTACCGCAGAAGAGCGTCTTTTGCGTGCAATCTTTGGTGAGAAGGCACGCGAAGTACGTGATACTTCCCTTAAGATGCCCCATGGTTCTTATGGTCGCGTAATTGGTATTGTGCGCTTTAGCCGTGATAATGGTGATGAGCTGGCCCCTGGCGTAAATGAGTTGGTGCGTGTATATGTTGCACAGCGCCGCAAGATTCAGGTGGGCGATAAGCTTTCTGGTCGTCACGGAAACAAGGGTGTTATCTCGCGCATTCTTCCTGTTGAAGATATGCCTTACATGGCTGACGGTACTCCCATTGATATTGTATTAAACCCACTGGGCGTTCCTTCACGTATGAATGTTGGTCAGTTGCTTGAAACTCATCTTGGTTGGGCAGCACGCGCCGGCTGGAATACAGAAGACGAAAGCTATATTGAAGGACCTTTCCATGTAGCTACCCCTGTATTTGATGGTGCTACAGAAGAAGAAATTGCCCAGGTTATTGAATTAGCAAACAAAAACTTGCTGGCAGCAAACCGTGAAAAATGCGGCAAGCTTGCCAGACAAGAGCTGGTTCCACAGCTGGGTAGCAACGGTAAGATGACCCTTTTTGATGGACGCACTGGAGAGAAGTTCCGTGAGCCCATTACTGTTGGTGTTCACTATACCTTGAAGCTGGGCCACATGGTTGACGATAAGATCCACGCACGTTCAACCGGACCATACTCTCTTATTACTCAGCAGCCTCTGGGTGGTAAGGCTCAGTTTGGTGGTCAGCGCTTTGGTGAGATGGAAGTTTGGGCTCTTTATGCCTATGGCGCAAGCTCAGTGCTTCAAGAGATTCTCACCATTAAGTCAGATGACACTGCTGGCCGCGTAAAGACCTATGAGTCCATTGTTAAGGGAGAAAATATCCCCTCATCAGAGGTGCCAGAATCCTTTAAGGTTCTGGTTAAAGAAATGCGCTCTCTTGCTCTGGATGTTGAGCTGGTTTCTCGCCGTGCAAAGTCTAAGGCAAGCGAGGAAAAAGATTCCTTTATTACTCCTGCTCATGAGCTCCATATCCAAACTAAGGATGAGGCTGCCGATAAAAGCACCCTTGATGCCTTAGCAAAGAGCCTTTCTGAGCTTGAGCTTGATGGTGAACTGTCCGTTTCTGCGGATGAAGATAAGGAGTAAACGTGACAGATTTTGATGTTAAGAATTTTGACTCCATCAAAATTGGTTTAGCTAGTGCAGATCAAATTAGATCTTGGTCCTATGGTGAGGTAAAAAAGCCAGAGACCATTAACTACCGCACCCTTAAGCCAGAACGTGATGGTTTATTTTGCGAGAAAATCTTTGGTCCTACCAAAGATTGGGAGTGCTCCTGCGGAAAGTATAAGCGCATTCGCTTCAAAGGCATTGTCTGCGAGCGCTGCGGTGTAGAGGTTACCCGCTCTAAGGTGCGCCGCGAGCGTATGGGTCACATTGAGCTTGCTGCTCCTGTTTCTCATATTTGGTACTTCAAAGGCTCTCCTTCTCGTTTGGGCTATCTTTTAGATATTGCCCCTAAAGAGCTTGAAAAAGTTCTCTACTTTGCTTCTTATATCATCACTAAGCTTGATCTTAACGCTCGTGAAGAAGATGCTGCAGAGCTTAAAGAAGAGCTCCTTGCAGATCTTGAAGAGCTTGATGCAGAGCGCGATAAGCTCATTGCTCTTGTTAAAGAGCAAGGTGACCCCACAAAACTTGATGAGTTTAGTGGCGATGAGCCTTTATCGGAAGATGAGATCAAGGCAGAAATTGCAGACTTGGAAGAAGAATTTGCAGAGCGCAAAGAGCTAAGAACTGAAGCCTTTGAGACCTTCATGAAGATTCAGGAAAAAGACTTGGTATCTGATGAAGAGCTCTATAGAGAAATGCGCGTATGCTACTCAGAGTACTTTAAGGGTGGCATGGGTGCTGCTGCAGTTCGTGATCTTTTGGATCAAATTGATCTTGAAGAGGCTACAGTTGAGCTTGAGAAACTCATTGAAGAGGGAAAGGGCCAAAAGCGCGCCAAAGCTATTAAGCGCTTAAAGGTTGTAGCTGCCTTTATCAAGTCTCAAAACAAGCCATCAGATATGATTTTGGATGTAATTCCTGTTATTCCACCAGATTTGCGTCCAATGGTGCAGCTTGATGGTGGTCGTTTTGCAACCTCAGATCTCAATGATTTATACCGCCGCGTAATCAACCGCAACAATCGTCTTAAGAGATTGCTTGATTTGGGCGCACCTGAAATTATCGTAAATAACGAGAAACGTATGCTGCAAGAAGCAGTAGACGCTCTCTTTGATAATGGACGTCGTGGCCGTGCGGTAACAGGTCCGGGCTCTCGTCCTTTGAAGTCACTTTCTGACATGTTAAAGGGTAAGCAGGGTCGCTTCCGCCAAAATCTCTTGGGTAAGCGTGTTGACTATTCTGGTCGTTCAGTTATTGCTGTAGGTCCAGAACTTAAGCTGCATGAGTGCGGTCTACCCAAAACTATGGCACTTGAGCTCTTTAAGCCTTTTGTTATGAAGCGCCTGGTAGAGCTTAATCTTGCAGGTAATATTAAGGGCGCAAAGCGCTTAATTGAGCGTGGAGCTGCCAGCGTGTGGGATGTGCTTGAAGAAGTAATTCAGGATCATCCTGTATTGCTTAACCGCGCACCAACCCTTCACCGTTTGGGTATTCAAGCCTTTGAGCCAACCCTGGTAGAAGGTAAGGCTATTCGTCTGCACCCATTGGTATGTACTGCTTTTAACGCAGACTTCGATGGTGACCAGATGGCAGTGCATGTACCCCTTTCAACTGAGGCTCAAGCTGAGGCACGCGTATTGATGCTTTCAGCAAATAACCTGCGTTCACCTGCTCATGGACGTCCTTTGACCATTCCTTCACAGGATATGATCATTGGTTTGTTCTATCTCACCACCCCCAAAGAGGGTCAAGAGGGAGAAGGCAGAAGCTTCTTGAGCCTTCAGGATGCAATCAATGCCTATGAGGCTAGGGCAGGACTTGATCTTCAGGCCTGGTGTGAGGTGCGTGTAACTGAAGATATGCAGGTAGTCTCACGCAATGAAGAAGGTAAGCTTGAAACTGAGCTGTATAAGGCTGGCAGACGTCTCAAGACTACCGTTGGACGCGCTATCTTTAATAGCATTTTGCCTAAGGAACACAGCTATCTTAACTATGTTCTTGATAAAAAAGAAGTAGGTAAGCTGGTAGAAGAGTGCTGTGATCTTTATACTCTTGCAGAGGCAGAGCCCATCTTAGATGGTCTTAAGGCCAAGGGCTTCCACTATGCAACCGTTGCAGGCCTTTCTGTATCAATTTGGGATGCTGCTATCCCAGAAGAAAAAGATGCAATCTTAGCTGCTTCCGATAAGAAAGTAGAAGAGATTGACAATATGTACGAGATGGGCCTCATGAGCTATGAGGAGCGTCATAAGCAGGTCATTGATGTTTGGAATCAAACCAACGATGAGGTTGGCGAAGCAATGACTGCTGCTTTTGCTCAAGATAACCCCATTTATATGATGGCTAACTCAGGTGCTCGTGGTAACATGAAGCAGGTTAGACAGCTTGCTGGTATGCGTGGTTTGATGTCAGATCCTAAGGGTGAGATTATTGACCTCCCCATTAAGGCTAACTTCCGTGAGGGTCTATCTGTTCTTGAATACTTCGTATCAACCCACGGTGCAAGAAAGGGTCTAGCAGATACCGCATTGCGTACCGCAGACTCGGGATACCTTACCCGTCGTCTGGTAGATGTAGCTCAAGACGTTATTGTTCGTGAGCATGACTGCGGCACAACTGAAGGTGTAGATTACAGCCTCTTTGATGCTAAGGGTGAGATCGATGAAGATCTTATCGGCCGCTGCTTGCTTGAGGATGTAAAAGATCCTAAGAGCGGGGAAGTTCTATTTGAGGCCGGTCACTTTGTTGCCTCTCGTAAAGAGATTGAAGAGATGGCTTCACGCGGTCTAGAATCTGTGGTTATTAGAACGGTTATGACCTGCCATGCAGAGCACGGTATCTGTTCTAAATGCTATGGTTGGGACCTCGCAACCCGTAGGCCTGCAAATATTGGTACCACTGTTGGTATTATTGCTGCTCAATCCATTGGTGAGCCTGGTACTCAGTTAACCATGCGTACCTTCCACTCTGGTGGTGTTGCAGGTGACGATATTACTCATGGTTTGCCACGTGTTACCGAGCTCTTTGAGGCACGTAGACCTAAGGGTCTTGCGGTACTTGCAGAAATTGACGGCACCTTGCAGATTTCTTCAGATAAGAATACGCATATCTTGAAGATTCATAATGCTGAGGGCGAATTTAAAGAGTATCTCGTGTCTGCTCGCTCACAGTTTATGCCTGGTGTTCAAGATGGGGTAGAAGTAAAGATTGGTCAGCAGCTTACTCGTGGTTCTGTAGATCCAAAGAAGCTTCTTGAGCTTACTGATCCCAATACCACCTTGAAGTATATTGTTCGTGAGGTTCAAAATGTGTACACCTCACAGGGTGTAGATATTAACGATAAGCACATTGAGGTTATTGCCCGTCAGATGCTGCGTAAGGTAATTGTTACAGAAGCTGGCGATTCTAAGCTTATGCCTGGTCAGCAGGTTGACAGACACCGCTTCCAAAAAGAGTCTGAGCGTGTAGCACTTGAGGGTGGAGAAGCTCCTATGGGAACCCCTGTGCTCTTGGGTATCACTAAGGCCGCTCTTGCAACTGACTCATGGCTTTCAGCTGCATCCTTCCAAGAGACCACCAAGGTACTGACTGATGCTGCTATTGAGGGTAAGACGGATCAGCTTGATGGTCTTAAGGAAAACGTTATTATCGGTAAGAAAATACCTGCAGGTACTGGTATTTCTGCCTATGACGAGATTGATCTTACCTATAAGGGTGAGCGCATTGAGGAAGAGGCTCATGCAAATGGCGCCCTTCCAAGCTGGGCTCCAGATGTTCTAAAAGATATAGAGCAGCTCCTACCTAAGCCTGATTGGTCTGAGAAAGATCCATATGGTACCAGCCCAATTCACCACAATGGTCATGTAATTCCTGGTGAAGTTGTTAAGCTATACCTCTTTGATGATCTGGGTGTTTCTCAGCGCTGGACTAATAAGTTCTCAGAGGCTGGCATAGAAACCGTTGGTGATCTTATTGGTAAGACTGACGATGAGCTCTTGCGTATTGACGGCATTGGCTCAAAAGCTATTGAGGAGCTTAGAGCAGGGCTTGAGAAGTTTGACCTCTTGCATTTGCTTGAGCCTAGCGAAGAAGATACCGCTGATGAAGATGATATTGAGCGCTTGATTCGCTGTATATTCTCACCAGAGGAAGGGGCTCCAGATATTCTTATCGGTGGAAGCTTGCCTCCACGCTCTACGCCTAAGTATGCTGAGGATTTGATTGGCGGCAGCTCTTCTGAGACAAGCAAGGATCCTTCAATTATTGACGAGGATTTTGATTCCTTAGATCAGTTATTGAATGAAATTGGCTCAGGTTCAGAAAGTGAAGAGCTTTTAGGCTATGGATCATCAATGATTGATGAGGAAAACTTACAAGATTAGCTTTTAAGCTAACTATTGCTTTTTTAGACATAGATCCTGTAGTGAGCCTCTTGTGCTTGCTGCAGGATCTTTTGCGCTCTTTTGTGCGCTAGCTCTTTAGGGAGAAGTGATCAAGTATTTTTGTCTACCCTTTTATCCTTCCAGAGTGTTTGTAGTTGAGGACTTTTGCACCGCGCTCATTCAACTGTTATTTTATATTCCTTTATTTTCTCTTGTCTTAGTGTCATATGGTGCCTTAAGAACCCCTAATAAGAGACTCTTATATATTGACATATGTTGATTTATGTTAGTTGCTCTGCGTTTTTTATAGGTGTAATATTAGCTTAACCTTTGAGGGGCAGTTGTGATAAGGAGACCAGATGCTTCACAAGCTTGCTATAGGTCTAGTGCATCAGTGGTATCTTGTTAAAGGCAGGTTAAAGTCTGTCATATTGATTTATGCTGTGCTGATGATCTTCCAACTGGTTCAAGCTAGGCTCTTGTTGTCAACCTTAATGGTCTTTAAATCAGGTACATTTACTCTTGGTGATGCATATTTAGCTAGTTTTGGCGGTTTTCTTAATTACGATATAAATTCTGCTGTAGATCAAGTTAGTTTAGGCTTCTATGTGGCACTATTGATTTTGCCATCGATACTATTGTCATCATGCTTGAATGACAGACGGATTTCTATCAACCAGAGTTATCTTATAAGATTGGGAAGTAAAAGAGTTTGGTATGGAGACAGGTTTATATTATTACTATTTATAGCAGCCATGCTGACCTTGTTAAAGAACTTACTTGTTCTGTTATTTACAATCATGTTTCACGGGGATTATCTTAATACCAGTTTGGTTTTACTCGATCATTTGTCTTCTGGTTCTAAAGATCTTAGTATTCCGCTGATGTTTATGTATGACGTAGGTATGCAGTTATTTGTCCTAATGTTAGCCAGTATATTGTGGTTGTATTTGAAAGAGGGGGTTGCTGATCTAGTTTTGTTAGTTACAGTAATGATTCTTGTGATATGGCAGACTACCCTAAGCCCATTATATTTAACATCGTGGATTCGTGCGACTTCAAGCGGCACTCCATGGATATCTTTGACCCTTATGTTAATCTTGACTTTTTTTGTACTAGTGGTTCTTCCAAAGTGGACGGTAAGTCTGGAAGGGTGGAAGGATGAGTAATTTGAGATTCGAGCTTAAATATGCCTTGAGAAGTGTGGCGTCATCACCTATCTTTTGGATTTGTTTTCTGATTGCTTTTATGATTGGCTTGCTTAATGCTCAATGGTCTCTTGGTGTTAATTTTCCTATTGAGCAGATGTATGCACAACTGAATGAGAAAGATTCCCTTATAAATAGGCTTTCGGCATTTGGGTTTTGGCTTTACGATAGTCGCTTCATTTATTCCACTTTTTACTTCAAAATACTACCAGTCTTGGTATTACTGCCTTTTTCAGGTTCCTTTTTATCAGATTCCAATAGTCACTATTTAGAACAGCTTATCACAAGACTTGGAGCTAAGTCATACGTACGATATAGAGTCTTATGTTGTATCATTTCAGCACTATTAATATCATGTATTCCCATGATAGCTTCACAGCTCCTTGTTTCAATAAAATACCCTTATTTTCAGCCACATCCAGAATATGGTATATATTTTGGCTTAGTTTCAGAATCCTTCATGACAACATTGTTCTATTCTAATGCTTGGTTACACTTATTAGTATCTCTCGTAATGGTAGGAGGAATGTGCTCCATTTGGAGCGTTTTTGTTCTATCTTGCAGTAGGTTTTTTTCAAATGAGTATCTAATGATTTTTATATTATTCCTTTTACAGCTTGTAATAGAGAATTTTGCCCTCAGTGTAGGGAGGAGTGTGCCAATTTTAACAATAGGAGCCTACCTAAATATTCATACCGCATTAGCGAAGAGTATCTATGTAATGCTTTTAGTTCCACTGGCTTACATGATTGCCACGGCTGTGTTCTTAAAGTTAGAAAAAAGAATGCTCCTTGAAAGGGGATAAGATGATTTTAGAGGCATGCGATCTTGTAAAACAGTATAAGAGTAACCTGATTATCAATGCAATCAATTATACATTTAAGCCTGGAACCATCTATACAATTCAGGCTCCAAATGGAACTGGTAAAACGGTCCTATTACGCTTGCTGGTAGGCTTAATTAAGCCAACAGAAGGTTTTGTGGCATATGACGGATTAAGAGTAGGGCGAGATATTGACTTTCCCTTAAGTCTTGGTTTGTTGATTGAGGGACCTAGTTTTATTCCATATTGGACAGGATTAAAAAATTTAGAAATGCTAGCAAGCTTGAAGAAGATCTGCACAACACAACAAATCTGTACCTTGATGGAAAGGTTTAGCCTTGATCCATTAAGTCTGATTCCTTATAAAGCTTATTCTCTAGGTATGAAACAGAAACTAGGAATTATTGCTGCATTCATGGAAGAACCTGAGTTAATTGTATTAGATGAGCCAACTAATGCCTTGGATATAGAAAGTCTGGAAGTTTTAAAGAGTATGCTGATAGAAGCGGTTCAAAGAGGCGCAACAGTTTTAATCTCCAGCCACGATTCCGACTTCTTGTTAGGTTTGAATGCTGAGAGGCTTACTCTTAAAAACGGTCAGTTGCTCGAGGTAAGTGAGAGTTAGAAGTTTGAAGATGGTTTGCTTAGAGTCATATATCCGATTAAAGAAACGCAAGAGAGCTGTTTCTTTTTTAATAAAGCTTTTGGTCTCTGCACTGGTCATAGGGATATTGCTTTTAGTTACTTTTTCTATTAGGACTAATCTTAGATATGACGATGTTCCGGAGCAGAGGTTTGGGGTTAATGAATGGGTTGACCTCGGAGATTCATTTTATGACAGCATTGAGGAGCATAGGCAGGGCTATTATTTAATGGTTGAAGAAGCTAAATTGTGCTCAGCTTCAGAGTTTGCATCATCCATCTTGGGTTTGCGTACAGTGAACGATTTAGGTGAGGTAAAAGATGCAGTTTTGGCAGTGAAGGTAAGAATAA
>JAEZZM010000033.1 GCA_023418575.1 Actinomycetes bacterium | reverse complement strand
TCCTTTTTCTCCCCCTGCGTGATACCCGTGTTACCTGTATATTTATCTCTCTTAACAGCCTCTGAGTCAACAGGCTCTCGCGCAAGCGGTGCTGGCGCAGGCGGCGCTGGTGCAGGTGGCGCGGGCGCAAGCGATGCTGCCGCTCATGACGCCAGCGACGAAGCTGGAGCCGCCAGCAAGGAGGGTGGCAGTGCTGCTATCCCACAGCCACAGTCAACAAGACTCTTGAGCCTACCCATTATAAATACAGTCTGTTTTGTAGTAGGTATCTCCTGCGCTTTCTTTGTTTTGGGCGCAGCTTTTACAAGTTTAGGCCAACTATTAAGTAGCCACAAACAACTTTTAAGCCAGCTGGGCGGGGTACTCCTCTTGATTTTGGGTATCTGGATCTTGCTTCCCAAAACAAGCTTATTTTCTCAACGTGAGTTTCGTTTTAGATTTGCACCCTCTAAAAGCATAGGGCCTCTTGCGGCCTTTGCAATGGGCTTCCTTTTTAGCTTTGCTTGGACTCCCTGCGTAGGCCCGCTTTTATCGGCTGTGCTCATTATGGCTTCAAGTGCCGAGCATTCCAGCCAAGGCTTTTTATACATTGGCCTTTATACTTTAGGCTTCATAATCCCCTTTCTTATTGTGAGCCTTGCAGCCTCTAAGCTTATACCCTGGCTTAAAACTAAGGGGTCTATTTTTGCCATCCTACATAAAGTAGCAGGTATTATTCTAATCCTTATAGCTTTAGCGCTCTTAAGTGGTTACTATAATAGCTTTGCTGCCAAGCTCTCTAGCTGGGGATATGGCAGTGCTAGCCAGCAAAGCACTGCTCAGCAGAGCGCGCAAACAAACGAGGCAGAGACGGCCGATAAAGAATATCGTGATAAGATAGCCGCAGAACAAGCAAATAAGCAGGCGGCAGAAACTCCTGGAACGCCTGAATATGAAGCTGCCCATCCTTTAGCCCCAGACTTTAACTTAAGCGATCAATACGGCACTCGGCACGAACTGAGCTCTTATTCAGGGAAAATTGTATTTTTAAACTTTTGGGCAACCTGGTGTCCGCCCTGCAGAAAAGAAATGCCTGATTTACAAAAGATTTATGAGGAATACAAAGATGATGAGCGCTTAGTCTTTTTAGGGATAGCTAATCCCAAGACTAAGGATAACCCTCAGAATGCTGATGTGAGTGAAACCGAAATTAAAGCCTTTTTAAAGAGCGGCTCATACAGCTTTCCAGTAGCATTTGATTACACGGGCGAAGTGCTTGCTAATTATAGGATTAGCGCCTTTCCTACCAGCTATATCATAGGTACTGATGGCCGTATACGTGGATATGTGCCCGGCGCCATTAGCTATAAGGCTCTTAAAAATCTACTTGAAGACGAATTTAAAAGAGCAGGCCTTTAAGCCTGCTCTGTTCCAAATTGCATGCGGTAATAACTAGCATAAATACCATTGCGTTTCATAAGCTCTGCATGAGAGCCTTGTTCTGCCACCCTTCCATCTTGAATACTGATAATTTCATCAGCATTCACAATGGTAGAAAGGCGATGGGCAATAATAATGGTAGTTCTACCTTTTGCAAGCTCGGTCAAAGACTGTTGCACAAAACGCTCTGACTCATTATCTAGTGCGCTTGTTGCCTCATCTAATATCAATACCTTGGGATCTCTTAGAAAAATACGTGCTATAGCTACACGCTGTTTTTGCCCACCCGATAAGCGCGTACCACGTTCTCCCACTTGAGTATCAAAACCATCAGGCAGGCTATCAATAAATTTATCTATATGGGCTTTTCTTGCTGCCTCATGAATCTCTTCTTCTGTAGCATCAGGTCTACCGTAGGCAATATTTTCACGAAGCGTTCCGTCAAAGAGATATACATCTTGCTGAACAAGGCCCAGGGCTTCTCGCAAACTCTTTTGAGTGACCTCCCTAATATCTTGTCCATCAATGCAAATTGAACCTCCATCAATCTCATAGAATCTCAAAAGCAAAGAGCAGGTGGTTGATTTTCCTCCTCCTGATGGTCCTACCAGGGCATAGGTTTTTCCTGGTTCTAAATTAAGATTAAGATCTTTAATAACGCGCTCTTTGCCATCATAGCTAAAATTGACATTCTTGAATTCTACATGACCCTCTTTAAGTTGAAGCGCTGTGGCTCCGTTTTTATCGACAATATCTGGGGTGGTATCCAAGACCTCAACAAAACGTTTAAAACCTGCGCTTGCCTTTTGGAAGACTTCGGCAAAGTTAATAAGCACTTCTATGGGGCTCATGAAAATTCCAATGTAGAGAGCAAAAATGGCCAAGTCAGAGGCAAGCATCTCTCCTTGAGCAATAAGCAGGCCGCCCAGCAAAATAATGGTGACATATAACAGACCAAACATACCTGCAGAGGTGGCCATATACCTCCCCATAGTTTGATAGGTATTTGTTTTAGAAGCACTGTAGTCATCATTTGATTTTCTAAATTTAGCGCGCTCTACATGCTCATTTGCAAAAGATTTGGTTACATGTATGCCTGCTAAAGAATCCTGCAGGCGAGAATTAACAGCAGAGATCTTTTTTCTATTTTCCATAAAGGTGCTCTTCATAGCGCGATTTTGCACAAACAAAATAGCAGCCATTATGGCAGTAATAATAAAGAGGGCAAGGGCCAGCTTCCAATTTATAAGAGAAAGCAAGATAAATGAACCAACAATTTCTAAGCCAGAAATCAAAAGGTTTTCTGGACCATGGTGGGCCGCCTCGCTAATATCAAAAAGATCTGAAATCAAACGAGACATAAGGTCACCAGTATTATGCTGATCATAGTACCTAAAAGAAAAACGCTGATACATATCAAATAGGTCTTCACGCATGCGAGCCTCCATGCGCAATCCCATAATGTGACCCCAAGCTGCTACAAAATAACGGCAGACCACACGCAGAGCATAGAGACCGGCGAGCCCCAAACAAACTATCCACAGCGCCTTATAAATCTCAGCAGCGCTTCCTTGAAAGAGGCTATTAATAAGGCCACGCAGAATTTGCGGATAAGACAAATCAATAGCTGCAATAATAAGCGCGCAAATTAAATCAGCAATTAATAGATGCTTTTGGGGAGCGTAGTATGATAAAAAACGTTTCCAAATAGACTGATGCCCCCGTGCTTGCACGGAAGCTTCAGGTAAGCTTGGTAAGTTTTTGGCAGCAAAACTTGTTGACATATCTTTTCTTATGCTTCCAATCTATGGGAGATGGCGTCACAGATTAAAGCACCAATCATTGTCTTAGCATCTTCTATCTGCCCATCTAATACCATATTTATAAGTTCTTGTAATTCCATAAGCTCTACGCGCACAAATTCATCTTCATCAGGATGAGCCTGCATAAACTCAAGATCAGTAGCCATATACAGATGGATAATCTCATCACAAAAACCTGCGCTTGTAGCTAAGGCGGTAAGATAGCGAATCTTATGCGCACGCACTCCCGTCTCTTCTTCTAACTCACGAACAGCGCAGCGCTCTGGATCTTCTCCTTTGTCAATCTTGCCAGCTGGAATTTCTAGGCATACGCGCTCTAGAGCTGTGCGATACTGACGCACTAAAACTATGCGTCCATCATCTGTAAGTGCAACTACCGCCACAGCTCCTGGATGTCTTACCACATCTCTTTGAGCTTCTTTGCCATTAGGTAGGCGCACCCCCACATTATAGGCCGATAAAAACGCGCCTTCCCATACTAGTTTTTCATCTACTATCTCTTCTTCTAAGTCTTTGTCATCAATAAAGGCCATTGTGCTATTCCACCCCTATGTTGCTCCTACAACTGATACGCCTTATGCAGATCTAGCTCTAGATCTACCCACACCCGATATACCAACATGACGATTTACCGGTATATCAATAAGCGATTTATCGATATATCACGCTTAGGCCTGCACCTGATAACCAATATCACTGCGATAACGCTTATCTTCAAATTTTATAAGCTCAGCAGCTTTATAAGCTTTCTCTTTAGCCTCTTCAAAGCTGGAACCTAAGCCCACTACAGTGATAGGCCTGGAGCCTGCTACCACAAGCGAGCCCGCCTTATCTGCTGTATCCCCTTGATAGACATGCAAGCGCGTGAGTCCCCAGGCCTCATCAACACCTAAGATCTCCTGACCTGTTAAAAACTCCTCTTTTGGATAGCCATCAACTGAAAGCACAACTGCCACAGCAAAGGACTTAAGCCAATATAAGTTAAGCTCACTTAAGCGAGCCTCAGCGCACTTAAGCAAAAGCTCTACCATATCAATTTGTAGACGCGGCAATAAAGCCTGCGCTTCGGGGTCTCCCAATCTTGTATTAAACTCAAGAATCTTTAAACCCTGTTGAGTTTTTATAAAACCTGCATAGAGAAAACCTCTATAATCTATCTCTTCTTCTCTAAGAGCATAAAAAACTTTCTCAAGGCAGCGCTTCATCTCTTCTTCATCCTCTTTTGAAAGTTGAGGAACTGGAGAATAGGCACCCATGCCTTCAGTATTAAAACCTCTGCAATCTTCATGTGAGCGCTTATGGTCTTGAACGCTTGAAAGTGGAACCACATGTGTTTCATCAATTAGGCTTATATAGCTATATTCTGGACCCTCTAAAAGCTCTTCAAATAAGAGCTGTCCCTCTGGCATCTCTTTTAAAGCTTCAAGAGCCTGTTCTTTGCTGTAGCACAGACGGGTACCCAGGCCATGAGTGCTAAGCAGAGCATCCTCTTTAATTACTAAGCCACCTGCTTCAAAAAAGCTATCTGCCTGTCCTGACTTAAGATAGTCTTCAGCATAAGCCTTAGAGCTGAAGGGTAAAAAGTTTGCTGTTGGCAGCCCATGGCGCAACATGAATTGTTTAGCTGCAAGCTTTGAGCTTTCTAAGCGAGCTCCTTTTGCACCCGGTCCCACCACTGCAATATTGCGCGCCCTGATTTTATCGGCAAGACCAGCGGCTAAAAGCTTGGTGTCAGATATTACCACCAGCTCAATATAAGAGCTCTCGCAAAATGCCAGAATCTCTTCAATACCATTAAGCTCAACATTTTGCCCGCATTGGGCTGTACCGGGGTTACCCGGACTAATAAATAACTCACTAAGATATTGCGAGGCCGCAAGCGCACGTGCTAAGGCATGCTCGCGACCTCCTTGTCCCAAAAGTAGGATATTCATATAAGACCTCACTGCAGCAGGCTGCTGCGACCGTAAAATATACCAGTAATATTATCCTTACCAGCGCCTCATGATGGTCTGCTCACGAGAAGGTCCTACTGCTATCATAGAAACCTTTACCCCTGCTAGTTCCTCAATGAAATCAATGTAGTCTTTTGCCTCACGAGGAAGCTCATACCAGCTTCTGCATCCACTGATGTCTGTCTTCCAGCCAGGAAGCTCAGTATATACGGGTTTGGCATGGTGGAAAATTGTTTGATGCTCAGGAACTGTGGTGTAGCGCTGACCGTCACATTCATAAGCTGTGCAAACCTTGATAGTATCGAAGGCCGATAAAACATCAAGCTTAGTAATGCATAGGTCAGTAAGACCATTTACCTCTGCAGCATACTTAACAATTACCGCATCATACCAACCACATCTGCGCTGACGACCAGTGGTAACACCAAACTCATGACCTACTCTTAATAAGGTTTCTCCAGCCTCATCCCCTTCTGGGATCTCTGTTGGGAAAGGCCCTGAGCCAACGCGAGTAATATAAGCCTTAGCAATACCTAAGACGCGGGTGATATGTTTCATACCCACACCAGAGCCAGTAATTGCACCACCAGCTGAACATGAAGATGAAGTTACAAAAGGATAGGTTCCGTGATCAAGGTCAAGCAAGGTACCCTGAGCCCCTTCAAAGAGTACGTTTTTATTAGCAGCAAGAGCTTCATTAAGCATACGGCCGCTCTCAACAATATAAGGCTTGATGCGTTCTGCATATGCTAAATAGTCCTTGCAAATTCCCTCAACGGTATAGGTCTCTAAACCATAGACTTTGGATAAGATATCATTCTTTTCGATAAGTGCTGCTTCAAGCTTTTTTCTGAAAATATGCTCATCCAGCATGTCTTGAACTCTAAGACCCATTCTTGAGGCCTTATCTTGATAGCATGGACCAATGCCTCTGCGCGTGGTTCCAATAAGGTTGCTTCCTAGCCTATGCTCACTGGCTCCATCTAAATCTTTGTGATACGGCATAATTATGTGAGCATTGCCAGAAATCTTTAACTTAGAAGTATCAAAGCCTTCCTTCTCAAGCATATCCAGCTCTTCAAGCAATACAGCAGGATCTATAACCGTACCGTTTCCAATTACAGGCGTGATGTGATCATACATGATACCTGAGGGAATGAGGTGCAAAGCGAGCTTTTTACCATCAGCAATAACTGTGTGGCCTGCATTATTTCCACCCTGGTAGCGCACAACATAATCATATTGAGAAGAGATAAGGTCTGTTATTTTACCCTTACCTTCATCTCCCCACTGAGCTCCAACTAAAACTGTACCTGGCATGAGACCACTCCTTTTATAATTTGCACTTCCTCATTAGTATAAAATAAGCCTGAGACAATTGCTCATATTTTTCTATTTCTCAGCACTAGCTCGGCATCAGCACAAGGCTAGCACAGCCCTAGCTCAGCGCCAGCTCAGCGCTAATCGCTCTAAAGCGCTAGTTTTCATGAACTGCTGCACTGGTAAATTTAGTGTATTGTCCCAAGAAAACTAAGGGAACATCTGCCGTAGCTCCTGCACGGTTTTTAGCAATAATCAAATTTGCCATATTGAGGTCAGGACGCTTGTCACGTGATGCCTCTTCTTCCGATAAGGAACGATCTAAAAACATAACAATATCTGCATCTTGCTCAATAGATCCAGATTCACGCAGATCTGATAGCATGGGACGCTTATCAGAACGTGACTCTACGGCACGTGAAAGCTGGGAAAGTGCTATAACAGGCATATCAAGGTCTTTAGCTAAAATCTTAAGGCCTCGACTCATCTCACCAACCTCTACATTACGGTTTTCACTACGTGATCTACCTTGCGGATTCATAAGCTGCAGGTAATCAATGATAACCAGGCCTTTTTCTTTATTATGTAGCTGGCGGCGAGCCTTTGCCCTAATTTCTAATACATTGGTACCGGGTGTATCGTCAACCCAAAAATCAAGCTTAGCTAAGCGCTGTGAGGCATCAATAAGCTGCGTCCAATCTGCAGGCTTCAAATTACCCGTGCGTACTGAATGCAAATTTACATTTGCCTCAGAACAAAGTACACGCTGGGCAAGTTCTGCAGCTGACATCTCTAAAGAGAAGAAGGCAACTGAGACCCCTGCTTTTGCCGCATTTATCGCCAGATTAAGCGCAAAAGAAGTCTTACCCACCGCAGGGCGAGCTGCAAGGATTACAAGGTTTCCTCCTCTTAGACCCGCGAGTCGTTTATCGACATCTATAAAACCTGTGGGTACACCAATGAGCTCATTTCCCTGTGTGCTTAGCTCTTCAATATCGTTATATGCCTGCTCAAGCAACTTTTCTAGGGACACAAAGTTAGATTCTATGCGTTCATTAGTCACATTAAGCAAGAGGCGCTCAGATTCTTCAACAACACCATCAAGCTCATCAGGGCTGTCAAAGGCAAGTTCTGCAATCCTGTTGGATACGCCGATAAGCTCGCGCAAAACAGCGCAGCGCTTTACTATCTCTACATGGTAAGACCAGTTCACCATGGACAGTGTATTGTTCGTTAAATCAAGAATATATGGTCTGCCGCCAATTTCGTTAAGCTCTCCTCGAGCCTGAAGCCTCTCTGCCACTGAAAGTTGATCAATGGGGGTTCCGCGTTGACTGAGGTCTATAATGGCCTCATAAATCTTTCTGTTTGCTGGACGATAAAAATCCTCAGGCTTTAAGCGTGGAATAATCTCTTCCACCGCATCAGTTGTTAAGATTAAAGCAGCTAAGACTGAAGCCTCAGCTTCCAGATTTTGCGGAATTACGCGTAAACCAGAGGCGGCGTCTACATTATTTGCTCCCGGATAAAAGCTTTGATCTGCCATAACCTTCCTTTAAGTGTACTAGGCGCTAAATCATAAACAGACTTGTGACATTTACTAGTTTAACCGCTTGTCAAGACAAATATTTTTTAGATTTATACTTGACAAATAGGCTTCAACAGAGCCTTGTGGAAATGCTGGAAAATCTTCCTGCATAAACTTTGGGTTTTCCACCTTTTCCACCGTTTTTGCTTCTCTTAAAAAATTCTTTTCCACCGATTTAATACGCACATATTTTAAGGCTCTTTTAGGCTTTTGCTTCGTAAAACAGGTCTAGATAAAAGGTGCTTCACCTGCTATTTTCGATTTTATAAAGAATTTTCAACTATGTTTACCTGCTACTTCATATTTTCTTCATACTATGTTTGTTCGCTAAAGAGAAAGCGCTGGTAATAGCCTAGCTTGATACTAGACATAAAAAAGCAGATCTGCTGTCCTCTAGTTTTGAACAACAGATCTGCTGTAACTGTAGAAAAACGTGCATAAGTTTTAAAACTGCACTTATTAAGCTTCAGTCTCCTCAACAGGAGCCTCAGAAGCCTCTTGTTCTTCTGCTTGCTCAGCAGGAGCCTCAGCTGCAAGCTCTTCGTTTAAATCAAGTACAGATACGATAAGATCTGCATTGATCTCACGATAGATATCTACGCGAACGCTGTGCTCTCCAGCTGACTTAATAGCATTCTTGATCTCAATTTTCTTGCGATCAATGGTAACACCAAGCTGCTCAGCAATAGCTTCAGCAATCTGTGCACTGGTAATAGAACCAAAGAGTTGTCCCTCTTCGCCAACCTTTGCACGAACCACAACAGTCTTACCCTCTAATGCACCCTTTAAGGTATTTGCATCAGTGGTGCGAGCAAGCTCACGCTTTTCAATGTTGTGACGACGCTGCTCGAGCTGCTTTAGGTTACCCTCAGTTGCTTTAATAGCAAGACCCTGTGGGAACAGGAAGTTCTCAGCGTAACCTTGAGCAACTTCTACAACGTCGCCCTCGCCGCCCTTTCCTTTAATCTCCCCAAGAAGGATAACTTTCATTGCTAACTCCACTTTCTAATGTAAGAGTAAATCGTTAATTAGCGGCCGCGACGGCTGCCACGATCACCACTGATTACTGGAACAATATAAGGCAGTAATGCCATCTCACGAGCACGTTTAATTGCAATAGCAATGTCATGCTGGTGCTGAGTTGAAGCTCCAGTTACGCGGCGAGGCTTGATCTTACCGCGATCAGTCATATATTTACGAAGCATTTGCACGTCTTTGTAATCTACAAAGCCTGCTTGCTCTTTAGCTGAAATGGTTTTAGAACGTCTTTGCTGGTTCTTGAAATCAGCTGCCATAGCTAAACCTCCTCCCGCTTCTTTCTAGTGCGGGCCATCATCTACTAAAAAGGAATCTCGCTGTCATCCAAATCTGGAACTGGAGCCTCTGGGTGTGAGCTTGGGGCGTAAGAGCCGTAAGCTCCCTGGTTAGAGTTCTCACTGCGCGGATTCATGAACTCAATCTCATCTACAATGACATCAATTTTGGAACGCTTTTGTCCATCTCGTTCCCACTGAGACCAACGCAACTTACCTTCAATAAGGACTTTTTGACCTTTACTAAGGTAACGAGACACTGCCTCAGCGCGAGCGCCAAACATAGTACAGTCAATAAAGTTAGGGAAATCTTCCCACTCACCGGTCTGTGGATTCTTTCGGCGGTCATTTACTGCAATTCCCAGCGATAAAACAGCTGTCCCATTTGCAGTTGAACGAAGTTCTGGATCACGTGTTAAGTTACCACTTACAACAACCCTATTGATGCTCATCTTTACTCCTCAAATCTAAGTACAAGCATTACTCACGATCATCACGACGAACAATCATGAATCGAACTACAGCATCAGAAATGCGAAGTACGCGATCAAGCTCTGCAATATTATGTGGCTCTGCGTGGAAATTAACGAGAGTATAATCACCCTCAGTGAGTTTGTTGATCTCATAAGCGAGTTTACGCTTACCCCACTCCTCTACGCTATCAATAGAACCACCTGGTTCAGTGATAGTAGTCTCTACACGCTTCATAGTAGCTACGCGTGTCTCTTCATCGAGATTAGGGTCAACAAAAAATAAGAGTTCGTATGCCTTCATTGGTCACCTCCTCTGGGCTTATGCGGCCCCAGGTCCTTTCAGAAGGCTATGCCTGGAGCAGGAAATAACCTATTAACAATACTCTTAAAGCGCTAAGCTTGGCAAGCATCTTTTCTCACAAAGCCACGGTTTAGCAAAATATCCACACTTTGCATTCTGATGCTCACCAGCTTAGCGCTCGGTATTTCTAAAATTCTATAGATAATCTCCCACTACTCAAAACTATAACTTGGGGAATTCTCTATTATTTATTGGATTCTTCCTTATCGGACTCTTCCTTATTGGAAACATCTTTATCGGAAAGATCTTTATCAGGCTCATCTGCAGATTGCGCTTCTTTTTGCAGATCTGGCTGACTGTGCTCAAGCCCTTGCTCAGCTTGATTACTTTGCTTATCTGTCTCAAGCTCTTGTTCAGTCTGCTCAACTAAAGCCTTCTCAAGATTACTATCAGCTGTATTATCTACAACAGCTTCTGGTGCAGGAGCAAGTGGTCCTGGTGTGATAGGTACATATTCTGAACTTGGACCCCAGCATTCTGGATAAAGCTGAGCAGTCCACACGCCAATAGAACCAATGATCATATAATATCCAAAGATTTCAATTAAAGCTGAAATACATATTCCTATAAGCAAAGGAAGTGGGTTGGCTAAAATTAAACTTACAAAATAATCTGCTATTACGTTGGGGTCTGCAGCACCATTTGCAGCATCAATACCGCTTACAGCAATGCCCGTCACAAAGGCAGTTATTAATGAACCAATGGTAAAGCTGGCCACTAGTATGCCAACAATACTTAAAATTATATTTATTCCAAAGATTCTTATAAGACCGTTCCAGTCTCGTCCACACATATCTAAGATTTTTGCAATTTGAAAACCTGGCTCAATCTTTCTGTAAATAGCTGCACGCTGGAGCGCTACTAAAATAAGGACGTTAATAAATGCGAGCGCCAATGGAGAGATCATTAATATAATCCAACCAATTACCGGTATCATCGCTAAAACTGAACTTAAGAGCATGTTGATGATAGCAACAACTAAACTCAGGCAAAAAAAGGGAACAAAAAGAATGGCACCCAACTTAAATACCTGTGAAAAGTTTTGACCCTTTTTTATCGGAGAGCTGTGCATTGCCCAGGCAGTCCTATTAGACCATGAATATAAATAACCTAATAAAATCATTTGGCCAATGATAGGTATTATCTGCAAGAGGCACAAGACAATAAGCTGTAGAACCCACTTTGGTCCGTCTAGATTTAAAAGTCTCCACGTAGTTTTGAAATATTTAACATTTCCTGCCATAGCAATCAACTTCCTTAATATCAACCCGATGATTTAAGTATACCAAGGAGGAGGACCTTTTTACGTTTTGTTCTGCATTGTCATTGATTTGTAACCTAAAAAAATAGCTAATAAACTAAAAAATCCGTCAGACTTAAGTAAGCCTGACGGATAAACTAAGATATATGGAAAAGAGCTGTTATGGATACCTAGTCTATATCTCAGTTAAGCTTTCTTTCTAAAGATGCCCAAAATAGCAAGCAAAACCACGGCACCAATAACAGCTACAAAGAGCGAGTAAATGCTAAATCCCTCAATACCCTGGCCACCAATGGCGCTCATAATCCAGCCACCAATAACGCCACCAACAATACCTACAATAATGGTAGTAATAAGACCAAAGCTGTCCTTCATAATAGCCTTAGCGATAGCGCCAGCAATACCACCAATAATAATCCAACCAAGTAATCCCATGATAATAATCCTTTCAATTTCTAAACATTTTAGGGTGCTTGCTATCTTATAGAGTACCCAGAGAAACTGCCTTTAATCAAAAATATTGACACTTAGTCAAATTATTAACAAAGCGTCAACTTCTTCCTTAAGGCTGGTAACTTGCTTGCTTATTATGGGGATAAGTACTGTACGATACGTACTGCACGATAAAAACTGTGCACTATGATGTGTGGTAAAGCCTTAAGGTAGTAACTACCTTAAAAAGGAAGCTAAGGAGCAAAAATGGCTATTGATTTTAACAAAGCAAAAGAAGAGCTTGATAAGCTAGCCCAGGAAGCTGGTCGCGTAATTCACGATGCCATTGATAAGACCGGAGACGGTCTCAATGATGGCGCTGCACATGCAGAAAACAGCCTAGCAGACGGACTTAACAAGATTGCAAGCAGCATTGACGATGTAACAGAAGGCACTCCTTTAAAAGATTTGGGCGATAAAATTGGCTTAGAGGGTCGTGAACTTGCTTCTAAATTAGATAAAGATGCTGATGATCATCTTGCTGATGAAAACTCTATTGGGGAATAACAGTAAGGTAAGCTAAGCAATACTCTATTAAGGAGAACTTATGTCATATACCTTATATTACAAACCTGAATGCCCATACTGCAAAAAGGTCCTTACGTATATGAAAAACACCGGCGTAGAGCTTCCATTGGCTGATATTCATGAGCCAGAAAATGAAGCTAAACTCATTGAGCTAGGTGGCAAAAAGCAGGTTCCCTGTTTAGACATAGACGGAACTGCCCTGTATGAGAGCATGGATATCATTTATTACATCAAAGATAATTTGGTGAAATAAGCCTACAGTGCTCAGTGGAAGTAAGTGGTGTTAAGTGCTGAAGCGCTTTGTTGCTGACTGAGCAAGACAGACAGGCTAGATTGCTGGTGCGATCACCAGCACGAGCGCTGGTATGATAACTGGCGGAGAGAGGGGGATTTGAACCCCCGTAGCCAGGATTGCTGGCTAAACGGTTTTCGAGCCCGCCGCATTCAACCACTCTGCCATCTCTCCATACTAAAATACTCTCATTAGTATACACAAAATAAGCTGCCTCCCTAGGGAAGCAGCTTATTTTCTTTAATAAGAACAAAGAGGATTTTGGCCTATACGCCAGAATCAGCCCAAGGAGCAGCTTTAAGCAATATATCCTGCTTCTTTCAAAGCAGCTTCTGCCTCATTGTGCTTTTCATCTGAAACTCTAACTATAGGACCAGTGCACCCCATACCTGCTTCAGCATAGATTCCCTTTGACCACAAACAGTGCACCGCGTCATCAAGATCTAATACATCAATGCCAGAAATGGAAGCAGTTACTGTCTCTGCAGGTGGTTGTACCACAGCCTCCTCAGAATCCTTTTCTGATTTAGCACTGCGAGCACCAAGCTTTTCAAGAAGCTCTTTAAGCCCGGCCTTATCGGCCTGCTCATATAAGCTCTTAAGAACTGAAAGGACATCCCCTAAAACCAGCTCTTCTGCAAACTTAAGTGCATTTGCAATTACGGGAGCTCCTGATGCACGTGAAACTATCAATACAAGCTTGTTGGCTTCTCTTCCAAGACCTGGACCATAACCCCAACCCAAAGCCTCATAGCTTCCGCCGGTGCTAAAGCTTGAAAGCATCTTAGTAAGCACATTACCGGTGAGAGAATCACAGATAAGCACGTCGCAACTAGCTTGAAGTACGTCATTACCTCTCATAACACAACCGCCATCAGAGCGATTTGACTCTGCAAAATCAAAATCAAAACCAGCGTCTTTAAGTTCAAGCAAGAGCTTTTCTACTTGGCGAGCGCCATCAATATTGAGTATTCCAAGGCGTGGTCTCTCAATGCCGCAAGCTTTTGCTGCAGCTAGACCACTGATGGCATTAAGCACCATGGCCTCTATGCGCTGAGCAGAGCTGGTACCTGTGGTGCTTGCAATGTAAAGAGCCTTTCCCTGAGCGGGAGTAAGAACTCTACCCACCGTTGAAATACCAATAGGAAATGGATAATGCATAGCTACAGCTGCGCTCACCTTTTTTGAATCAAGCAAGCGCTCCATCTCTGCTTGAGATTCTTCTTCTGTTTGCACAATATGGCTTTTTGCGCCCTCAAGCTCGCGATCTGCAAGCACATGAACATTAAGTCCATCTCTTATCGCCAAACGGGCTGCCTCTAAGCCGTTTTCTACACCGTGCTCAGATCCCAAAGCAGCAAGGAGTACAGCAGGTCTGCGAGAAGAACGGACAGGGGTTTTTTGCTCATCAACCTCATGCTTTAAAAGCTCAGCGGCCTCTGAGAAAACCTCTGCTATTGATGAATTCATTGAAGCCATGTTTTACTCCTTGTCAAGCTCTCTAAGCTTGTCAGCAACTTCATTGAGCGCATCGCTAAGAAGCTCTCTGATCTGCTCTTTCTTTACTGCACCTGCAGCAGGAGCAGCTGCTTCTTGTACTACCTCATTTGCGCAAAGCATAACAGACAGACCATCAAAGAGGTTAGTCATACGACCCAAGAACAGAGAACCCTTACCAATGATCATGACGCGCTTAGCCCTACCCTGCTTGATCTCATCGCAAGCAAAGCCTAAAACGGGAACACCTGAAGGGATGTGGCCTTGAGTGGGAGCCCATCCGATAAGACCATGCTTCTCAGTAAAGTCTGCGATCTCAGCGCGCTCAAGCTCTTTGCGCTGAACGCCTAATGCTGCAATCATCTTATAATTTGAAAGAGGAACATCTCCTGCACCAGCAGGTTTAGTTACATCTGGGTTTTGAAGCTCAGGAGCATAGAAATCAACGTCTTTGGGACCAATTCCTGCTTTTTCTAATGCGTCATATACCAGACCTTGAACTACAGCCTGTGGAGCAGAGCCGCAGCCCACAGCAACCTTGCCAAGATGCTTGAGATCAAAGGCGGGGCTGATGCCATCATCTTCACTAATAACAGCAGCAAAACCAGCGATCATATCCTCAAGAACTGGAAGACCCTTCTTTACATGCTCTTTTGCATTCATACCAAGCTTTGCGCTACAACCACCTGCAGTTACGAGAACATTCTTGTATACACCAGAGCTTACCAATGCTGCTGCATTAACCAAGGCATGGGTTGGCGCTGCACAAAAGCCACGTGTATCAGAACCTGTTGCAGATACAAGACCAGCAATCTCTGCTGCAGCCTTAGCAAAGTTGCCACCGCCGCGCTGATTCATATCACCACAAGCTTCTTCTGAGCAATCAATAACATATTCAATCTCGCTCTTATCAAGACCTGAATTATGGACTGCATTCAAAATAGCTAAAACAGATGAAGCCTTTTCTACTAGGTTCTCGTGAATAATCTCTGCTGAGAAGTTATGGTCAACATCATGAGCACGCTTTACGCAACCAACAAGCTTACCTTCAAAATAGAGTGCCTCAGCCGCTGAGTTCTCAATGTGATCATTGATGCTCTCCAGGCTTGTTCCTTCAGGAATGCGAGCAAGAATACTCTCATCAATTAAAGGATGAGCAGCAAGCTTATCTTTATGCTCTGCAACAAAACTTGGATCAAGCTCTACAAGTTCAAAGACATCGCAGGCGGCCATGAGAAGAATAAACTCATTCTCTGGCATAATCTCACCAAAGGGGCCTCTACGCTCTGCAATATCACAGTGCTTGTCATACCAAGGAAACTCTAAGGTAGCAAGATCGCGCGGAGTCTTATTACCAATGTAGACCTGATTAGGCCAATAAGATACTGTATCCTCAAATGATCTGAGATGCTTGGGCAACTCTTTTAAAAACTCTGACTCAGGATTTACGATACGCTCGGTAATCTGAGTGGTTCCGTTTCTTAGTACCATCTCAGGTGTGTGAACAAGCACAAAACCCGTGCTTTTTACTACACTTTTCATTTAAACCTCCGCTTAATGCTGGCGCTAAAGCGCCAGCATCCCTTATTGTTAGACCTTTCCTTAGGCCTTATTCCAAACTCTTTTTGTCACAGCATACACAGCATAAGATATAAGCCATAATCTATTTTATCTCAGCTATGTTTGTGTTCTTAATCCTACTGGGCATTCCAATTTAGCTAGACTGCTCTAAATAAGGAGTTTCCTCATTTAACTTTTCTTTAACCTTCTCTTTATTTCTGTCTCCCCTAAAGGCTATCACTATCGAAGCCATTACTAAAAACATAATAAAGATAAAGGGGAAAGCTGCAGCAACAGAAGCTGTTTGAAGAGCTTTAAGTCCACCTGAAAGCATCAAACCATAGGCTATTGCTGACTGCAAAATACCCCATATAAACATCTTTTTGCGAGAAGGATTAAGGCTTCCTTGCTCTGAGAACATGCTAAGAACAAAGGTTGCTGAATTAGCTGAGGTAATAAAGAATGTGCACAGAAGTACCAAGGTAATGAGCGATAAAATCAAACCTAATGGATACTGCGCAAAGACTACATAAAGAGCAGTCTCAGGGGTGGTGACCAGTTCTTTAAGTGCAGGAATGCCAAAATCAAGGGCAAGATTAAGACCCAGGCAACCAAAGACTGAGAACCAGATAATTGATGCAAGAGCGGGAGCAATAATAACACCAAAAATAAACTCACGTACGGTTCTACCTCTAGAAATACGAGCAATAAAGGTACCTACAAAAGGAGCCCAAGCAATCCACCAAGCCCAATAGAAGATACGCCAACCATTAACCCAGCTATTATCGCCAAAGGGATTAAGAACTAAGCTATCTCTAAAGAAATCATTAATGTATGCACCTAAGCCTGAAACAAAGGTGTTTGCCATCATAATTTTTGGTCCAACAAAGATAGCAATAAGAACTAATGCTGCCGCAAGAATCAAGTTGAGATTGGATATTGCATTAATACCTTTCTCAATACCAGACACAGCAGTACCAATAAAGATAACGGTAATAAACACAATGATAATAAGCCAAGTTACTGCTGAATTGGGAAGATTAAACAAATAACTCAATCCAGAGTTTATCTGCAAGGTTCCCATACCTAAAGAAGTGGCAACACCTGCAACAGTCGCGATAACGGCAAAAATATCAATGATCTTACCAATAGGGCCAGATGCGCGCTCTTCACCAATGAGTGGAATGAACAAGGAACTAATCAAGCCTGGCTTATTCTTGCGGAACTGGAAATAAGCAAGTCCTAAACCAATAACACTATATCCAGCCCAAGGATGTAGACCCCAGTGCATAAACGAGGCTTTTATCGCAAAATTTGATGATGCAACTGAGGCAGGCTCTACTCCAGCAATAGGAGTTAAATAGTGCGTAATAGGCTCAGCAACACCATAGAAAACCAAGCCAATACCCATACCAGCACCAAATAACATACCAAACCAAGAGATTGTCTTATATTCTGGTTTAGCATCATCAGGACCAAGCTTAATATCACCAAATCTGCTCATTGCAATTATTAGAGCAAAAATAACAAAGCTTAGCATAGCACCCAGATACAACCATCCCACTGTATCTGTAACTGTTTGCATTAAAGCGTTTGCAGCCGCACCAAAACTCTCGCTACCAACAATTCCCCAAATAGCGATTGCAAGAGTAATTAAGGCTGACACAATAAAGACTATATTTTTAGACGATTTCATACGTCACCCCTAGAATAAATGTCTTTCTTTAGACTCTTAAACAGGAAATACTGTTGGCTCAGTAATATCTTCAGCCAAAGCGTCAAGCGCTAACTTGCTTCTGCGATATCTAAGTTTCCATTGCTCATCTTTTGGTGTGTTAGGATCACCCAAAGGATATGGAATAGAAATAGTAGGAAGAATACGATTTGAACCAACGGTAGTAGCTACAGGAACAAGATTGCACATGATCACTACTGGATAACCAGCACGCTCAAAAACTTTAACCATCGTTGCACCGCAACGTGTGCAAGTACCTCAAGTAGAGGTCATAATTACAGCAGTTACACCATCTTCTTCAAAATGAGGAATCATTTCTTCTGCCATGCGAGTGGCTTCTTTTTCTGTGGTACCAGTACCTACAGTTGAATAGAAGTAATTATGCAAACGACCTAAATAGCCTTCTTTTTCAAGTTCACGCATTGCGTCTATAGGCATAATAACATTAGGATCAGCGTCAGCAGCAGCGGGATCAAAGCCTGCATGGATGGTCTTATAAACACCTGACTCAAGCCTATCAAGACCACTAATATCATAACGTCCCCAGCGTGTAGCAGAAGCTGACTGGATACGATCAGGGTTGTCTACAGGAACAATACCACCAGTAGTAACCATAGCAACTACAGCTTTAGAAAGGTCTTCTACAGGCTTAGCAATAGGTACGACATCTTTTTTAGGGATAATGAGTTCTGTCTGATATTCTTCACCCTTTATCTTTTTAATGAGCATTTGAACGCCACGGTATGCTGCAGTATTCTCGCGTTTTTGCTCAAGATAGAACTCATGACGGCAACCACGTGAGAAATAACCCTCAGCATCTGCTCCTAAAAGTTCTTTACCATGGAGAAGCTTGTTTGCAAGCGAACTTATAGCAGCAACATCTTTGCGCATCTTAACCGCACCATAGCCACCACGCATAACATATGCATCAGCTTTATACATCTCAACACCAGGATTTTCCTCATGCATTGATGTAATTACGGGAACACCATATGTCTCGTGAATTGCCTTACAGATAGCACCGCATGCTACACCATAACGACCAGCCTGAAATGCAGGGCCGGCGATAAATAAATCAAATTCTTTACCCTCTAATAAAGCTTTGATTTTCTCAACAGCTTCTTCTGTATTTGAACCCATAAAATTATCGCCGCAAATTATAGTATGACTTACCTCTGCATCTTCAAGGGAGGCAGAAATGGCCTGGCAAGGACCCACTGCTCCTTCTTGAATACTTGGCTCAATATCAGCTTGCTCTTCTCCACCAATACCAGCAAAGAACTGGTTGATATAACAAATGACTTTTTTCATCGTATATTCTCCTTTAATACAGTATTAGAACTCTTTCATGGTCTTAACAGAAGCGCCAGAGATGTGATCTCCACAGAACCAGTTGTTGCCTTCCATGATGATAGAGCCATCATCACGTGCTGATTTACCTAACACCTCGTCATAACCCCATGAACCTGACATACCATCACGGTTCATAGCCTCAAGATTTCCAATAACTGTCTTGCAAGCAGGAAGCTCAGTGAGTTCTGAAACATTTCCGGTGGATACAAGAGCGGTCATGCGCTCATCAAGTACTACTAATGGCTGAGACTTACCATCGCGACCAGTACATTCATTTGAAATACCTACTGTACCGATTCCTGCCTCTTCGAGGATAGAAATGCAGCGAACATAATCTGTATCGGGATTACCATAACCCTCTTCAGTAACAATGGCATAGTCCACACCAAGGTTGAGAGCCATATTTCTTACCATTACAGCAGCACGCTCTTTTTGATCGAGCGCAACATTAAGCATTGATAAAATTACGCCCACAAAATTAAAGCTTTTACCATGCTCTGCAAAAAGCTCTTTGATTGTTGGGAAGTTTTGCATCTCATAGCTTGACCACTTAGACGAGGAAGGCATGAATGAGCCTGAGATAATAGCGCCATCAAGAACCTCTGTAGGGCTGACAAAGGTAGGGAGATACTTATTCATATCCCATCCGTACCATAAGTCGTTATAACCCAAGGCCTCCATTTGAGATTGTGGCTGCATAACTAAAGCAACGTTAGGAAGTGATGAATCGCGCTTTAAGATTGGATCAAATACATACTCTTCAGTTTCATCAGCAGGAACATCTTTAATGATCTTACCAATGTATTCTGCAAATCTATGACCAGCCCATCTCAAGGCATGATTCGTTTTTTGTTGCTCATGACGCTCGTGCTCTTCATCAGTGTTTCCAACTAAGCAGATATTGATGAGACGTGACCACATGGTGTGTTTTGCACCTTCACCACCCATGTCTATAACGCCATCACCAAATGAGCCCCACTCTTTTGCAACTACGGTAACACAAGAACCTTTTAGGGCCTTAAGTTCACCATCACCTGCAGGACTTACTTCGCCGGTAACACCTGGAAATAAGCAACGGCCATCCATGCGTACACGTGGCTCAATGGTCTCAATTACTGGAACAATTCTGGTATCATCACCAGGACGAGCAATAACTATATCAAGTTCAGTTATATGCTCATCAGCGTCCATAAGATATTTGATTGCCGCGTCTTTATTAAGACTTAAAATGCCATCTTTAAAGCCATCTTCTGAGCCTAAGATAACATCTTTGACATGAACATTGCCAATTTGCAACTTCATACCGCATACTCCCTTTCTACAAGGACACCTTATACAAAACAAAAAGGCCCGTGCATAATGCATGAGCCTTTATATCTAACTTAATATTAAAATATCAAAAGGGAGACTTGCGACATCAAGCCTAAGAATACAGCTATGACTTAGTAACGCACGATCACAAATAAAACGCGCTCATTGCACTTTCACTCAATACCCCTATCTACGTGAAAGTAAAATCCCCTTTTTGAGCATGTCCCATTATATCAGATTGCTATAGCAGTGCCCAGATAATAATGGAACTTTATTATTTGTACCAATTCTCGTACTGTGGGTTCTGATAATCATAGTGCTTTACAAGTTCTTTGATCATCTTGATCTTATCGGCAGCAGATATATTCTTTTGCTTATTCCAAGCTGCACTTACATAGTCGCCATAGGTGGAATTAGGCAAAACTATCCAGCTATCACCCCATTTTTGTGCATATTGTTCATCAAGTGCCATCTTTGTGCGCTCCACTGCACCCATTTGAGGTTTGAAATCCGCTGTAAAGTCACCTATATTATCGCCAAAATACATCAAGACCTCGTGCGTTTCTAAAACCTTATTGCGACGCTCAGTCTTATTTGAGTCACCTTCTTTGTTCATTACAAGAACATGATCGTCATCTGCATAAGGAAAACCCCAGTGCTTAAGCTGTGCTACGGTTAAATCATGCTGGTCATTATCTCTGTTGGTAATATAAAAAATTTCCAGACCCTGATCAGCTGCCTTTTTCATGAACTCAAGCGCTCCTGGAAGCGGACTGCAAGCCGTAGTTTGCAATGCATCATAATAGCCATCCCATGGTCCGTTATCCCAGTTTTCCTGCTTATCTATGGCTTGTGCGATAAAAGCGGCGTCGCTTATAAGTGTGCAATCTATATCACTAATAAGCGCTGGCTTCTTGCCGGCATTGGTAAAATTAGCAAGTTTTTCTTTTAATTTATACTCTGCCAGTTCATAAGCTTGTTTTTGCAAGCCTGCTACCTCTGCTGAATTTTGGTAAATAAGCCCGTTAACATATGATTCGCATCGAGCTGACTTACTTACCATTTCAAGTGATGCATCACTTGCTACAGCACTTGTTGTACTGTTTGAGCTGGGCTCAATTTGAGCATTCTGCGTTTGCTGCGCGCAGGCAGTACAGCATAAACTTGCTAATATAGCTGCGCAAATGCCCAATTTTTTGTATGCTGTCAATTCTTTCATAGTGCCCTCCTTGCACTTTTTGGCGTATATTGACACATATTGGCCTATACGCCACCTTATGCTTAGTACTTGACGCTCAGCGCTTAATACCTAGTGCTTAATGCTCAATGCTCAATGCTTAGCGTTTAATACCTAGCGCTTAATTAAGCCAGCACATCCCCCAGTGCATCAACAACTAAGCTCTTTGCAAGGAAGTCTACTTGCTATATCAAGGTAAAAGTCAAGCATAAACTATAAGCCAATCTATAATTAATGCCCTGCAAACTTATATAAGCCCAGCTCTGCAACAAAGAGCAGCTCAAAACAGAGTTATAGGACAAAAAGTGTGTCTGGGGCAATTATTCAGTTAGGTATGGATAAGGGCTTGTGTGATGCAGTTCACTCTACACTAAACCATCACCCCATCTTGGTGGTACATCTGTCGCTTTTTGATTGCTTGCATAGATTTCATACAAGCGGTCAATGTCTGCATCTGTTGGCATTAAAGTCGATTTTTTGACTTTTTACATAAAAAATAGGTGCTGACCTGGGTCAGCACCTAAATTCAGACACACTTTTTGTCCTATAAGCCCAACACTATCTTGCAACTGAGCTTCTTAAGCTTTTGAGTTTCCGCTGCTCTTTAGTTTAGTCTTAGCTGTTATTAAGCTGCTTTCTTCTTAGCACATAGGCTACTCCTAGCATGGTGAGAAGTGCTCCCACACTCGCTAAAGCTACAGCTTGAATAGCACGTGTTTGTTGAGCTGTGTGAGGGATGTAGCGGACAGCTTTATGAGCCTTTCCGCCTGTTTTATCACCGCTCTTCAGCGCTGCGGTCTTATCGGAAGCTTTACTTTGGGCAGGATTTAAGCCGCCTGCATCAGCTGACTTTGCTGGGTCAGTTAGCTTGCCTGCTGGCTGGCTAGAGTCACCGGGCTTTGTCTCCCCGGGCTTTGAGCTCTCGCCTTCTGGTGAGGTGCTTGGGTCAGGCTTGCTAGGCTCTGCTGGAGTCGTGCCCTCTGCGGGAGCTTTACCGTCCTCAGGTGTGGTGCCGTCTGTTGGGTCTACAGGCTTGATTCCTTCAGTAGGGTCCTTGCCTTCTGCAGGCTCATCAGCAGAAGCAAGCTTCTTGTAGACAAAGCTTAGCTCATTTGCCACGCCACGCTTGGGGGTAATGCTCTTGCTTGCCTCTAGCGCCTCATAGCCCTCAAGTGTTGGAGCCTCTACCAGCGCTTCCTTATCAATTCTAAAGAAAGTAGCTGCATCGCCCACGCGCTTTTCAAGGCCAGGACCCACATAAAGTTTATCTGCGGCCACTTTGTCGCCCTTTTCGTCCAACATGTGTACCAACACATTGGCGCCATTGATGATATGGCCAGAATTCTCAGACAAAATTGAGTCTTCTAGCTGCTTGTTCTCGCTCAGCACGTTAACGATTTGGCCGTTATCTGCAAAGGCATCAGGTGCAATGCGTGCTATGTTCACCGGCAAGCTAAGCTCTTTGAGCTGGTTACCAGCAAAAACCTTGCTGCTCAGCTCAGTTAAGACATGCGAGTGTCCGCCTGGAGCCGCTGGTTGTAAGGCTCCAGCCAGCTCAGGGGCTGCAGGCGCAATAGCCGCTGGTACAATAGCTGCAGGCGCTACTGGTACTGCAGCGCGCAAATCCGCAGAACCCAAGCTCGCAGCACGCAGCCCAGAGATAGACACGTCAGAGCTGGGGCGCTCAAACTCAACCACAATGAGCCTGTTGTTCATGAAGGCACCCTCCTCAAGCTCCTCAATCTTTGCAGGAATCTTAAGGCTTGCCAGCGAGTTATTGGCAAAGGAGTAAGCTCCAAAGTGGCCGGTAAACTCTCCCAGCTTTAAGGTCTCAATTTGGTTATCTTTAAAGGCCCAAGGTCCAATCTTGTGCAATAACCTGGGCATATACACCTCTTTGAGAGCATTTTGTGCCAAGGCCGCACTGCCAATCTCCTTCACATTGTTGGGGAAGCGCAGGCTCGTGAGTTTGTTACCCATAAGCGCGCCATCCTCAATCTTGCTCAAGCGCTCTAGCTTATCAAAACCTGCAAGCTCGCTAATATTCTTGTGAGCCAGCGCCTTTGAGCCCAGAATTCTCACGTTTCTTTGCGACCCGTTTTTATCGGAAACCACAGAGGGGACCTGAACCGCGCCGCCTTCTCCCAGGTAATCCAGGATACGACCCGAGGTATTGGGCTCAATCACAAAGAGCTGATCTGCCTTAAGAGCCTCCTGCACCTTGATCTTTTGCGTGAACTTCTTGCCTGAGGCGTCCACAATTTCCATGGTGATTTGGTCCGATAAGGTCTTGGCGCTTACGGGCACACTAAAGAAGCCGTAGTCGTCGGCCGTGACCTCCAGAGGTGCTCCAGATCCAGAATCGTCAAGCTCCTGCAGGAAGCGAATAGTTACCTTGGGTAGCGTCTTTCCCTCTACCACCGGGTGCTCGCCGGCATAGACGGGTTTGACGGTAGCCTTAAGGACATCTGCCTCAAAACTCAAGGGGTTATCGGACTTAGCCAGGTGGATCTCTTTTTGCTGTTCATAGTATGAAACCGTGATGTTTCTAGGGGCAGTAATGGTAACCGTTTGGCCCATCTTGTAGAAATCCTCGGGCTTATAGGTGTTTTCATAACCAGCGGTGTCCCCTGGCCCATACAGGGTCTTCTCCAGGTCCAACTTCTCGCTTGCACGCAGGTAAACCTTCACATTTACGCGGGCCGGGTTAATAAGCACCAAGCCCTCAATATCGCTCAAAGCACTGGCATCATCAACGTAGAGCTGGTTATATTTGAAGCCCGACACGGGTTTATCGCCAAATGCCGCGGCGTCCATACTGGTAAGCTTAGGCATCTCAATGATAATAAAGACCTGGGGTCCCAGTTTGGTGACTCCCGGGGCCACAAGCCTGGCAAGGCCCGACCCATTAAAGGCATTCTTGCCTAGTTCTGTAACTGAGGAAGGAAGCTTAAGGGTGGCCTGAGCACTGGGTTTAAAGGCTGCCGATAAGGACGCGTCACCAATTTTTTGCACGCCCTCAGGAATAGTGAGCGAGTCAAGATACTTCCACGCAAAGGCATTGGGGCCAATCTCTGTAACGGGCTTACCCTCATACTCTTTGGGGATAACTACTGTTTTAGAGCTGCCAATATACTTCTTTACACGAGCACCCTGGTCATCAGTGAGCTCCCACTCAAAGTCATCTGCGCTATTTGCTACCCCAGATCCAGCACCATCGCCAGATCCAGAACCTATGCCTGGTTTAGATGCATCATCTTCACTTAGAGGGTCAGGCTCATTTGCTTGGGCATCTTTTGGATAAGCCATAGCAGCTCTAATCATAAAAGCACCCGCTACATTTTGTGAGCGTACTGGCACAAAGGTGCCATTGTAGAGGAAGGAGTTCTTGGGGCCTGCGTCTTCTAAGCCCTGGGTATCAAGGGCAACCCCATAGGCAGAACCATTGGGATTTATCTGCATAACCATGGCATAAAAAGCCTTGTCAGTTTGAATCTTATAGGATTGCAAATCAACTTCATTCCAGGCCTCAGGCGTCACCTTGTAAGGGATATCTGCCTTGGTCACCATGCGCTTGTTCTCATCTTCTTGCATAAGCATAAAGCGCACGCTGGTATCTTCTACGCCTTCCTGGCGAGCAAAGTAAGCCTTAATGCTTTTAACGTAGCCGCCTTTCTTGGCAGGATAAAACCTTACCGCAGCTGCCTTACCAGGCTGTTTAAAGATTAAGTTGAGCTTTGCGGTGCCGTTATCAAAATGCAGTGTATCATCTGTGAGGTCTTGTGCCTCTAACACAAACTCAGGGTTTTGGGGTGCGGAAGGATCATAGGTGATCTCTTGATCTACTGAGCTCATATGAGCCTTATAAGCCCGCAAGGTATGCTTACCTGCTAAAAGACCCTTGAGGACAAAGCGCCCATCAGAGCCTGTTTTAACCTGCTCAGTATTGACATCGTCAACTACACGAACAAAGGCTCCCTCAATAGGCTGACCAGCTTTATCTTTAACCAAACCTTGAAGCTCGCCCGCGGCCAGAGGCTCTAAAATAAAGTCATGTGCAAGACCTGTAGAATCTGCAGGAACAGCCACGCTTTGCGTTTTGTATCCATAAGCAGAAGCTTGCAAGGTCCAAGAGCTGCCAGCCTTGGGTTTGGAGGTCTTAAAAGCAAAGGCTCCTGTGGCAGACTCTACCTGCTGCTCTTGTGTGAGTTCTACCAGCTCAACCATAGCACCCTTAAGTGGGACTACCCCACCAGCTGTCCCGGCGGCCGCCTCGCCACCAGCAGCTGCGCTCACCTCGCTACCTGCAGCAGCTGTTGTTGCCGCTAACACACTTGCAGCGCCATTGCCAGAGGCAGACGCACCGATGCCCACTGCCGCAAGTTCTATCTTGGGCTCAAGACCCTTACTTGTTTGGGCTTTATACTCCACAGGCTTGGCGCCAATGATCACATTGTCAATGTACCAGCCAATTTCATAAGGGTTGATAACCTGCTTAGAGCTGGTTTGCAGCACAAAGCGCAGGCGCACCTTTTTACCAGCATAAGCACTAAGATCTGCTTCCTTCCAACTAAACTTAAACTTATCAGAGACCGCCATCACTTCTTGAGGACTCAGTAAGATATTCCAGGACTTACCCTCATCAGTGCTAATCTCTACCTGCTCTAGATTCTCTTGATAATCAGTTAAATAATGCAGCGCGTTAAAAGACTCAAACTGCAGACGCAGGCCCTCAGCAAAAGGTCCCTCAAGTTTTGGCAATTGAAGCTCTTTAAGCTCTAGGGCCGAATTTTGCGAAGGACTTACCTGAGCATTATAAATACCCTTGGGCAAGGAGGCGTCTTCTCTACCCAGATTAGTTCCCCACAACTTATCTGCACGCGCAATCTTATCGCGCAGGCCAATCATGATCTCTCTAAAAATAAAGGTAGAATCATCATTTCCCACGGGCTTAATGCTGCCAAGTTCCCAATCTTGAGCATGACCCTCTAAAGGATAGGCTTTAAAATCGCCCGCACTGAGCCGTTCTGCAGCAGCCGCCTCAGCCTGATCATTGAAGTTTTGCGCATAAAAGGGCTTACGCGCCGCATCATAAGGAACAGAAACTATCTCCTTAACTGCGCTTTCATTACCAACAGAATCCTTAGCCCTTACCACATAGCTTACATCCTTGCCTGAGCCTTCTAAGTCATAAAAGGACAGCTCATGATTATCCTTTGGCACAGATGCAAGATGAGTTAACTGAGATGCCGATAAGACCGCGCCCTTATCGGAAAGTCCGTCAAATCTATACAGCTCGTAAGACACAACGTCATTGTTGGATACCGCATCCCAACTCACCAGCGTACCTGCTCCGGGGGCCTTTACCGAGGCACGCAGGCCGGTCACCGCATCAGGAGCGGTTGAATCCTTAGAGGTAAGTGACAGGTTGTCAATATACCAGCCGCTGCCCTCACCATGGTCTGGGAAGTGGAAGTAGAGGCGCAGGTGCACGGGTTCACTCTTGTGGAGCCATTTCTCCAAGCTGTAGTTGACGCGCTGCCACTGAGCCTGTGTACCAGGGGGGATGAGCTTCTCATCAAGCTTAGTCCAGGGACCCTGCTCGCTGGTAGCCACCTGAATCTCGCAGCTTGTCACGCCGTTAACGCCCACGTACTCGTCAAAGCTTAAATTTGCCTGCTTAAGCGCAGGGTTTGAAAGATCAATGGGTGGCAGGTAAGCGTATGAATCCAGATGCACCGTGGGAGTATTGCTACCCAGTTTAATACCAATGAGCTTTGAGCCGTTGAGGGGCTTGGGCTCACGCGGAGCACTGGGGCTACCCCAAGACCAATCAGAATCTGCCTCAAAGCCATCAAGCTCGCCCGTAAAGACCCAACCGTCTGCTTGTTGCTCAAAATCATTGGCATAGGCATCCGGGCTAATACCCTTTTTAATAGCGAGCGTACCTGGCTTTGAATACTCAAATTTTTGCGAGAAATCCTGTGCCTCAATGAGGTAGCTGAGCTTCGTGTGACCCTTAAGCTTATCCGCAGGAATTACTGCTTTCCACACTGCATCATTCTCAGAGCCGCTACCCGTGCGCTTCATCTCTAAGACCTGTGCACTCTGCTTAAAGCTCTCTGCCTGCTCTGGGCTCAGGGCAGCTGCCTCTGCTGCCTCGTCAAACTTGTAGTACACCTTTGCCGATAAGACCGAGACGTCATCTTTAATGCGCGCCTTGATCTCTACCGATCGTCCCAGGTAAGCCTCGTGTGCGCTGAGGTCCTCAATGCTAGCAGACTGAGTGTCATCTCCCTTTTTGTACACATGTCCTGTTATGTCAATGCGCTGGTCAGAACTATCGCCGGCCTTCATAGCCAGCGCTTTTCTCACTGCGTCATAGGCATTAATGATGCCGTAGCCCATACCCATATTGGGGGTAGCACCAAAACGAGAAGCGCTAGAAGGGGTAGCAGTCTCCTTTAGAATGCTCTCAATCTCATCCACACTAAGCTTGGGATTTGCCTCCAACATCAAAGCAGCTGTTCCTGCAACATGAGGAGCAGCCATAGAGGTACCAGAAAGCGAGGTATAGCCACCGGTAGCCATACTTGATCTAATCTCCACACCGGGAGCACTTACATCTGGCTTAATCTTTTGGGAACCAAAGGCAGAGGGGCCCACCTTAGAAAAAGCAGCCAAGCGTCCTTGAGAGTCAACTGCTGCACTGGTAAACACATTGAACAGGTTGCCGGGGTTAGCAATTGAGCCATCTTTTGCTAGTTCACCAGAGGTATTTCCTGCCGCAAACACAGGTAGGATCTTTGCCGCACGCCATTTATCTGCTATTTCCTTAAACCACTCGTTATTATCGGGATCTCCTCCCCAGGAATTATTGATAATACGCGGAGCATTGCTGGCCCTGCCGCCCGGCTTAAGCATCCACTCTGCAGCCTCAAGCAAATCCTCCGTGCTACCCTGCTCATTTCCAATGGCTCGCGCCGCAATAAAGCTAGCACCAGGAGCAACGCCAATCCTGTTCATAGGGCCTTCGTCGCCCAAAATGATTCCCGCAACGTGGGTTCCGTGGTCATAAGCAGCCTCAGGACGCGCTTTTTCTAGGCCCTCATCCACCGCGTCAAAATAGTAACCCCTGGTATAGACCCCATCGCCGGGCACGTAACCCTCAAATTTCTTGATCAGCGCAGGATGCTCATAATAGGTGCCACCGTCAATAATGCCCACCTTCACGCCGCGGCCCGTAATATGCAGCTCATCCCACACGCGCGGCGCCGAAATCATCTTAAGTCCCCACTCAATACCATCTTGCTCTGCCGGTACCGATCTCTTTCTGCGCGACTTATCTTTAATGGGGTCAATGGGCTTAATGATGCCGTTGGGGTCTATGCGCTCTACCTCGTCTCGTTTTGCAATTTCTCCGATAAGAGCGGGGCTTGCCTCAAGCGCAATGGCATTAATGATGTAGAAACTCTTGATATTTTTGGCTTGTCCATCTCTTTGGGCCTGCTCGAGGCGATCCAGTAGTGAGGCCTGAGTTCTATTAGCGAGCTCTTCCCACTCGCCCACAAGCTGCTCGCGCTTTTGGACATCTTTTTGAGCGCCTGTTGCGCCAGAGCCCATGCTTGCATTGGAGCCTTCGCCCTGGCCTGCAGCCTCTCCATCAGCCTGGGCTTTTAACTTGATAAGTACCTTGTATAAATGCGTGGTATCAAGCTCACCAGACTGCCTTGATGACTCAAGTAGATCTTGAAGAGCAGCAGATAGTTTACTGTTTGCAGCTTTAGCTCCACTTGTTTGAGCGCTGCCCGCGTCATCAGCACCTTTGCTTGCACCAGCTGATACAGCAGCATTAAGCCCAGAAGCAGCAGATGACTGAGGCTCACTTGCTACGGCTTTATTGACTGGATATACACCCAGGGTAGAACTAAGTAAGCTTAAACTTACAATCATGCTTACACCAAGGCGAAGCTGCCGTTTTAAAAACGACTGAGATGAGTTCATATAGATCTCCTTCTTCTTTCCCCTTTAAGAATGAGAATTTGTGTGATGATAGGCTCATTATAGCCAAGTACATATCATTTAAAAGTGAGAGAAATAAAACTTTTTTAAATGTGATGGAATTATGAAGGCACCAGTTAAAGCGCCGCATGGCTGCATGACTCCACGTTGCGCACTCGGTTCCCAAAAGCCCAGCCGTTGCACGGCAGCCAACATCTAGGCTACCATGCAAGGCCCGGGCGTTAAACTTAACTCTCGCGGAGCTCTCGCTTATCCCCTTACTTGTACCACTTCTCATATTGAGAGGAGGTAAAGTCATAAGACTTGATCAGCTCTTTAAGCGCTGCGGTTTTATCGGAAAAACCCTAAAAAGTTTTAAAACCTTGCCTGGCTTAGAAAAGCCATATCTAACTCACAATGTGAACCGGCAGAGCTGATACTACCACTAGATAGCGCAAGGTAAATCCACCAATAAGTACACAAATTTGAGCCAAGATGGTGAGAGTCTTTAGAGATTCCTGCTGGCCTTCGTGCTTGTGGCTATAAAGCTCAAGTGCAAAGGGAACCACAAGACCCAAGATGATGAGACCAGCCCAAAATATGAGGGCGTACTTTCCAGCTACCAGCAACTTTACTGTTTGCAGTGCGGCTGACTGAGAATCATAAGCCGTCATAAAGAGCAGTACCACAATAAATACTACCTCAACTACAGGAAGGGCTAGGTGCATAGCAGAAAGCCTGTGCAAGTTAAGGGCCTCATCTGGGGCTTTAAGGGCTGTAAGTCCAATGGTAATAGCTGCACCTGCAGAAAGCGCTGATACCAAGAAAAGCAGCGGCAGTAAGGGATTATTCCACAGCGGGAAGGTTCTAACTACGCCCAAAAGTACACCGGTATAGGTTGCAACTGAAACCGCAAGTACAAGCTGTAACACAATTAACCAGCGGGGAAGCACCCAGGACTTAAACTCAGCTAAAGCAATAAGCAAAGCTATAACTATAAAGAGTGCCAAGAAAATAACACCCCATGACATTACTGAATGCAAGTTTGCTATTAAGAGTAAAAAGCGCCAGGGATGAAATAATCCCGCTTTAGCATCAAAAATGAGTAACACCAAACCCACCATAACTGCCAAAGGTGCAATATAGCGTGCAATCTTTCTCATCTTTAGATGCTGTGGATACAGCTTTTCAATTAAACATGAAAAGATATAGGCACCTGCTCCAAGACCTGCTAAGAAGAGGTACCAGGCAATAATAGTTCCCCAAATCACATAGATCACCTCACGTAGAATATCTTGGTCTTGGTTAAGTCACCTTTTATGGGTTGAGCATTATCTTGTGTGATTGCCTTCACCAAATCTGAATTTGGATCATCCAAATCACCAAAAACACGAGCCCCAGTTGGGCAAACCTCAACACAGGTAGAAGGCTCATTACCTTGCTCTTTTAACATGTGACAAAAACGACATTTATGAACTGCATGGGTTTTAGGACTTTGTACGCGTACTAAGTAAGGACATGCAGCCATGCAGTACAAACAGCCAATACAACAGCTTTCCTCAACCAAAACAATACCATCAGCTGTCATATAAGTAGCACCTGTGGGGCACACCTCTTTACAAGGAGCATCCTCACAATGCATGCACTGCAAAGGTATGGTTTCTTTCTTGACCTGTGGATATGCCCCACTTTCCTTATACTCATAGCGAATAAAGGCTTCTGAAGCTTCAAGATTGTTTTGTTGTTGACAAGCTGTTCTACAAGCACAGCAGCCAATACACTTAGTGGTGTTAATGAGCATGCCATAGCGAGCCATTATGCATTCACCTTCTTAATCTCTACCAAGACCTCATTAAAGCTATAAGCTCCGGTGGCAGCGTCTGCTTTGGGAGATCTATGTTGCTCAATCTTGCTTGAAGACTGCAAATATGCCTGTTTTCCCATGAAGTTTTGTAGCTCTTTGAAAGACATAGTCTCAAGACCCTCAAAATCATCAGAGCTTACAGCGGCATAATGCAAAGGAGCAAATACTGAGCAAGGCTCAATGCAGCTTGTAGTCTTTACCACGGCCTTTGTACTTGCACGATCAGAAATAAGCTCAACCTTATCGCCAGACTTAAGCTCATAAAGCGCTGCTGTTTTATCATTTATCAAAAGCTCATCAAGCTTATACATCTTTGAAATTTCAGCAAGATATGGAGCCTGAGAGGTCGTAGTCTTAGAGTGCATGCTTTGCTCACCCGTTATAAGGCGTGCTATAAGCGTTTCTGGCTTTTCTTGCTGAGCTGCAGTAGCCTCAGGAGTTGCCCCAGCGCCCCCAGCAGCAGCCGAAGCAGTAGCTGCAGCCTCAGCGCTTAACTGCATACCTGCGCTTGGAGCCTGTGTAGCAAACTCTTTTTCCCAGTTTTTATCGGCAATAGACTTAGAAAGCCCTGCAGAAGCTGCATGAGAAAACTTGTCTTTATCAACTGCAAATTTCACCTGCGAAAGCAAGGCAAGATGACCTAGCTCTTGTGCTTGCTTTAAAGCTTTTTGCAGATCAAAAGATGGAACTCCTTGAAGACCCGCCTTCTTTGCAAGATCAAGGCTAAACTCAAGCTTTTTAGATGGCGTATAGAATTGGGGAGCAGCGCCATATTCAAACTGCTTACCCATACTAATCATGCCCTCTTTGAGAAGCTGCTCATAATTTAAGCCAAGAGAACTTATAAGCTGAGCGTTGAACTCATCTAAGCTAAAATCAAAGTATTCTGCAATACCGCAAAGAGCTGCAAGCTGCGTATAAATCTCATCAAAGCTTTTAGCCTCTTCACAGATCTTATCTACTAAAGGTCTTCTCATTGCAACTACAGGCTCTATACCAGCAAAGCTTTGCACACAATCTTTTTGCTCTAAATAACTCATTTCTGGCAAAACTAGATCACAGATAGCTGCGGTCTCATCTTTAAGGCTACCAATGTAAATCTTGCATGGTACCTTACTCAGCGCTTCTAAGGCGTCTTTTGGTGCGATAAAATCGCGCACAATATTGCTGCCCTGAATAATGAGTACTCCAATATTGCCTTCCTTGCATGCCTCTAGAAGGTCGGCCGCGCTTGAGGAAAGATAACCCAGCAGAGGATGTTTCTCTGCTCCGTAGGCTTGAGCTTGGATCTTTGGTAGCTCTTTGATCTTGCCTCCCTCTTCTTTAAGCTGAGGCTCGGGTAAAATACAGCAACCACCTTTTTGGTTAATGTTTCCGAGAAGAGCGTTGATCATAATTGAGCAACGAGCTGTATCAAAGCTATTATGATATGCTGCACCAAATACGCCGTTCCAACTGGTATCTACCAAAGCTGCGGGAGCTGCATCTATTAAAGAATTTGCACATTCTTCAAAGATCTGAGAGCTAATTCCACAAAGCTCAAACATAGATTCAAAATCATACGCTTCTAAACTTTGTGCAAACTCTTCAAAACCCTGGCAATACTGATTTACAAAGTTCTTATCGAAAGCTTTACGCTTAATGATATAAGCAGCAAGACCCAGTAAGAAAGCAAGTTCTGTTCCTGCACGCACGGGGATCCACAGGTCCACAATGCTAAAACTTTCATCAAGCTTGGGACCTAAGTAAATCACCTTCATGCCAGATGCTTTAGCTTTCATAATCTCTGGAAGCTCATGAGGTCTAAAGCCTTGACCATAGGACTTACCAACAAAAAGACAGCACTTTGCATGCTCATAATCTGGGGTAAGTGCGCAGCCCATGCTTAACAAAGATGCCTCTAAGAGTGCAAGATTGGAGCTTGCAGCATCACTAAAATATTGCGCGGAGCCCAAGGCATTAATGAAGCGCTTTCCGTAACGCTGCTTTGATGCGCGCGCATCTTGTAACAGCGCTATGCCTTGAGGATCTTTGCTACGCTGCTCATTGATGGCTTGAGATACCATTTGAAGCGCTTCATCCCAAGAGCAGGCCTCAAGCTTAGCTCCTTGTGTTTTACGCATAGGTGAGCTAATTCTCATCTCTGAGTAGTTAGCACGAGGATAGCCGTAGCCACGGGTGCACAGATGGCCTTTTGAATGGGGATGGTTTTTATCGCCCAAAAGCTTCCAGTACTTGCCCTTTTCCACAAACAATCTAATGCCGCACTGGTTGGGGCAGGCATTACACAGTGATCTTGAAATCTCAACATCATGAATTTCTTGAGCCTGTCCAGGTCTTATTTGCTCCTCATCTTGAGCTATGGCTTTATGAGCTCCACATGCGGCTACTAAAGCTGCGGCAGCAGAAGTACTTTTAATAAAACTGCGACGTTCAATGTTTTTCATAGTCTGCTCCCTCCTACCTTAGCAGTTGATTGGTAGTGGCTCTACCCTCACGTTTGAGATATTCATCCGCCACATCTTGCCAGTCAATAAATTCAATTGCTTTATTGGGACATTGACGAGCACAGCGTCCGCATGAAATACATTTGGTAGACTTACCAGTTTCTTTATCTATTGTTGGCATGTTCCAGGGACAAGCCTCATGGCAGGTTCCACAGCCAATACAACGATCATCCAAAACAATGCGCGCACCTGTTTTACTATCAGGAACAATAGCGCTCATGGGACAAAATTCCATGCATAAGGCATGTTTACACTGTTTGCAAAAGTCTTGGGTATAGTTAAAATCTCCCAGCACACCTTCACCAGAGCCCATAAACGCTCCGTACTGGTAATTACGCCATACTTTAATACGTGCTACCTCAGAGCTTGCCTTCCTGCTATTTTTAAGAGAGCAAGCAAGCTCACAGCGCTGACAGCCCGAACAACGAGCTCTATGCGTAACTATCATCTTGTTGGGGGTGCTTTTAATGCCCACTAAGCCCTTTGAAAGCGCCTCTTGAGTAACGCCCCATCTGCTGAGCGCACCAACAGCCACCAAGGCTGCAATTGACACTCCACTTAATACGGAAAACTGCCTGCGGTCTAAGTTTAAACTGCGCTTTTTCTTTGTTGCGCCCGTATCGCCCAGGCTAGATTGCTCTTCTTTTTCCTGCTGGTCTATCTGCGCACCTGATGCTTGACTAGCTGCATTTAGTTTCTCTTTAAGTTTGGAGTGACGATCTTGTTCAGACATGATTCCTTAAGCCTCCTTCACTAAAAGATTGAGAGCATCAAGCTCATCAGCAACATCTTTAAGACCATAAGACTCTAAGCAAGCGCGGCTCAAACCACCGCTTTTCTCGTCCCAACCAAAACGCTTATACAGCATGGTGAGCGCCAGCTGGAAGTCTTCTCTATCCATCTTGTCGGTACCAGGGCTAAAGGCAGCAATATCTGGATCTTTATCAAAAGCCCAGTTAGTAAGCAGGTCATGCTCTTGACGCATATTACTGGTCTTCATACCTCTAATGGTGTTGGCACGCTGCAGCGTCATTACAGCTGCTGCACGATGATAGAGCTCTTGGGTAGTAATCTCTTCGCCTGTAACCGCGGTATAAAACTTGGCCTCTAGGTCAAGATCTCCTCGGTAGTCACGCTCTTTAGCAGGAGATACGGTCATGGGCCATACCCAATTGCACAGAGTTAAAGAGTCATGCAACACATCTGTTACCACTGACCACCATGCAAATTCTGCCTTATAGGGATTCATGGGTGTGTAGTTTTTAGGAGGATCATAGGCATCCTCAGAACCCCAAACCTCTTTTGAAATTGCTTTTTTAAGCTCTAGAGGAAGGCCACAACCTTGGAAATTTACGGCTGAGTGAATCATGTCGTCTCGGTTAAAGAGCACATTATAGAGAGCTCCAACTTGTGAGCAGCACTCAATTGCATGATGCACGGGCCAACCTCTTGGTGAAATAAGGGTTGACTTGGGGTTATTAAACCAATCCATGCAGCCCCAGCGCTCACACCAAACCAAAGGACCATGAGCAAGATAGCTCATCTCATTATTGTTTTTAGCAATATGCTCTAAGATCTCTACCATAATGGAAGGGTCTGCGACCTCAGGGCTAAACTTATTCCAGTCAAAGAGTGCATATTCTTCTGCTGGCAAAACACGTTTGAAAATTCCGCTCACGATGCAATAGGCAATATCACGATACAACTGAGCATAATTGCACCATATACCCAGCCTATCCATGGTGTTATTTGTGGTAAGGTTCCACAGTATGCCCAGGTCTGGCTTATCGTCCAAACCCATCTTTAAGAAGGGCTCCATATACCAGGTAACAGGAGCTTGAGCAGCACAGGTATTTCCACCCGTCTCATAACCAGAAGCTTCCTTTAAACCAGGCATTTTAAGATCTGAATAACAGTGAATTGGACAAGAATGGCAGCCATCCATCTTTACGGTATATTTTGCTGCTTCTGGCCCCAGATCCTTAACAGACTTCATGCAGCGATAACCAACGGTATTGATCTCATATGGCTTGGGCTCACCCGTATCAATAGGGCCACCTTCAGCAGCGCCCCATACCAAGCCCTTTTGAGCGGTCCAACGACTACCAGCATCCCAATACTCTGCCCAGGACTGCTGCGTAGAAGGAACAACGTGATTATTGTTGGAGCCAATAACTTCTCTTAGCATATAATCACTAAGTTCTGCTACCTGCTTTGGGTCTTTAACCTTTACAGACAAAGTTCCTTTAACCGCAATGCACTTAACTTTTTTGGAGCCCAAAATAGCTCCAATACCAGCCCCTCCAGAGTGGCAGCGTGAATTGATAACCACAGCATACGGAAGAAGGTTCTCTCCTGCTTCACCAATAGCAGCACACACCGTTCCTTTTCCGTGGCGTTGGCAGATAATCTCATCTACTTCGCGCGTTCCCAATCCCCAAAGGTCCTGCGCGTCAAGAATTTTGATCTTATCGTTATCAATAAAGATGTAGACGGGAGTATCGCTTTTTCCTTCAATAATGATGCCGTCATGCCCAGAAAACTTAATGCGAGCACCCAGCATGCCTCCCATATGTGCATCTACTACCAAAAAATCTTTGGTAAAGGTTGATAAAAATGAGGCTGTGGTTCTTCCGCCCAGGGGAACTCCTGATGCAGTAAGAGGACCCACAGCAAAGACTACCTTGCTTGCCTCATCAAATGGATGTGTCCCTGCAGGCACCTCATCATAAATGATCTTATTGGCAAGCCCCATGCCACCAATAAACTGTTTATAAGGCTCTGTAGAGACCTCTGAAATCTGCCCATTGCCCACATTAATGCGCGCAATTTTACCAGCCCAACCATAGTGTTCTGACTTAGGCATAGATTCCCCCTCTCTATTCTTCTACACCTGTCAATGCTATAGGTATATATAAGAAAGCCTATCCCCTACTATAGGGTATGAAGATAAAGTAGCAGCTTAAGTGATTATTCTAGTTTTAGAATAGTGCATAAGGCACAGCAAATTCTTCACTTAAGGTAAGTAGCAGGTAACTGTTTGAGCTTGCTGAGCCTTGCTGATCCTTGCTACGCCTTACTGAGCTTGCTGCGCCTTGCTTATCTTTGATGATCCTGCTGCACCTTACCTATATGGGCACTAAGAGCTATACGTATCTAAGAAGTCGATAAGATCTTGTCGTGAATGCAAGTTAGTTTTGCTATAAACATGCTTAATATGCGTATGCACAGTAGAAGGAGATAAGTTGAGCTCTTCAGCAATATTCTTTTGCGTATACCCCAAAGCAAAGAGACACAAAACTTCTTGTTCTCTATTAGTAAGTTTATAAATATCTGCAAGTTTGATAATACTTTTTTGCATGCCAAAGCGTCTAAGGTCCTGTGCCTGAGTTTGCTCATTTATCTCTGGAAGGCCCAGGAGTTTATCGTGCTTAGAAACTTGCTTTTCACTAGAGCTCAAAAGGCGGTTTAAACAAATATTTTGCATATGCTCTAATGACTTATAGCTTGTATACAAAAAATAGCCAAATACACTCAGTGCACTAAGAAGCGCCAAAAGACACATAACAACCAGTATACTTTGAGGATTTAAAACCCTCTCAGAAAGTTCAAACGATAAATAACGGCCCAGATAGCGCGGTATCATATATGCAGTCCAGCATATGGTGTAATAAAACAAAGGAGAGTATCTACCATAAGAGCTTAATAATAAAGCGGTATACCAGCACAAGGACAAAAGATAGATATTGAGCGCCGTAGCAAAAACCGCCCCATAAACCGGCTCATCAGGCACAGCAAAATACAGGCAGGTACACAGAATAAAAAGTCCAAAAGCTACTAGCCACAATAAAACCTGGGCTCCAGCAGCTGCTTTATATACAAAAATGTAATAAAGCGCCAGCGCCAAAGCTAGTACCAGCACTACGTATGAAAGCTGACTATACCAGCTAAAAGCAATACTTTGTCCATGTGGATAAGAGCGGGCTATACCAGTGGGTATAGCCAGCAGTATGATGCCGAGAAAAAAGTGGCTCAAAAACTTTGGCTGCAAATTAAGACTTGTTGAAAAAGCCAGGTGGTAGGCCTGTTCCTTAAACTCATCTAAGGAGCGCTCAAAACTATCCTGCTTATACCACAAATACCTTAAAAACAGCACTAATGTGCTGGTGATAAGGTAGCGAGTGCTCTCCTCAAAAAGAGAGCTTACATAGATACAAAGCTCAGATACCACAACCGCTAAAAGCACCAGGCCCAGAAGACTTCTTACATCAAGCCCTTTAAGCTTTTGTATTATCGCAAATAAAAGCCAGTTGCAGGCAATAAACATGAGAAGTATAGCGCTGTAATTAAGCCAAAAATTTGAAGGATACCAGTTATTAAATACTATTAGAGACAAAGGCACGATAAAACAGAGGCCGCAAGCTATATAAGTACTCAGCCTTAAAGCGCGCTCTTGTATCGGAATAAGCCTATTAAAGATGCATAACACTATGAGCACCAAGCAGGTTATGAGCGATAAGGACTCACCCACCATGCCCGCATCAGATCTTAGGTAGCTATCATATGAGATGATGATGGCACAGGCTCTAGTTATGCCAAACATAAGTATGTACGGTAGCAGCTTTTGCATCCAACCCTCTCCTGCTAAGCAGCTAAATATATATCTATCTAATTAATGTCTATCTTTTTGACTATCTTGATGGTATCACCTATAAGAGGGGATTGCAGAGCAGAGAACTTGCCTATGATTAAGCTGCCGATAAAAGCGTACCTGAAGCAGCTGCCACATAGGGCCACATAGAGCCAGTATAGCCGCTTATTTGGTTTTGCGTTGGCTTACTACGGCTTAGATCTTAGTTTTTACGTTTAGTTTTTAGTTTTAGGGCTTAGTATCAAGCAAAAAAGAGGGGTTTGCTCGATGGATTCAATAGACTCAGTAAATGTGACCAGGGAAGATCTCGTGCAAGACGCAGAACAAGATCTCACACAAGATCTCACACAAGGTGCAGAACAAGATTTTGCACAGGACATCGTATGGGATGAGTTAAGTCCCCAGCAACAAGAAGAGCTTTTTGATGAGGGTTATGGAGACTTTATCTTAGCAATTCGCAGCGCCTCCCAGGAGGGGCGGCTTATTCACATGCCTCAACAGCTTGATGAGTTTTTTCATCCAGAAATTAGCTACGAACAATTTTGTGAACGTGACCAGGCTTATAGAGACGATGAAGAATTAAGCGCTGAACTTGAATTCACTGATTTGAAAGTACTGGAACTAAGTAGCCCAAACGAAGATGGGCTAATACAAAAACTCTATTACTCTAGTAAGTTTATGGCTGATAATTGGGCAAAAAATACCCTTCTTATGTTGGAGCAAAACAATCTTGCCACCTTTGTACAAACGGTGCGTTATGAAAGTGAAATCTACCCTCGACCAATGCTTGAAAAAACCTTGTTGCTAGAACCTTTTTGTTTAAGCCAAGATGAAATATATGAGGCCTTTGAACAGGCTCAAAAGCATGAGGCATATCAGGATATTCATGAGTGTTACGCTTCAAACAAGGATCACTATTACTATTCTGATCGTTATCTTTCTAAAGCTCAGGCGGAAGCTTTAGCGGAATTTTATTCAGTTGAACGTATTAGAAACGTTTAATTATGCTGTGATACACACCGTGTAGCAGCGCTATTTAAGAGATCACTACAAGCACGAAACTAAAATGGAGCATAACAAGATGAGAGATCACGACATACGACAATTTGATAAAGAAGATTACACCAATGCAGCTATTGAGTCTGCTCAAGAGATTGCGCTCATACGCACTGCCTTTATCCATCAAACTAATAAGGATAAAGGCATAGAGGGCTACGGGGCGCAAGCGCTTGATATTGTCGCCAAGTGTAACAACGCTGGCATCCCTGAAGCTTGCAATGCTATATCTATGTGCGGAAAATCCAAGCGCAGCACCATAGCTATGCAACTATTTGCAGAGGTTGACGATACAACAAAGCGCATAAAACACGCTGGATTTAAGGCTCATGGCTGCATTGCGATGATAGCTTGCGCCTCTATTGCAGCCAGCCTTATTGTTGATAAGACCTTAGATGAAGCCTTGGATATAAGCATGGAGGATATTAAAAAGCAGGTGGGGCAGATCCCTGATAGCAAAGCCTTTACCCCCTATATTGCTTATGAGGCTATTCGTGCCTGCGTGGGAGATTATTATTTACGCAATGGTCATAGCTCAAATGAAGTGAAGCAAGCGGTTTCTTGCCACTCTGGTCAGATGGCATGTTGGGTGTGTGAGGATTGTTCTTTAAGGAATTCTCTTTTGGAAGAAATTGCCCAACAAGAAGTAAAAGAGAAAGATTACAGCAGTGCTGTGCATACTACAGTCCAGACTCTGTGCTAAGTGATGAAACTCTACAAGAGGAAGTGTTAAGTGACCTTCGGGACATAAAAAATCCCCTGCTAGCTTCAGCATTTTAGCCAATCTAGCAGGGGAAACGCTTCAAAAATACTGGCGGAGAGCTGGGGATTTGAACCCCAGAGACGGCTCAACACCGCCTACACGATTTCCAATCGTGCTCCTTCGGCCACTCGGACAGCTCTCCAACATAAAAATGCGCCACGCTTAAACCACACTGAAAGCGCGTCTGTCATAATAGCACAGAGTATCTTTCTCAGGCAAGCTTACTTGCTTTACTTGCTGTTTTAGCTTTCAAAAATCTATTATAGAGTTGAGGTTTCCCGTTTATATCTAATTAACAGATTCATTCTAACAATTATTTTGATATTAAGCCTACCAGAATTCAACATGGAAATATTTATGTTTTACATAATCCCAGCCTTTTACAGGACGAGAAAAGTAGCTTTCAGAATTATTACTTTCTGTAAACTGAAGAAATACTGGTATTGGCTCAAAGCCTACCTTAAAAATTAAAAATAAGAACTTTCCTTTTTTGCAAATTTCATACTCATAAGTACCACAACTAGTATAATAGTTATACTGTTCTTCAAGAGGAACATTATAGTCATCAAACACCCTATTAAGTTTATTACTTAGAGGGTCAGAGCAATATATTGAAAATTCTTTTCCCAAATATCCAGGCAGACTTAGTGATACTGATGGTAAGCTTACATAAGGTTTGTAACTTATTTCGTGTGTTCTCCTGTTTAAAGGCTGAGTCATTCCATACTGTTTAAGCAAGTCTTTTAGCTCATCTAGGGTAAAGCTTCCCTCTTTACATGGAATACATACAGCTAAAGTATCTGCACCATCCAAGTAATATTCATGAGTGATTCTATCAACATAGAAATCATAGCCAGGGGTCATGCATGATGCTTGATAACCTATTATGTAATTATGCTCATAAGCATTTTCTAATGCTTCTTTTACTTGGGGACTGCTCATATCGTCGTTCAAGCAAAGTAAGCTTGGTAAATCTATTAGCACTTCAGGTTTTTGCTGATCTTGTTTAATAGCGCAAGAACAAATAAAAAGCGAAATGATTATTAAGGTAAACTTGATCGTCTTTTTTAACATTTATTTACCAATCATTAAGGAGAAACTCATGGTTGAAGTCTATGAAAACTATGATATTACTCATATCATCAACACTGCAACTCAAGAAATTGGAACCGCAGAAAAGAGCGGAAATCCCATCGGCAAAACATACACCACAAGCAAAGAATGGCTACTTATTGAGAACCTGAAAAATCAGCATTAAGTAAATCCAGTTTTTCAATATCAGCTTTTGCTTGGAAAGTTTTATCATCACTATTGTAGAAACCAAACGGAAGAAACAGATCAGACCAAATTGAAGCACTTATTGCAAATGAGATATATGGGCCATTTCTCAACAGGTCAAGACGGTAGATCTCACCCAAAGCAGTATGATCTTGAAGATACTGTTCCTTGCCCATTCCCTGATCTTCAAAATAGGCACTTATGCGGGTTTCTAACAAGCTACCAGAATAAAGAATGAATTCATCTGTAAGATTATCGGGGATTTTATCATCATATAAAGTAATAGGCTCTTCTGTATCTCCAACATAGATAGTTACTGCTGTTAAACGAGTTTCATTTTTAAAAATGCGCTTTATACCAAACTTTTGCAATACAGCTTCAAGATCTTCTTTGCTCAGCTCTTGATTATCAAGACGAGTGCAAACACTAATAGCCCAAGCAGCTGGAACTCTATATGGCTCAAACTCTAGATCTGTATCATCAACCAAACTGACCCCATAACCCCTTATCTCATCTCTTTTATAGAGTTCCTGAAGAGCATCTATAACAGTTTGGTTGGTAACATCAGGATCTGCTCTAGTGCATAACAAAGAAGGGAGGTCGATAATTTGACTTGATTCTGCCGCCTTTTCATGAGAATTAGTTTTATTTGCATCCTGAGTCTGTATACAGCCAGATAGCGTGAAAATTATTGCACATAATACAAGAGAACAAGAAAAGAAAAACTTTTTAATCAATTTAATCATCCCAAACAAAGGAGTTTTTATGCCAGATAATTATAAATAATATTCATTATCTTATAAGCTTAACCCACCAACAAGTAAGCTCTCTTTAAGAAGCACTTCCAGCCAATTCACAATTGCTTATAATAACTGTATGAACAAAAAGAAACTTACTCCACTTGGCATAGTTTTAATCGTACTGCTCCTTTTCATTTTGGCATTAGGAGCTCTTCTTGTGTACCCAGCACTGCAGGCTCTGCTACCTCTTAGTGCTCAAAATCTACTTTCAGAACTCAGCCAATTTTTGCACCGTTTTATAGCTGATCCAGAGACAGATACTACCAGCTTAAATCTTCCTTTAGCTGTTGAATACTTAGCGGTAATTGTTGGTGCTTGTATTGGTTCAGCTCTTGCGTGGGATAAAGGCTTAGATATTATCGGCGCCGTAATCTTGGGGATCCTCACTGGATTTGGCGGTGGTATTATTCGTGATATGCTCATTAGTGGAGCTAACTTTTATTTTATCGATACACCCATAGCAGTTATCTTAAGTATGTTTGCTGCAATTGCGGTCTTTTATTTCAGGCGGATTTTTAGTCATTTAGAGAAATCTATTTTTTGGCTAGATACCCTGGCAATGGCTCTCTTTGCATTTGTTGGAGCAGAAAAAGCCTTACTTTATGGCTTAAATCCCTTTGCCGCTATTATGTTGGGCGCAATAACAGCCTTTGGAGGAGGCTTTACCAGGGACGTGAGCTTGGGTGAAATTCCCCAGGTGTTTAAACAGGGTAATTACTATGCTATTTGCGGTATAGCAGGAGCTGCCTCTTATGTCTTTGCGTATGAGCTGGGTTTTATAAAGCCTGCGGCAGCACTTATGAGTACCGTTATTGCTGTTGGTTTGCGCTGGGCTTCACTAAAGTACAACTGGAGAACACAAGCGCCAGTAGATTATTCTCAGCATCTGCTTAAGCCTATTAAGCGCATTATGCGTTATTCAGATGGTGTACAAGAAGTTCAAAATGATTCAGAAGCAGCACATTTAGCCGAGAAAAACAATCCTTCGCAACTTATTGTTATTGATAAGAATCAGCTCTTAGTTGTGCATGATATAAACAAGAGCTCTGATGAAGATAAAGACTACTCCGCAGAGCCTTATTCTGCAGAGCCTGATGCTGATTCAGATTCTAACTCTCCAGTAAGCTTATAGTACTTTACTGAGGCCTCAGTATATAATTCATCAATGTATTCTTGCGGAATGCTTGCTGCATCTATGCTTGTATTTTCTAAGTCCTTATCGGAAAGCTCAAGCTCAACAGATTTCGAATCCAACTTAGATTTTGGCTCTGTCGCAGCGCTAAGCATCTCAAAGCCTTCAGCCGCTTTTTGATCTTTGGAGTCTTTTAGCTTCTCGGATAAATATTCTATAAGCAAGGATGTCTTAGTAGCATCCTTATAGCTTTGCTCTGTATATCCATTGCAAGCAAGCGACTGCTCCCAGATACGCTTATTGGGATACTTGTGTTTTACCTTACTTACCAGCTTATTTATGTAGTCATCATCTACTTTAATATTGCGAGATTGGGCATCCTGGCACAAAAGCCGTTCAACCACCAACTGAGATCTAAGCTCACGTAAAAAATCACTCTTTTGAATATTAAGATCAGCAAAAAAGTCTTCCCAGTCCTGAGAACTGCGTAAGTTATTCTTATAAGCATAAGCTATAAGCTGCTGGACAAAGGCTGATGAGGTAATCTGTGCATCATTCACCTGTACCAAGACCTTATCATCTGTGCTTAAACCTGGGAAAAAATCATAGACACCTTGCTCAAATTCTAAAGAGCTTATATCTTGAGCAGAGCTTTTACTTAAGGGGCTACAACTAGAGACGCAGATGACAGAGATCAAACTTAAGCAAGAGACAGAAAGTAAGCAGGCGATAATAAGGTGCCGCTTAAGTTCTCTTCTATTAAGTTGAGCTAAGAGCTGCCTGGGCACAGATCTCCATCCTATTAAAGATTCTAACTAGCTCTTCTTATACGTCTTTCTTTAGCTAATACCTTAGCTATTAAAAAACTGAGCCATTAAAAAAGGTAGCCTTTTGAGACTACCTTAATAGTTGTATCTTTTGATTATGCGTAAAGCGTGTATGAGCTGTGCATTTTTATAATTACCACCTAAGGAGCAGTAAAGCTCTATACTTTATACACAAGTGAGCCAAAGACTCCCATGCCATCTATATTTTAAGCTTTGCGCATTTAGCCTTTATGCACGCTTAGTTATGCACGCTTAGTTACGCACGCTTAGCTTTCTTTCTATCAATGGCTGAAAGTAAGCGCTTGCGCAGGCGAATATTTTGAGGAGTAATCTCTACGAGCTCATCGTCATCAATATATTCAAGTGCTTCTTCAAGAGTGAAACGCACAGGAGGGGTAAGCAATATGCCTTTATCGGCAGAGGCGGCACGCGTATTGGTAAGATTTTTGGACTTGGCAATATTTACTACCATGTCACCTTCGCGGCTGTTTTCACCAACTATCATGCCCTCATAACAGTCCTCACCAGGTCCAATAAACATAGTTCCTCTGGTTTGAAGCGTATCAAGAGCATAGGCCACGCTTTTTTCTGTAGTCATAGAAATCATGGCACCATTTTGCCTACCGCCAATATCTCCCCTAAATGCTCCATATTCACTAAAGTTGTGAAACATAACCGCTTCACCATGAGAGACATTTAAAACACGGGTGCGCAGACCCATAATGCCGCGGGTGGGGATCTTAAACTCAAGATGAGTCATCTCATCTCGCGCTACCATATTGATCATTTCTCCCCCTGCGCTGCCAAAAACCTCAATTACTTTGCCAGCATACTCTGCAGGGACATCAACAACCGCAAGCTCAACAGGCTCAAGCTTGTTACCTGCCTCATCAGTCTCAAAAATAACGCGAGGACGACCTACTTGAAACTCATAACCTTCACGACGCATGCTTTCCATAAGGACAGAAAGGTGTAAAATTCCTCGCCCAGAGACTTCAACGCCGCTTTTATCGGCCAACTCTTCAATTTTCATTGAAATGTTTGATTGAGCCTCCTTAAAAAGACGCTCTTTGAGCTGTCTGGCGCCAACTATATCACCCTCACGACCAACTAAAGGTGAGGTAGACGCCTCAAAAACAACTGACATGGTGGGCTTTTCTATTTCAATAGATTCAAGCTCTACAGGATTATTGAGATCTGTAAGAACATCACCAATATCAGCATCTTCAACACCAACAACAGCTACAATATCACCAGCATAAGCCTCTTGAATCTCAACTCTTCCCAAGGACTCAAAGCTATAGAGCATCTTAACCGTAACGTTTTTCTGGCTTCCATCCACACGCTTAACTAAAACAGTGTCCCCGGTATGAATCTTACCTGAATAAATGCGGCCAATACCAATGCGACCAACAAAGTTAGAGTGATCAACCGTACAGATCTGCAGCGCCAAAGGAGCCTCAAGTTCAACTTCTGGAGCTGGAATTTCTTTTAAGATGGCATCCAGGAGAGGGTACATATCCATGTTATTATCGTCATGCTCTAATCGTGCATAACCATTTACTGCACTTGCATAAATAACTGGGAAATCAAGTTGTTCATCTGTAGCACCAAGCTCAACCATAAGATCAAAGACCTCATCAAGCACTTCTTCTGGTCGAGAACCTGGCCTATCTATCTTGTTAATTACCAGCATAATCTTAAGCTTTAAAGCAATGGCATGGCGTAAAACAAAGCGAGTTTGAGGCATAGGGCCTTCAAAAGCATCCACAATAAGAAGAGCTCCATCGGCCATCTTAAGAACGCGCTCAACCTCTCCACCAAAATCAGCGTGACCTGGGGTGTCAATAACATTAATCTTGGTATCTTTATAATTGATAGAAATATTTTTGGCCAAAATAGTTATGCCGCGCTCTCGTTCTTGATCATTTGAATCTAAAATGCGCTCTGCAACCTGCTGGTTTTCTCTAAAGGTTCCCGCTGCATGCAACAACTTATCTACTAATGTTGTTTTACCATGATCTACGTGGGCGATAATAGCAATATTTCTTAAATGCTCTTGGCGCATATAAGTTTTAACCTCTTTCAGTTTCTATTTAAACTATCTTGTCTGCACTACCTTATATACAGCACTATTATTTATAGCAAAGAGTCCACTATACCAGCTGGATAGGGCTGACTACAGTAACACTGTCCACTTATCTCATCATGTTCATATAAACAATAGCCAGAATAAGCTGCCTGCATGCCTTGTTCTGAAAATTCAAACAAGAGAGCTTCTTGCAAAAGCTCATCTTCATCGTCTTTGATAAAACCTTCATACACTAAGGTATAGCGGATAAGATCTGCTTCCTGCGATAAGAAATTACGTGCTTCTTCTAAACAGCGTTCTTTATCGTCATCAGTAAAGCTCAAAGCGAAGCGTGTTCCATTCTTGGTCTCATAGGCTACAAAAGGCCAGAGCTCCTCGCCTTCAGCTAGCATGTTAAAGCACTCATCTAAGCTATCTTGACCCAAGGCCTCAAGTTCTGCAGAAATGGCTTCAAGCTCTTGTGGCTCATTATCTTGTGCCTCACTAGGCTGTGGCTCATTAGTCTGTGCCTCATGCTCCATGCGTTCTTTATCATTATTTTGCTCTGTATAACTTGTGCGCCTTTGTTTCTCACTCATAACAAGCCCTCACGCTTCATCTGTGTTTCTATGGTTGTTAAATTAGCTTCTATCTGCTGAAGTTTTCTTTTTGATCTTACTATTTTTGAGATGCCCATAACAATAAAAAAGCCTGCAAGCACGCGCATAATTACATGCTGCACACTAATAAATAAGAGACCAGGTACCAACATTAAGATACCTGAGCGAAGCTGTTCTTGTAAGGCGTTTTTCTCTTCTATACAAGCTAAACGCGCAGTTTTTAGAACCTGAGCTCGTTGTTTTTTCTCAGTTGAATTTAAGCTAGCCTCTTTACTTTCTTGTAACAAGAGATCTTTTGCTTGTGTAAGGCGCATAAACTGTTGCTGAGCTAATTGTTGTTGAGCTGAGTTTTTATCGTCCTTAGATAAGCTTTGCTTATCAGGATGAAGCAGTTGAGCAAGCTCCCGATAACGTGCCTTTATTTCTTCTGGACTAGCGTGGATATCTAAATCTAATATGCAATATGCTTCTTCTTTAGTCATGATTTAATCCTCATATAAAAAGCGCTGAGACCAAGGTCCCAGCGCTTTCTCATTTAAGGCTTTGAGCTAAAACTAAGGTTTAGTCCTCAATTTTCTCAAATTGATCTGCGCCAACGCCGCATAATGGGCACTCAATATCCTCAGGTAATTCACCCTCATGAATGTAGCCACATACGGTGCACTGCCACTTCTCCATTAGAACCTCCCTCTACATGCTTACTATAACAAGCATGAACTGTATTACTTCTTGGCTGCACAGCTTTGCAACCATCATTACTATACCACTCTAGACTAAAAACTATCCAGTCTATTATGTTTAGGACTTAGGGAAAAACTCTAGACCCTTATCAAGGGCTTCAGCTGGGGTAATCCAAGTTTCTGGCATAACTTCTTTTGCTTCACCATGGCAAGATGCACAACTCATTACTGATACATCATGCATACGATGACAGCTAGCACAATCCTGCTCACCATGATAAGTCCAGTCATGAGGGTTAAAGCTTAAGTTTGAAGTTAGCTCTCTAAGCTCGTCAACTGTTACATTATGACAATGCTCATTAAGACAAAAATCATTTCCCATGTTTCTTTTTGCCAGAGGATCACTGAAGGTTCCCCCTACCCAGTGCTTAACTTCTGTAAGTTGCTGAGCAATGGTGGGGATATGGCACTCAAGACAAGTTATACCGTCTCCCTGCTTACCATGGGCTGCAATAAGATTGGTGTTGTTCTTATCGTAATAATCATGAACATACCTATCCATAGGCGCATGACATACAGCATTACAGAAACTGGGCTGCTCATGCCAAATCCATCCGGCAACAACAAGAGCTAGCACAACGAGGCCTGAAGCTCCAAATAAAACCATGCGTTTTTTCTTTTGTTCTGGCGTTCTTTGCTTTTTTTCTTTCTTATCCATGGTATAGTCCTTTAGCCTATATCGAATTCTGATTTTCCCTCATACCCATAGCTTTATTATATATAAAAGAGGCTAAATCACAGATAGCAATTTGAAAAAACTAGTATTTTTTAATTACTAATTTTAGGATTGAAATCACATTATAGAACTAAGCGCCCAGCTGATTTAAACTGAGCGCTTAGATAGCTTGAAGGTCTATGGATCTATCCGTCTATAAACTAAAGCCCGTACTTATCGGCATAAGCAAGTAAAGCTTGCTCAAAGCAGGACATGGGTGGAAATACCACACCTGCTCCTACTTGCCCTAGGCCTGGTTTTTTATGGGCAATACCAGAATTGATATAGGGTCTAATGCCTTTTTCAAGCACAGAAACTATATCAATACCGCTTGGAGTTCCTTCAAAATTCAAGCTAGGCATCTTATATACCTGGCTTTTACCTGCGCATATTTCAAACATCTGCTCAGTAATATCAAAGGCTGCCTGTGAACCGTCTAGACCCAAAAATTGAGTTACCGCTGGCGCAGAAGCCATAGCCATACCACCAAAGCCAACGCATTCTGTTATTGCAGAGTCACCAATGTCTGGATTTGCATCTTTTTCTGAAAAGCCTGGGAAATAAAGTCCCTGGGGCATTTCTACAGGCGCCTCAAACCATTGATCTCCCAAGGCTGAAACCTTAATGCCAAATTTTGTACCATTTCTGCTCATTGCGCTCACAAGGCTGCAATACTCTATACCTTTAATGGGATCTATGCTAGCTTTAGCTGCTGCCATAGCCAAGTTTAAGAAAAACTGCTCATTGGTAAAGAAGAATTGTGATATCTCGCTAAGAACTTTCATAGCTTCTTGGGCACTCATCTTTTCTTCTTCAACAAATAAAGCAGCAGCCTCTTGAAAACTTGAAGCCATTTCTCGATAAAAGAGGGCTGATGCAGCAATATTGCGTTGATGTAACTCATCACCCATTGCCAAAGCCTTAGAAGCAATAACCTTAAGGTCAAGTGGTCCATGAATCTCCAAAGCCTTAGCAAGTAAGGGGGCAAAGCTTTTTTCCAACCAACGAAGGCGTGCAATTACTTCTTCATCATTTGCTCCAAAGCGCATGACCTTACCAACACCTTCATTAATACTGGAATAAGCCCTGTTGCCAAAGCTTGTATTCTCAACAATAAATAAGGGCATCGAATATGAAATCATGCCTGTCATAGGACCAACGCAGTTGCGCTCATGATTATGCACAAAGCTAATCTTTCCCGACTCCGCCAGCTCTTGCGCTTCTTGTAAATTTGCTGCCCAAGATTCATATACACAGACGCCTAAGATAGCCCCCTTAAGAGGTCCGCACATCTCATCCCAAGCAAGAGGAGGGCCTGCATGCTGAATCTGTGGAGTTGTTTTATCAGGAAAATCTAGAAGTTCATGAGCATAGGCCACCCCAACTAATTGAGGAGAGGCAGCCGCTATACGCTCAAGAGCCTCCTGATTTGCCTGCATGCGAGCTTTAGCAATCATCGTGCTCATCCATATCCTGCAGCTTCTCAATAATTTCAATCAAACGCAAATTTCCACCTGCCATAGGCTTCCAATTTACATGAACTGCACGCGCTGGCTGACGCTTAATTTCATTATTAAAATGCTCAAGGCCAAGATTCAAAACTGTCAGTTGACCATCTTTCTTAAAGAGCTCAAGAGCAGGGCTGCTCTTTTGTGCAGGCTTAGAGCTAAAGCTGCTTTGCGCATAGCTGTTCAAACGTGCTTCATCAAGCTCATAGGCAGATATAAGCTCAAAGCTTTTAGAGTTCTGTTTTGACTTAATAAGTGAGACTGCTGCTAGAGCACTAAGCTCATTATTTTCAAAAACAAAAGCTCCCGCCTCTTCTAAGATCCTGCGCTGCTCATCATAGTTTTGGAAATCAGAATAAGAGCCGCAAATATTTACAAAGAACAAGGGTGCAGTTTGTCCAGCTTTGTTGCAGGCATCACGTGCAGACCTAATGTCAGCAGCTAAGATCTCTCCTGCCTTTTCATGTGCACCATAGCCTGTCTCAATATCTGCCATAATTACCGCACAAGTGGGATCTAAAGCTTCTTTAATAAGGCGCTCAGAACGTAAACTTGGTTCAATCATGGGATGAGGTTTACCAACAGTAAACGCGTCATCGCCCAAATCTAAAACGGTATGCTCACAAGAGATCTGCGGATCAGTGAGCTTATGATCATAATTAAGAGGAGCATTTGACCAGGCAGCGCCCAGATTATCCTCTATCACCAGCTGAGTTTCATAAGAAAGAGTGCCACCGCAGTACAAAGCTCTTATGTAAGTTTGTGTATCCGATAAGAGCGTAGCTGCCTGCGCAATAGCCTGCTTAGTCTCTTCAAGATTTTGGCTGCTTAGCGCTGAAAGCTTATATGATGGATCTAGCTTTTGCATAAGCTCAGCTGCTGCGCGAGCACAAGCAGCCAGAGTATCCACTTGTAAGCAATACTCTGCTAAGAGCTGTGACTTATCGCCCAAAAGACAGGCAACAACTGGCTTACTATACTCTGCAAGGCGTTTTTTAAGCTGCTCAAGAACTGCTTTTGATGGTGGCTTGCTTACCAGAGCAACTATGCGGGTTTGCTCATCTTGTTCCAAAAGATCTAAGCCTTGAAATAGCATGCGACCAGCAATATCTTCTTTTACATCACGGCCACCCGTACCAAGAGCTTGGGAAACTCCCACACCTGCATTAGAGAGCAAGCACATGACCTCTTGAAGGCCTGTTCCAGAAGCAGCAACAAGACCAACGGGTCCCCTATTTAAGCTGTTTGCAAAACCAAGACCCAGACCATTAATTACTGCAGTTCCACAGTCTGGACCCATCATTAAAAGCCCACGCTTAAGAGCAAGATCTTTAAGTTCTTGCTCTTTTTCAAGAGAAACATTATCAGAGAAAAGCAGAACATTAACATCATGCTTTAAGAGCTTTGCCACCTCTGTATGAGCGTATTGACCAGGAAGTGATACAACTGCTAAATCAATATTCTCCAAATTCTCAAGGGCCTTAGTGCTGCTCTCAAACTCATCCTCATTTTTATGTGCTGAACTGCTCTTTTTCTTGCTCTTTGCCTCAAGCATTTCAAGGGCAGCTGCCTCAATCTCTGCAATTTTTTCTTCGCTTTCTGCTCTCATGGCAAAAATGAGATCATTAGGCGCAGCTTCCTGTCCCTCTTGGTCCAAAAGACCTGACTTACGCATAATATCTTTGTTCATTTGCGAAGCCATCATAACAGCAATATTCTCAGATCCGCCTGCAAGCTCAGCAAGTTTTGAGCTGATAAGCATGAGCGTAGCAGAATCATAATATGCATTCTTTTTAACAAGATTTTTTAACATTGAACTTCCTTTACAAACCCATCTTTTCTGCCAGTGCGATAAGAGCATCCTCAAATGGTTTTAGAGGAATCTTAGACATGCCGGCTCCAACCATTCCAGCACCTGCTTTATTAGATGCAATGGCGGTATTGAGCAGCGGTGTAATACCGGTTTCAACAACCTTTGTTGCATCAATAGCACAGGGTGTGCCCTTAAAATCTAAAATGGGGATTTGATAGCGTCTATGCTCTGCAAGACATATTTCATACATGGCTTCAGTTGTTTCATAGGCCACATCAACACCAGATGCGCCAATGAATTTAACAATAGCAGGAGCTGCCAGCATAGCACAGCCACCCAAACCAGCTACTTCCATAATGGCACTATCACCAAGATCAGGGTTTGCATCAGCCTCTGATTTACCGGGGAAATACAAGCCTTGTACCATGGGGGCAGGAGCAGTAAACCACTGACCTGGTAAACCAGAAATTCTGATACCTACCTCAACGCCATTACGTGCAATAGCAGTAACTACCGTAGAACCCTCTATACCATCTGCAGCATCTGCAGCAAGCTTCATAGCAGGCATAGCAAGATTCAAGAAGAACTGGTCATTGCCTACGGCAATAAACTTCATCATGTCCTCGCAGTGCTCCCCTGAATGCTTTGCTAATGCAGGTGCAAAGGCTTTCAGTATTAAAGAGGTACAGGCAAGATTGCGCATGTGCAGCTCATCACCCATAGCTAGACCTTGAGAGATGAGCGGAAGCAAATCAAGCCCGCCCATATCGGCCAGCACCTTCTTAAAAATGGGCGCAGCTACCTGCTCTATCCAATCAAGCTTGTCTAAGGTCTTTTGGCTATACTCACCAAAACGCAAACCAACACCCTGTCCTTCTGATACATTACAAAAGGCACGCTGCTTGGTATGCGCATCTTCTACCACCCATAAAGGCATAGAATATGTGGTGAGACCTGTCATGGGACCAACTGCCTTATAGTGATGACAGGGAGCAAATTCAATTGTTCCATTTTGAGCAAGCTCAATAGCTTCCTCAGGACTAGAGGCAAGACCCTCATGAAGGGCGGCACAAATGACCGCACCTTTCATGGGCTCACACATGCGCTCAAAACTAATGGGTGGTCCTGCGTGCAAGAACAGATTTTTCTTCATCCCATCAAGTACTTCATGAGCAGGGGCAATATCTACAAGTACCGGGGCACTTGACTGTATTTTTTCTAATGCCAAGGCATTAGCTTTTCTCATAATCTCAACTCCTTATGATCTAACCAAGAAGACGCATAACTACGTTATATAAACCCCAGAAACCTAAAATAAACGCCAGGGTCGTAGCTAAAATACCAGCGATGTTTTGCCATGCTTTATTTTTGAATTCACCCATAGCCTTTGAATTAGCAGCAACAAGCAACAATACCGCAATGAAAGGCAAGAGGAAGCCCGAGGTTGCCTGTGCAAAGATAATAATTTGAATGGGCGAAATACTAAAGAATGCAAATGCCAGACCCAATAGAACGATGATAGTACCCAAGATTCTGGCAGGAACAGAGGCAATACCCTTTTCCCACTTAAAGATCTTGGACAAAATTGCTCTCATGGTAAAGGGAACAGCAATTGCAGAAGAAAGACCGGCTGCAAATAATCCAATATCACCAACAATACGAGCCCAGCTACCCAGAACAGGTTCTAAGGACTTGGTAAATACCAAAGCGTTATTAACGTTTGCACCAGTACCAAATAAAACAGCTGCAGCAACAATGATGATAGACATAGAGATAATCATGCCCACAGCAATATTAAAGATAATGTCAAAACGGGCGTCAGAGATTGCTTGCTTACTGTCCTTATCGGCAGCCCATTTTTCTTGAGAAGTAATGGAGTGTAGAACTAAGTTAATACCAATAAGTGTGGTACCAACCAAGGCTAATGCATTAATTACTGAGCCTTCAGGCATGCTGGGAATAAATAAACCCTGACTAAGTTGGCCCAGATTGGGCAGCACTGCAACGGCACAAAGAACAAAGATGATTCCCATTGCAGAAACAAAGAATTGCATTAACCTAGAAAGTGCAGTGTATGAGCTAAGAAATACCGTAACAATTGCGATGGCGGCAGTAATTATTGCTGCTACCTTTGGTGACATACCGCTAATATCAGCAAGACCTGCGCTTGCACCTGCAATATTTCCTGCTTCAAAAGCAAAACAAATAGCTAGGGTTGCTAAACCAATGAGAATCTTAACAAAATATGACCAGGCTTTACTGTTTGGAAAAACGCTAATAGCAGCCTCAATCATATTAGACTTGCCCGCAATACCAATTCTAGAGCTCATCTCCATAAGAATCATCAAAGCAATACCTGCTAAGAGCACCACCCACAGCAAACTATAACCAAAACTTGCTCCAGAAACCGAGGCTGTAACTACGGTACCTGGTCCGATAAAAGCTGAGGTAATAATAGCAGCAGGGCCCATGCGCTTAAAGCGCTGCGCCAAACTCAACTTTGGCTTATCTGTTGACACAATAACCTCCTATAGAAAGCAGCTCTTCAGCTGCAACGATAACACCTTCTAGGGTGTCCCTACCTGAGCTGTGCCCCAAAGAACATAGCTCATCTAGTGCCTTATAATTCAGCGCTCCGGAATACGCTGATAAAACATGAGATAAAGCTCGTGAAAAACAAGCTGCAGATGCAAGACTTAGATACGAAGCTGAAATGGTAGTAGTACAAGAGGAAAGCAGCTCAGGTCTTAAGAACTTGGAAATTCTCAAGAAGGCTGGTGACTGTGCAGCACACAGTAATGCAAGTGCCCCACAAAGGGCATCATCAAAGCTTGGAGTAAGGCCTTGTCCCCACCCTAGATAATGCTCAAGTAGTTTTTGAATTGTCTTATCATCTTGGTTGTAAGCACTTTGAATAAGTTTTTTAATTACTGAAGCTCGCTCAAGACGCTCCTCCTGTTGAGCGCAGGCCTGAGTACTGAGCTCTTTTTTATCAGCCTCATCTTTAAGTAGCTTGTGATATGTGCAAATCTGCTCTTGCTCCTGCAAACTTAGATCAAAGAATTTAAGTTTGGGAAGGGGCTCTACAAAGCTTTTCATCTGCATACTATCTGGCAGTTCAAATTGAATGGTCTTATCGCCCAGCTCTTCTTCCAGATACCTGGCAGATACATCCTTATCGTCCCAAATAAGAGATTGAGCAGCTAAAGCTAAATAACTAGAAAGCTTTGATCTTCTATGAACCCATATAAGAGAATGAGCGTAAAGCCTGGCTTCAGCCTCATCAAGACAATACAGCCTCATAAGCTCTTCTTTTGAGGCTGTGCAAAACAAATTAAATCCCTTTTCAAAACTTGAATGAAGCTTATATAAACCAGATTCAATGAGTTTTAGGCTGAGCTCTGCTTTGATAAGGCTATGTTCTGGAGCTATGCATACTCTCATGAAAGCACCCCACTTAAATAAATAAGCAGGCAAGCAATTCCAATGCATAAACTTTGCAGCAGCGCTACCTTTACCAGTTTGGAAAGAACTATGCCCTCTTTACCTTTTAAACCCACTGTTGAGATGCCCAATAAAATAGTTGAAGGACCCAAGATTGAGCCAGCTGCCCCTCCTGCGGTCTGAGCCGCAAGTAATAAGGCTGGACTAATGCCCAAGCTCAAAGCAGATACTTCTTGAAAATGAGCAAACAAAATATTTGATGACATATTAGATGAGCTAATAAAGGCTCCAAAGGTGCCCAAAAGTGAGGCAAAAGGAATATATGCCTTTCCTGCAAAAGCAACCGATCCTTCAGCCAAAATAGTGATAAGTCCACTCAGCTCCAAGAGGCGAGCAAGACACACAAGCAAAAAGATTCCGCAAGAAATGGGCAGCAAGCGCTTAAGTATCTTTTGAGGAAGAGCCCTCATTTCTGCTTTTTTCAATCCGATAAAGGCGGGCAAACATGCAAGGCTCAAAACAAAACCAGCATGGACTATTAGCGGAATACCTGCTATCTGTATATGTTCAATGGGCTCTCGTATAGCTGGAACCAAGAAAACCAAAACGCAGGCAAGGCTCATAAGTACAAAGGGATAGAGGCACGTAAGCGAGATAGGTGCATCTGTTTGCTGCTCTTTTTGCTCATCTAAGACAAGCAAGTCACCATCTTCACCCCAAGCCTTGGTATAAATATTGAATCTAAATAACAAAAGACTTACTACAAGAGCTATAACACAAGGAATAAAGGCCGCCGTCTGGGCGCTCAGCAAACTGGTGCACAACTGACCAATACCCATGATGCTACTCATAAGCACTACAAAAGCAAAGCCATGTTTAATCGCCTTGGTCCTGCCGATAAGATATAGCGATAAGAGGGCACCAGAAAGATTAATGAAGAATAAAAAGATCCCCGTAAGCAGGGCGGTGCTCATATACTCGTTTACAGGGCCCAGTTCTACCAAGCTTAACCAGGCCATACCCAGAGTTCCATAGGTATTTGCCCATGAGTGACCAATAAGAGTAAGCATTATTGCATACAGGGGCTTAACTCCTAAAGCCAAAAGAAAGGGAGCACACACAGCCACAGGAACACCAAAACCACTAATGGCTTGCAAAAATGAGGAAAACAGCCACGAAATGAGAAGTATTTGTATTAACTTATCTTTAGTGAGTCGTACAAAAAGGCTGACCATCTTATCAAAAGCGCCGCTTAGCTTCATGCACTCATATAAAATCATAGCTGGCCAGATGGCATAAAGCATATTAGCAGCGGTCCGAGCAGCAGCACCAAGCGTTTCAATCCCAAGATCAAAGCTGGCTTTTTGCAATCCAATTAAAACGAACAAGCAGATGCTTAAAGCAATAAAAGATGAACGTATAACGCTTTGTTTTAAGATGGTTAATGAGATGAATAAGGCAGCGATAGGACACAGCGCTATCAACCATAACACTATTTCACTTACTGCCATCATACTGCCTCACTTAAGGGGCTTAAGGGGTTTACAGAGCTTTGTAAATCTTACAAGACTTGTGAGTCTTATAGGACTTGTAAGTCTTAATACACATCTTTATATAGTGATATGTATTCACAAGGCTCGCGTATACATACAAGGGTAAAACAGAAATATTTATCTTAATAGAGCGTTTTTAAGAAGATAATAGTGTTATTTTTATCCATTGTGGATAAAAATATCTAAGATAAGACGCTCTTAAGCAGCTCATCTGGGCATCACACAGA
>JAEZZM010000035.1 GCA_023418575.1 Actinomycetes bacterium | reverse complement strand
CGTGAGGGGTACACCCGGTATCCATTCCGAACCCGGAAGTTAAGCCTCACAGCGCCGATGGTACTACGGAGTCAGTCCGTGGGAGAGCAGGGCATCGCTGAGTACATCAGGCGTCTTTCTTTTTTATTCTTTTAATCTGCTTTGTTTTCAGCTTAAGCTTTGATATGATGGGCATACTCTTTGAATACTGTCGGTACCTAGCTTAAATATAGGTGATTCCATGTATTTAGATGATCAGATCGCTCTGGCTCAGGTTGCTAATGGATCTGCTATGGCGGATCTATTAATAAAAGATGTATCTTTAATCAACCCCGCTTCTTTTACTATTGATAAGGCTGACGTCGCTATAAGCGATGGTTTAATTGCTGGTGTTATATATTATGGGAGAGATGATCAAGTGTCTGATTATCATCCTTATAAGGCTAGGACGATAATTGATGGCACTAATCTATATATGGCACCAGGGTTTATCGACAGTCACATGCATATTGAGAGTACGAACCTAAGTCCTTTTGAATATGCTCGTTTAGCTGTCCCTCATGGCTCTACCACTATTTTTGCTGATGCTCATGAAATTGCCAACGTCTGTGGGCTTGATGGACTTGCTTTCATGCTTGCATCTGCTGACATGAGTCCCTTGGATATTAATTTTATGCTCCCTTCTTGTGTGCCTGCAACTGAATTTGAACAAGCTGGCGCTATCTTAGATTCACGAGCTATGCTTGATGCTTTACAGAGTGGAAACTTCTTTGGTATTGGTGAGATGATGAACTTTCCTGCTGTTGTAGCGGGAGATAGAGAAGTCTATGCCAAACTTTTTAATTCTAAGGAAGCTAAAAGCGCTTTGAAGTCCTCATACTTGATTGATGGCCACGCTCCGGGTCTAAAGGGGCAGGCACTTAATGCTTATATAGCTGCAGGAATTTTTGCAGATCACGAGTGCACTAACGTTGATGAGGCTTTAGATAAGCTCAAGCGCGGTATGATTATAATGATGCGCGAGGGTTCTTGTTCTCATGATCTATCTAAGCTCAAGGAACTCCTTAAGATAAATCCGCTACTTTCTTCTCGCATTTGTTTGTGTACTGATGATAAATCTCCAAAGGATGGCAAGCATTTTGGCTTTATTGATAATGCCTTAAGAATTTTGGTTGATGCAGGTATTGACCCTGTTTTAGCTTTGTCTTGTGCTACGCTTAATCCTGCTCGAGTTTTTGGCCTAGAGTTTTGCGAAGCAAGAAAAAGACGTGGACTCATTGCTCCAGGTAGAAGGGCTGATTTTGTTTTACTTAAGGATTTAAGCTTTAAGTCTGCGCCTTATCAGGTGTATATACAAGGTAAGCTTTGCGCACAAGATGGAAACTTTTTAGATCATGGTTATAGCTCTTCTATTATTAAAGATAAGCTCATTGCAGATATAGACCCAAATCTGCTATCTAGAATCACCCAATCTGTTAAGCTTCCAAGTCTCAAAGAAGAGTATTTTGACTTTGAGCCATCTTTAGGCGATAAGGCCATAGATTTATCAGGACTTACGGTTGTTACAGCTGAACATAATATCTCCAGCAAGGATATCGCTGAGTATGTAGCCTGTGATGAAAATGGCCTGCATTTACATGCATCTTCTTTGCAGCGTCTCGTTTTGATAGAGCGATATGGTAGGGCACAGGACGCGCAAAATAGGGGTGAGGATCTTATCGGAAAGCACATTGGTCGCTGCTTTGCCTATGGCTTTAATCTTAAGAACGCCGCCCTTGCTTCAAGTATTGGACATGATTCTCATAATGTAATTGTTATAGGCGATAATGCCGCTGACATGCTCAAAGCCGTGGAACAACTTGGAGAAGGCGGCTTTACATTGGTGTCTCAAGGAGAGCTTAAGGCTAAGATAAGCCTTCCGTATGCTGGTCTTTTGTCCGATAAGGACGCAGATACCTTGGCTCAAGAAGAAGAGATGTTTTATGAGGAGCTTTTTGCCTGTGGTTATCAAAAGAAGCCAGGCCTTGATCCGCTTATGCCCTTAATTTTTGCACCCCTGCCTGTTATTCCAAAACTGAGACTTACTCCGCAGGGACTTTTTGATGTAGAGCGCTTTGATTGGGTCTAGGCGCTTCATTAAATGAAGATCTAGCTTCGTGCAATTTTTGTTCGAAATGGGTAAAATATCATTCACGGCGTGCTCTAGCTATGGGCCGCTTAAGATTTGGTAAGTGAAAAGACTTACGAGTGAGGAACTCATATGGTAGATAAAGAGTTAGTAAAACAAACGCTTGAACTTATCCGTCCTGCACTCCAGGCTGATGGTGGAGATGTAGCCTTAGTAGATGTGGATGAGGATGGAATGGTTACCGTGCAGCTTCAAGGTGCTTGCGCAGGATGCCCTATGTCTCAGCTCACGCTTGCTAATGGTGTAGAGCGTGTACTTAAAGAGCGTGTTCCAGGTGTTATTGGTGTAAGGCCTGCATAATGATATTATCTGATAAACATATTAAAGAGGAAATTGAAGCGGGTCGTATTGTTATAGATCCTTTTGAAGAGCGTTTTATTCAGCCTTCATCTGTAGACCTTCGCTTAGGCGAGGATTTTAGAGTGTTTAGAAATTCTCGCTATGCCTTTATCGATCCTACTGTTGAACAGCCCGGACTTACAGAGCATATTATTGCCACTGAGGCTGAGCCCTTTGTTCTTCATCCAGGAGAATTTGCCTTAGGTGTTACCTTGGAGCGCATTGCAATTCCAGATAACATTGTTGGCCGCCTAGAAGGAAAGTCAACCTTGGGTAGATTAGGTCTTATGATTCACTCTACTGCTGGCTATGTTGATCCTGGCTGGGATGGATATTTGACCTTGGAGTTGTGCAACGTTTCTAACCTGCCTATTTTACTCAAGCCAGGTATGAGGATTGGTCAGATCACCTTTGATCAAATGACCAGTAGCGTTGAGATTCCTTATGGTGACCCTCGTTTAGGCTCTCATTATCAGGGACAAAGTGGCGCAACTCCCTCTTGCCCTTTGAAAGATTAGCAAATTAGTTGCAAAAGTACTGAGATAGCTGGGGCGCCTAAGCTAGCTAAGGCGCCCTTAGTATGTAAGGTGGTGATATGATGCAAGATAAGAATATGAGATGTCCGCTTTGCGGTTCAAATAAGTTTGACCCCTTAGATTTTATCTACCTAGTTATGCTTGATGAGCATAAAGGTATTGCACAATATCGCTGCCCTTCCTGTGGACAGCTTGTCACTGCTTACATGCCTTTATCAGACGAAATACTGGCCTATGCAATCTCACGTCTTTCTATTCTTGAAGAGAAGGAAGAAGATAGGCATCAAGCCTTAAGTTATGCTGCTTTTAAAGAGGCTTTACAAGCTAAGATGGGGTTAAAAGACTCATCAGCAAGTGTAGAAAAATTCCACTGCCAGCTTGAAAAACTTTACGATGTTGATGATTTGCTTGAAGAGATTCGTCGTGCTAAGCAAAAGGACAGCTCGTGCTAAATGATTTGTATCAATCTCTAGATCCCGTTGCTCTTGATCTAGGTTTTTTTGTTATTCGTTGGTATAGTCTAGCTTATTTGGCTGGTTTTATCTGTGCTGGTATTATAATGTATCGACGCTCTAAGCGTTGGTCTTTGTCACTGAGTTCAGATGATATTATTATGGTCATCTGCGCTTTAGCATTTGGAGTAATACTTGGTGGCAGGCTTTTTTATGTACTCTTTTATGCTCCAACTTACTATTTGCAAAATCCCTTACATGTCTTTATGCTTAGCGAGGGCGGCATGTCCTTTCATGGAGGCTTATGTGGAGCAATATTAGCTGGATTTTTGATATGTAGATACTTAAACTTCCCTTTTTTACGTATGGCTGATTTGGTAGTTTGTGGGGCACCACTTGGACTCTTTTTTGGTCGCCTTGCAAATTTTGTAAATGGGGAACTTTGGGGCAAGGCCACAGATCTGCCCTGGGCAGTAAGTTTTACTTCTGGTGGAGGAATCCCCAGACATCCCAGCCAGCTTTATGAAGCTTTTTTAGAGGGCTTGTTAATTTTTGTAGTACTAGCCATCTTATCAAGGAAAAATCCTCCCTATAAGAAAGGCTTTTATCTTGGAGTCTTCTTGCTTTTATATGGTGTATTTCGCTTTTTAGTTGAATTTGTTAGAGTTCCAGACGAGCAACTTGGCTATTTATTTGCTTTTATCACGATGGGACAAATTTTGTCCTTGCCCCTTATAGTGGCAGGTCTTATACTCTTGCTTTACACTAGTACAAAGAGTTCTAAGAAGAAAAGAATTTAGTATACTTATACGATACTTACTTGTTGGATTAAATTAAGAACTTTCAAAAGGAGAGAGAATGTCAGGACATTCTAAATGGGCTACAACTAAACATCGTAAGGCAGCACAGGATGCTAAGCGTTCAGCCTTGTTTTCTAAGCTATCAAGAAATATTACGGTAGCAGCAAAAGAAGGTGGTGACCCCTCTCCTGAAAATAATGCTTCTCTTGCAGCTGCTATCGCTAAGGCAAAGAGCTACTCTCTGCCAAAGGATAAGATAGAGGCTGCAATTAAAAAGGCTTTTGGTAAAGATGCAGACGCCGCCTCTTATGAAACAGTGGTGTATGAAGGTTATGGGCCTGCAGGTATTGCAGTCTATGTAGAGTGCCTCACAGATAACAGAAATAGAACTGCTGCTGATGTTCGCTCTGCCTTTACTCACTCAGGTGGTAACTTGGGAACTAGTGGTTCAGTTGCATTCCAGTTTGAGCGTAAAGGTCAGATTGTTATCGATAAAAGCGATGACTTCAGTGAAGATGATCTTATGATGGCCGTTGCAGAAGCTGGTGGAGATGACTATGAAGACGGGGGAGAGGAATGGATTGTTTGGACATCCCCTGCCGATACCATGGCTGTTTCAAAAGCCCTAGAAGCTCAAGGTGTAGCTGTTAAGGGTGCAGAGCTCAGTATGCTTGCTAATACTACTACAGAGGTAAGCCTTGCAGACGCCAAAAAAGTCATGAGACTGATTGATAAGCTTGAAGACTCCGATGACGTACAAAATGTATATCATACTATGGAGCTGACAGATGAAATTGCTGCTGCTTTGGATGAATAGTAGTTCAGCAACAATATCGTAACAATTCTCAGGCTCTTCTTAGCTTAAGAAGAGCCTTTTTGCTATGATGAGCTCTAAGGAAAGCTTTAGACCTAAGAGAGGTAAGCTTGTGAGTAGTTTTAGACGCCTAATATACCTTATCTACAGTCTGCTTGTTCTAATCTTGGCAGTTCTTGCTTTGGTTATGATCATTCCCAGTCAATATGCACTAGATTCTTATATAAGATCCTGGTATCTGAGCTGGGCATATAGTCCCATATTATGCATGGTGCTTCTTGGTATTATCATACTGGGCGCACTCATTATATTATGTATTGCCTTGTTTAGTCCTGGAAGAAGCTCAAGGCTTCTTGAGCACAATGAGTTTGGCAGCATACTTATAAGTAAAACTGCCTTAGAACGCTGTGTTATGAGCACTATGGCTATGTATCCAAGTGTTCATCCTGAAGATGTACAGGTACGCATAATTAATCATAAACGCCCTCGTATGCAAGTTAAGATTGAAGCACATATATTTGAAGCTCAGCAGTCGCTTTCAAGTCTTGCTTCTCAACTCCAAGCTGAGATAAAGCAAAAGCTTGAGTGCCTTAGTGGCTTTGCTGTAGAAAGTGTTGAATTAAAGATATTAGATTCTAGTGTGGATTCAAGTATAGTTGAGCATGAAGCATATGTGCTGCCAGAGGATACTCAGCAAGAAGATAAAGAGATAGAGATTGCACAAGTACAAGCTTATCAGCTAAAAGAAGCTCAGAAGCAGCCTGAGTCTAAGGAGGTGTGGCGTTAAGCTATGTCAAAAGCTAAAACCAATCTTTCTCAACCTAGTAAGCTGCCTCAGGGGCTTACAATTAAGGTGCATAAAAAAGAGCCCAAGCAAAGCAAGGTTCAAAGTGCTCATAAGCCTTCAAGTCAGGTTTCCGATAAAACAGCGCAGCATTTGCAGTCACAGGCTAGTGAGTATATGCAACATCAGCAAGAGCTACTTAAAGAAGGGCTTGGGCATCCAAGTCAAGAGAGCCGGGTCTTTATCGAAAAGAATAAAACACATCTACTAGAAAAAACAGCACAAGATCAGTCACGTTCTTGGTTTGAGATTAAGACTGCATGGAAGAGCTATTATCCCAAGCACAAACATCAAGTCTGGTATATGTTTGCAGGTTTTATAGTCTCTTGTTCCTTAATCTATCAGGGTTTACTAAAGACCCTTATCTTTGTGATTCTTATGGGTATAGGTTATATAGGCGGTCAGCTTGCAGATGGAAACCTTCATCTGGTAGAAAAGCTCAACCGCTTTATTAAGCGTCTCTAGAAAGGTGCCATCCATGAATGAACTGAGTAAATCAAGCAAAGTACAAAGCCCCGCAGTTGTAGCAGAAGAGCAAGAGGCACTAGATACCTTAAGCTTTGATGATAGCGTTATTGAGAAAATCGTTGCTATTACCTGTCGAGAGGTTGATGGCATTATAGAGATGAAGGGTGGCATCCTTTCTGCCATTCAAGAAGGTTTTGGTGGTACTGATATCACTAAGGGTGTTGATGTTGAGGTTAATGATGCTTTGGCAGAAATTGATCTTGCTATCATTATGGAATATGGAAAGTCAGCCCCTGAGATTTTTCAAGAGCTTAAAAAAGTAATTACTGAAAATGTTACCGCTATGACAGGTTTAGGCATCTCTTCGCTCAACGTCCGTGTGGTTGATGTTATGACTAAAGAAGAGCTCGAGAGACGTCAAGAAAAAGAGGAAGAGCGTCAATTAGCTTAAGCTTGACCTCTATATTTGAAACTTAAGAATCAGGTCTGATGATAAGGTCAGACCTTTTTCTTTTGCTTATGAAACTAAGGATTTAGCCTTATAAAGGGCATATAAGCCTTATGGGCTCAGCTGAGCTGCGATTTTCTGTAAGAATCTTTGGCGTGAATCCATGCCAAGAATCTATAGCGTTAATCTAGGAGCAAGTCTAAGCCGATAAGCTAAAATCTACGCTTTTCTAAAAAATGCTACTCAAATTGAAGTCCTTAGTATAAAATATAATCTTTATATTTTATATCCTGTCGTTTTTTGTCAATGTTTTTGTGATAGTTGGTATGAAAGTGTAGGTGTTTATGCAGCAGGAATCCATGTTCTCTCAAATTAATTCTTATATTTCCTCAACTCTAGATTCCATTTATTCAGTAAGTATTGGTTATGTTTTAATGTTTGTCCTGCTTGGAGCAGGTCTTTATTTCACCTTTGCATCCAAAGGCTACCAATTTAGAATGTTTGGACACATGTGTAAAATGGTCTTTCATTCAAGAAAGGGAGCCAAAGGCGGTATTTCTTCTTTTCAGGCTTTTGCAATAGGCCTGGCTGATCGCGTGGGAACCGGTGCTATTGCGGGTGTTGCCTTGGCTGTTGTGGCAGGTGGACCAGGTACTGTTTTCTGGATGTGGGTAGTTGCCTTGCTGGGTATGGCCACTGCTTTTATCGAAGCAACTCTTGCTCAAATGTTTAAAGTTCGTGCAGGTGATGGAACCTTTAGGGGAGGTCCAGCATACTATATTCAAAAAGGCCTAGGTTCAAGAAAATGGGGCATGGTTTTTGCAGTATTGCTAATTTTTGCCTATGCTTTTTCTTTTGAGATGATTCAATCTAATTCAATTTCTCAATTAGCTGAGCATTCATTTGGTATTCCGACCTGGGTATCTGCACTCATTTTGGTGATTATGACCTTACCTTTAGTCTTGGGTGGAATTAGACCCATCGCACGCTTAAGTGAGTACATGGCACCTATCATGGCTGCTGTATACATGCTTATGGCCCTTGTTATATTGGTAATTAACTACGAAAGCATTCCCTTTTTAATTAAAGAGATTTTTGCTGGGGCCTTTGGTCAGGGTACCTATGTTCCTCCTGCAGTATCTGGTGCAGCAGGAGCCTTTATTGTTGCTTTGCAGACAGGTGTAAAGCGCGGTTTGTTTACCAATGAGGCTGGTATGGGTTCTGCGCCTAATGCAGCTGCAACTGCCACAGTAGAACATCCCGTAAGTCAAGGCTTGGTTCAGTCTTTGGGTGTATTTGTAGACACCATGATGGTTTGTACTGCAACTGCCTTGATTATCTTGGTCTCAGAGCCATTCTGGGCAAGCTCTGCTCATAGTCTTGATGGTACAGCGCTTACTGCGGCTTCAATGGTAAGTTCACTTTCTTTGGGCGTATATACTGAGCATATTATTTCAGGCTTTGTTCTTATCATGCTTCTTTCTTTTGGTTATTCAACCATCTTGGGTAACTATACCTATGCAGAGACAAACTATTGCTTCTTGAGGGGTATACACTGCAATCGTCTCCCACTTAAGCTCTTGGTCATCTTTGCAACATTCCTAGGTGCTGTTTTGCCCTTACAATCCGTGTGGTCACTTGCGGATTGGGCCTGTGCACTTATGGCTATAGTTAACCTTATTGCCATCCTTATGCTGGGTAAATGGGCTTTGGGCGCTCTTAAAGATTACTGTGCTCAGCTTAAAAAAGGCCAGACTCCTGTCTTCCATAGCTCTCATAATGAGTATATGCCAGCAGAGCTTGAGACAGAGGTATGGTCTGAGCCAGGTGGATACCATGAGTCATGGGATAAGACCAAGAAAAATTAAACTGCCTAAGCATTAGGTTTTTTTGAAGCCCTTTGTCAAAAGGGCTTCTTTGCATTAAACTATTATGATTATTTAATCGTATGATTAAATATAGACAGGGCAAAAATAAACCGTAGCTCTGTTTTAGAACTAGGCTTGAAAGGGGCTCGTATGCAGGGTGTATATGATAAGGCTTCGGTGCTTAAAGCTATTGAAGAACATGATGTACATTTTATTCGCTTTTGGTTTACCGATGTCTTGGGTAACCTTAAGTCTATTGAAATAACTAAAGATCAAGTGGAATCAGCTTTTGATGAGGGCATTGGTTTTGATGGCTCATCAGTTGAGGGTTTTACAAGAATTCAAGAGTCAGATATGCTTGCCTATCCTGACCCTTCAACCTTTCAAATTATGCCGCGCAAGTCATGCGATAAAAAACTAGCCTCAATGTTTTGTAATATTGTTCACCCCAATGGTGAGCCCTATGAGGCTGATCCTCGCTATGCTTTAAGACGCGTTTTAAAGAAGGCTGAGGAGATGGGCTATTATATGAATATTGGCCCTGAACTTGAGTTTTTCTATTTTAAGTCTCCTCATGATTTAACTCCTGTAGATAATGGTGGCTATTTTGATATGACACCACTAAATCCTGCAAGTGATATTAGACGTGCCACTGTTTTGGCCTTGCAGTCTGTAGGTATTACGGTTGAGTATTCACATCATGAATGTGCACCATCTCAGCATGAGATTGATCTGCGCTATGCCGATGCCTTACGTATGGCAGATACCGTTATGACCTATAGACTCATTGTTAAAGAGGTTGCAACTGAGCATGGAGCTTATGCAAGCTTTATGCCCAAGCCTGTGAAAGATATGGCGGGCAACGGTATGCATGTAAATCAGAGCCTCTTTGACAAGGATGGAAACAACGTTTTCTATGATGGAAATGATAAAGAGGGCTATTATTTATCGGATATAGCAAAACACTATATTGCTGGCCTTCTTAAGTACGCTCCAGAATTTTGTGCGATAACAAATCAGTGGGTTAATTCTTATAAGCGTTTGGTTACCGGATATGAGGCACCGGTATATATTACTTGGGCTCGTCGTAATAGGTCAGCTCTTATCCGCATCCCTTTGTATAAGCCTGGTAAGGAAAAGGCAACGCGCATTGAGATGAGAAACCCAGATCCATCTTGCAATCCATATCTTGTATTTGCGGTAATGCTTGCTGCTGGTCTAAAGGGAATTGAAGATAAGCTTGAATTACCACAAGAGATCACTGATGACATCTTTAGTTGGTCTGAAGAAAAGCTTCAAGAGCATGGTATTGAAACCCTTCCTGGTGATTTGGGTAGAGCCGTTGATAACTTTGAGCAATCTGAACTTATGAAAGAGGTTTTGGGTGAGCATATTCATACCTATTTTGTACGCAATAAGCGTGCTGAATGGGATGCTTATCGTTCACATGTAACCTTGTGGGAGCTTGAGCGCTATCTTCCTGTTTTATAAACATTCCTTATCTTGTAAGGAATTTATAAGCTTACTAATATGCGTAAGCTTATAAAGAAGATGGCTCATAATGCATGAGCCCATTTTGGGTATAATCAAAAGTATCAATTTTCGCAGCAGAGGGACTCATACTTTTCTTGAGTCCCTTTTTTATCGGCATGAGGTGAAGAAGTAGAATATGGCACAGCTAAAATATACGGGCACTCCTTTTGAGTCTACAGACAAAAAACTAATGATTATTGATGGTCATTCTTTGGCTTTTAGAGCGTATTTTGCTGTTCCGTCTTCACTTAGAGCTCCTGATGGTAGGCCTACCAATGCCATTCAGGGTTTTTTGTCTATGTTAATGAATTATCTTGAGTTTATTCGTCCTGACGCGCTTATTTGTGCCTTTGATAAGGGTAGGCCCAAATGGAGGCTTGAGCTCTTGCCAGAATATAAGGCCCAGCGTGAAGAGACCGATAAGGACTTAGTAGCTCAGTTTAAGCCTCTTCAAGATTTGTTGCGCGAGGCCCTGAATATTCCTGTAATTATGCAGGAGGGTCTTGAGGGTGATGATATTTTGGGAACCCTTTCGACCCAGGCCAGAGAAGCGGGTTATAAGACCTATTTGGTGACCGGGGACAGAGATAATTTTCAGCTCATTAATGATGATGTGCGCCTCATTTATCCCAGTAAAGGCACTTCTAGTATTGATATTTTTGATGCAGATGCTGTATTTAAAAAATTTGGTGTCTATCCTTATCAAATTCCCTGTTTTTATGGGATGAAAGGTGATAGCTCAGATAATATTCCTGGAGTGCCAGGAATTGGCGAGAAAACCGGTGCCAAGCTTTTGCAAAACTATGACAAGCTTGAAGGTATTTATGAGCACATTGATGAGCTTAAAGGCAAGGTAAAAGAAAACCTGGAAAACAATAAAGATCAGGCTTTTTTGTCTCGTCAAATTGCTACCATTAAAACAGATGCTGATTTGTCCCTAGATTTAGAGGCTGCAAGTTTTCCTCAGTTTAAGCCAGATCAGATGTATGAGGTCTTCACTGATCTGGGTCTAAGTTCTATGTACAAACGCTATGTGAATTATGCTGACCTCTCTACAGAAGAGTTTGATGAGAAAAGCAAGCTTTCATTTCCCAAAATAGTTAAAAAGGATCAAGATGCTCTAAGTTCTTTACAGCGGGCCTTTGCGAGCTCTGCACCCATAGCTGTAAATTACCGCTCAGATGGGGCAGCGGGTCAGCTTTTTGATTCTGGCGTGCTTTATGCTTATTGCAATCAAGAGTTTTTGATTTTTGAACAAGATGCTAAAGAGACGCTCTCTCAAATTATTAAGCGTGCTCACTATGTTGCTTATGATGTAAAAGAGCTTTGGCACCAGCTTTATCCAGAGGATTCTTCTCTTGACCCATCTCTGGAGCTTAGTGAATTTTGGTATGGCAGAGCAGATGATATACAAATCATGGCCTACCTGCTAGACTCCAATAAAAGCTCATATGATTTGAATGCGCTTGTAGAGTATTATCTTCAAAAGACCCCTCCCTCAGAAGAGGAGCTTGAACAACAGGGGATATGTCAGGAGCAATATGAGTGTTTGGCACTCGCGCTCTTGCAGCCTGTTTTAATTGAGAAGCTTAAAGAGGACGACTCTTATGATCTTTATAAAAAGATGGAGATGCCCCTTATCGTAAGCTTGATGGAAATTGAGCGAAACGGCATGAAACTAGATGTTAATGAGCTTGCTAAGCAGTCTCAAGAAGCGCAAGAAATCCTTGGCAAGCTTGAGAAAGATATCTATGAACTAGCTGGTCAGAGCTTTAATATTCATTCACCTAAGCAACTGAGTAAGGTTTTGTATGAGGATTTAGATCTTCCAAAACCAAAAAAGACGCGCACTGGTTATAGCACAAACGCAAATTATCTTGAAAAGATTGCTCATGAGCATCCCATTATTGAAAAGGTAATTGAGTATAGAGAATATAGTAAGCTGCAAAGCTCTTATTTGGAGGCATTACCCAAGCTTATTTTAGGCGACGGGCGCATCCATACCTGTCTTAATCAGACGGTAGCAGCTACTGGTAGACTTTCATCCTCAAATCCAAACTTGCAAAATATCCCGGTAAAAACTGAGCATGGAAGACGTATTAGAAAAGCCTTTACTGTAGAAGCTGGCAATATTTTTGTCTCAGTTGATTATTCTCAAATTGAGTTACGACTATTGGCACACCTTTCCCAGGATCCAGATCTTATCGCCGCCTTCTTAGAGGGCGAAGATTTTCATAGGGAAACAGCTGCCAAGATATTTCAGGTTCCGCCAGCAGAAGTTAGCTCAATGATGCGCGCTAGAGCAAAAGCTGTTAATTTTGGCATTATTTATGGCCAGCAGGCATATGGTTTATCGACAGCTCTTGATATAGGTTTTTCTGAGGCTCAAGAGATGATAGATAAGTATTTTAAGGCATACCCTCAGGTTGCAAATTATCTTGAGCAAGTAAAGCATCGTGCAAAAGAGCAGGGTTGGATTGAGACCATGTTTGGACGCAAGCGCCATATTCCTGAGCTTAAATCTGCTCAAAAAAATGTCTATCTCTTGGGTGAGCGTACAGCTATGAATCATCCAATGCAGGGTTCTGCAGCAGATATTATTAAACTGGCTATGATAGAGGTGCAGCGTAAGCTTGCAGCTAGTGGACTAAGTGCCAAGATGCTTATTCAGGTACATGATGAACTGGACTTTGAGTGTCCTAAATCTGAGCTTGAGGACTTAAGCGCACTGGTTAAGGAGGCAATGGAATCAGTGGTTGAGCTAAGTGTGCCCCTTATTGCTGAAGTTTCTTATGCAGATAATTGGGCTGATGCCAAATGATGAGAGCGCTTACAGTCTGGATTTTAGCTCTGAGCGCCTTCTTTCTTTTGGGGGCTCTTTGCATAGATCTTCATATTACTAGGGCAAGTAGATCTGCCATAAGCTCGCAGTTATTTAAGGATTTTTCTCAAGATCTAGCAGGCGCAAAAAGCATAGATGTACTTGTTTTGGGTGCAAAGGTTAAAGAAGATAAGAGCCCTTCAGCCATGCTGCAGGAGCGCCTTGATCAGGCTGCACTCCTATATGATGAGCTTAGACTAACTACAGGCAGTTCATTTAAGATTGTCTTAAGCGGTGCTGCTGAAGAGACTAATGTTATGATGCGCTATCTTATTGAGCATCATCATCTTGATCCTCAGTTTTTACGTGAGGACCCTAAAGGTCTTAATACCAGAGCCTCATTTGATAATCTAGCTGCCCAAGATCAATCAAGTAAGCAGGAGAGTCTTATTGTGGTAAGCCAGGCCTATCATCTGCCACGATCCTTATATCTTGCAAGGCAGGCAGGCTTCAAGCAGGTGTATGGAGCGGCCTGTGATACGCAGCGCTATCCTGGCCAGGCTTATCGAGATGCTCGAGAAGTTCTTGCGCGCTGCAAAGACTTTTTCTTATCGCAAATGGGGAAGTAGTTCAGTTAATTCCTTAAAATGGCCTGCCCAAAAAGCCCCAGCTTTAAGGGCGTCTTTACAAAAACGCTTGGATTTTAAGCTTTTTGCTGGATAACGGCTATCAATGATAAAGCTTTTAAGATGACTTTGCTGCAATGCCTCAATCTGTCTATGATCAGCTAGCTGCTCTTCAGCATGTTCTGTCTTACCTTGAGAAATTTTAAGAATATCTATGCTGGGGTCGTTTCCCACCATAATGCACTCCTCAGCTAAAAGATTGCAGGCCTCAAGTATGGACTGATAGTATTCCTTATGAGGCTTAGTTCTTGTGCAGTTATCAAAGTGAGTTATATAGCAAAAATCCTGTGCACTAAAACCTGCCCAGGATAAGCGCATCAAACTTATTTCAAGGGGATTTACGGGGTTGGTAGCTAGTATGAGTTTAAGCCCTAAGTGTTTAGCAGTATTAATAAAATGATGTGCTCCAGCAACAGGGCGTGTTTTGAGCTTACGTTTAAGACGAAGTGGCGCAAAGTGCTCTTGATGATGGCTAAAAGGTGCCGATAAAACAGGATCATTGAGATCCAGCGAAAACTCTTCTAGAATCCTCAGTTTATAAAAATCTCCATTGCTAAGCTGGTCAGTGCGCTCGGCCGTAAGTTCATTCATGATAGCGTAAAACTTGAAGGCAGATTGCACGAGGGGAGTGCCGCTCACCATGCTTATAAGCCTGATTTGATCGGAAAAATGATTATATAAGAAACGGTTAAGATTGAGATCTAGTAAGGTACCATCTAAATCACAAAGCACTGCTTTAAGCATATCAACCCACCTTGTAGCCAGGCTTATAAACTAAAAATACGTAGAGACTGTGAAAGAGTGCTCTATTATAGCAGATTGAATAAAATTGCGTGCATTATATGGAATTTTACGTTATTCTATAAAGGCGTAATTTTTACGCAAGGTAATGTAGGCCCCCGAGACATGTAAGTTCTATCAGGCGCAGCCGCGCCAGGAGATAATCATGATAATCGGGGCCCCGAATATTTTGAAAGGGGTCCACTTTTGAGTGAGATTCAAAACTCATCCATCTTTGAGCTTGAGTCAATCAGCGATGATGAGATGAACCAACTTATCGATGGTACCATTACTGAATTTGAAGAGGGCGACCTTGTAACTGGTACTGTTGTGAAGATTGAGCACGACGAGGTTCTCCTGGATATTGGCTTTAAGTCTGAGGGGGTAATTAACGTTCGTGAGCTTTCAATCCGTCGTGATGTAGAGCCTTCTGAGCTTGTTTCCTTGGGCGAGGAGATCGAGGCCTTAGTTCTTATGAAAGAGGATAAAGAGGGCCGTCTTCACCTTTCTAAGAAACGCGCTGAGTACGAGCGTGCTTGGATTCGTATTGAAGAGAAGTTTAACGCTGGTGAGAATGTCGAGGGTGAAGTTATCGAGGTTGTTAAGGGTGGTCTCATCCTTGATATTGGACTTCGCGGCTTCCTCCCTGCATCACTTGTTGACATGCGTCGTGTTAAGGATCTTTCAAATTACATGGGCACCACCATTGAGGCTCGCGTGATTGAGATGGATCGTAATCGCAACAATGTTGTTCTTTCTCGCCGTGTTGTTCTTGAAGAATCACGCAAGCAAGAGCGCACTGAGATCCTTGAGAACCTCCAGAAGGGTATGCGCCTTCAGGGTCAGGTTTCCAGCCTTGTTGACTTTGGTGCTTTTGTTGACCTTGGCGGTATTGACGGTCTCGTTCACATTTCTGAGCTTTCTTGGAATCACGTTAACCACCCAGCAGAGGTTGTTAAGGTTGGCCAAGAGGTTGAGGTTGAGGTTCTTGACGTTGATATGTCACGTGAGCGCATCTCACTTGGTCTCAAGCAGACCCAAGATGATCCTTGGCGTAAGCTTGTAGAGAGCTATCCTGTAGACTCTATTGTTCAGGGTCAGGTAACTAAGCTTGTTCCCTTTGGTACCTTTGTAGAGCTTGGAGATGGAGTTGAGGGCTTAGTTCACATCTCTGAGATGGCTAAGGCTCATGTTGAACAACCTTCACAGGTTGTAAAACTTGGCGATACTGTTAACGTTAAGGTTATGGATATTGATCTTAACCGTCGTCGCATCTCTCTTTCTATGAAGGCAGCTGCTGAAAGCTTAGGTATTGAGCTTGAGGTTACTCCTTTAGAAAAGAAGGATAAGAGCGATAAGGCCGAGACTGCTCCAGCTGAACAGCCTGAGCAAGTTGAGGTAGAGGCTCCAACTGAGGAGCAGGTAGAAGAGTAAGACTTTTCTCTAATAGGTATTTGCTCAAGAACCCGGCTTAGGCCGGGTTCTTTTTTGTTTTAGATACCTCTAGTTGTAGAAGCTAGAGTCTGGTGAACTAATTGTTTGCTTATAAAACAAATGTTACTTTGAAGCTGCACAATATACCGCTTGCCGAAAATATGAGATTTATTTAAAACTGTGATTAAAATCACGCTATAATAGAAAACTGTGCGTTTGACAAGAATCTTGTTGCTCCTAGGAGCTAAGGTTCTTTTATTATTGTCCTGATTGGCTCAGGCTATTTGAAAGGAGGGGACTATGATCGTTATCGCTATCGTTATTATATACATGCTGGGAATGATTGGTATTGGCTACTATTCATCTCGCAAGGTATCAAATAATGATGACTTTATGGTAGCTGGTCGTAGACTTGGTCCCATTTTAGTTGCAGGTACCCTGGCCGCCACCGAAATTGGTGGAGGCTCATCTTTGGGTGTTGCTGAGAAGTCTTATACCACCTGGGGTATTTCTGCTTCATGGTATGTTATTACCATGGGTATTGCCTTTGTTATCCTGTCTTTTATTGCTCATAAATTTAGGGGCGCAGAGGTAAAGACCGTTCCTGAATATTTTCGACGTCGCTATGGTAAGTCTTCAGGCTTGGTTACAGCAATTATCATGATGCTGCCTTTGATTGGTCTTACTGCATCACAATTTATTGCAACTTCTACAGTAGTAACTGTTATGCTGGGTATTGACTATCGCTGGGCAGTTACTATTACCGCAGCAGTTGTTACGCTGTATTCTGTGCTAGGAGGTATGTGGTCTATTACGCTTACCGACTTTGTACAGGTTATACTAATTGTCTTAGGTATGGCTATTGCTATTCCTTTTGCTCTTGGTTCAACCGGTGGCTTCAGCAATATGGTTGCCAATGTTCCGCCTGAGACCTTTGACATGTTTAAGGGCATATCCTTGCCGACCATTATCTCTTTGGTAATTATGTACATTGCAAGCTTTACCGTTGGTCAAGAAGCTGTTTCACGTTTTTATTCTGCTCGCGATGGAAAGACAGCTATTCAGGGTTCTGTAATTGCAGCGGTAATCAATTTTGTGTATGCATTTATCCCCACCATCCTTGGTATTGCGGCACTTGCTCTTGTAAACATGGGTACGCTTGATGCAGCTGTAGTTGGCGATCAGGGTGGAAAATTTGCAATGCCCATTCTTGCTATGGAAACCATGCCTCCTGTTATTGTAGGTCTGCTCTTCTCAGGTATTATTTCTGCTACCATGTCATCTGCTTCCTCTGATCTTTTGGGTGCAGGTTCTATCTTTGGAAATGACATTTATAAGCAGTATATTAAAAAGGACGCAAGCCAAGATCAGGTTCTTAAGTCAACACGTATAGTTATGGCTTTGGTAGGTTTGCTTGGTTGGTGTGTAGCCTTCTTCAACACCGGAGCAATTATTACGCTTCTTATGTTCTCATTTAGTTTGCGTGCTGCTGGTGCATTCTTCCCTTATGTATTTGGTCTTTACTGGAAGAAGAGCTCTCAGACCGCAGCTATTTTGTCGCTCATCTTTGGTTCTGCTGTAGTTGTTTACTTCCAATACTTCCCCGTAAGCATTGGAAGCTATCAGGTAGATCCCATCTTGCCTGGTTTGATTGTTGGTTTTGTTGCCTTTATGTTAGGTTGTCTGATAAAACCAAGCTTGCGGCAACATTGTGACTTAGAGCCAGAAGAGGCTTAAGAGATATAAGGCTTGTTTTAGAACAATTAACGCAAGCATATAGGTAAACAAAAATCTCCCCCTCAAAGAGGGGGAGATTTTTATATCTCAAGCCGGACTCTAAGTTTAAGCTGTTCCTTCAGGCAAGCTGATGAACATGAGCCGGCTTAAGGGCAATTAAGGTAAAGAGCTCTAATCCCTTTTAATCTCAAAGTAGGGAGATTTGTCTAAACGCTCTTTACTCCTGAGTCTCAAGGTAGACAACCTGAGTCTGTAAGTACTCTTCAAGACCATGCTTACCATCGGCTCCACCAATACCGCTCTTGCGAACACCCGCATGGAAGCCTTGCATTGCCTCAAAGTTTTCACGATTAACATAGGTCTCACCATATTTAAGACCTCTAATAAGCTTGAAGGCTTTATTGAGATCACGGGTGTAAACACTAGAGGTTAATCCATACTCAGAATCATTAGCAAGCTCAATTACCTCATCTAAGGACTCAAAGCTTACGATTGGAAGAACAGGTCCAAAGATTTCTTCTTGGATAATATCCATGGAGTTATTGCAACCAGTAAGGATGGTTGGATTGTAGAAATAGCCCTTGCCCTCAGCGCGTCCTCCACCAAAGTAAAGAGTGGCGCCTTGTTCTTGAGCACGTTTAACCTTAGCATCAACAGCCTCTAATGCACCTTTTTCAATCAGTGGGCCCATGTCAAGACCGTTTTGATCGGCAGGGTTACCAAATTTAACAGCCGCCATAGCCTCTTTGAGTTTAGCTAAGAACTGCTCTTCAATGCCTTTTTGTACATAAACGCGCTCTGCGCAGTTACATACCTGTCCAGTGTTAATAACACGGCTGGCTACAATTGATTTAACAGCAAGATCAAGATCTGCATCTTCTAATACAATTGCAGGAGCCTTACCGCCAAGCTCTAAGCTTACCTTAGTGATGTTTTCAGCAGCAGCTCTCATAACAGCCTGACCAGCTGAAAGTGAACCAGTGAGAGATACCATAGCAACATCTGGATTAGAAGAAAGCGCCTCACCCAAAACAGATCCTGAACCGGTTACACAGTTAATTAAGCCCTTAGGAAGTCCAATTTCATGGCAGATTTCCATAAAGATCTGACAGTTAATGGGGGTTTGAGTTGAAGGCTTAAGAACAATGGTATTTCCCGTTAGAAGAGCTGGGGCAGCTTTACGTGCAATAAGGAAGAAGGGGAAGTTCCAAGGAAGAATACCAGCAATAACACCAAGAGGACGCTTAAATAAGAAGATATTTTCTTTGGGGCGGTCGCTTTGAATGATCTCACCCTCATAGCGGCGTGCCCACTCTGCCATGTAGTCCATGTAATCAGCAGTAAAGTAGGTCTCTACTGAAGCAAGCTCGCGGGTTTTACCGCCCTCGGCCATAATAACCTCAGTGATTTCTTCTCCACGCTCACGAATACCTTGTGCAATCTTGCGTAACCAAGAAGCGCGCTCAATAGCGGGAAGCTTTTCCCATTCAAGCTGAGCCTGTTTACAGGATTCCACTGCCTCAGCAGCTTCTTGTGCTGTAGCCTTAGCAACAGTAGCAATAACTTCTTCAGTGGAAGGGTTTAAAACCTCAAAGGTTTCACCACTTGCGCTATCTCTAAACTGGCCATCAATATACAATTGAACTTTTCGCATCTGCGTTCCTCCTTGATGGATTCTACGTACGAGCATTAGCTATTGTTAAGAAGATAGGCTTTTAAGTTAAAGGCTTTCTACTTAACGTGTTTTATTTAAATACCCAACATAAAAATAGTGAATCACATCACAGAAAATAAAATGGCAGACGGTATCTTAGTTATAGTCAATGTACATAATTTGTTTGTTTTTCGAACAACTTGAGCTCTTTTGAGAGCTTCTAAGCTTGCGCTATTAATCTTACAACTATGCTCCTGGCTCTCCCGATTCCTCTAAGTATTTGCCCTAACAAAACCCTCATAGTGAGGTTTTATGATTGAATAAACTAGTATTAAAATCAGTTCTTAAACTAAGGTAGATCTAAAGTGCAGGGAGGTGAGTAGATGAAGCAAACTCAATCAAAGCCCTATCTTATCGGTCTAAGCGGAGGCATTGCCTCTGGTAAATCAAGCTGCGTATCTTTTTTGCAAGCCAAGGGCCTGCACTGCATTAAGCTTGATGACTTTGTAAAAGATGTAGTCTATGCAGATCCTAAAATTAAAAAAGAGCTTAAGCTTTTGTTTGGAGAAGATCTCTACTCACCTGAAGGTCAGCTTTCTTATGCACGTTTGGCACAAAGGGCATTTAAAGATAAGGCTAGCCAGAAAAAGCTGCAGGCTCTTGTATATCCTTGTCTACTTGAAAAACTTAAAGACTTACTTGTAGAGTATGAATCTTTAGCTCATGAGCAGCCTCAAGATGCACAGGATAGCAGAGATTATCTTCTTATAGAGGCAGCACTTTTAGATGAAATTCCAGAGCTTATGGACTTGTGCGATGAGATCGTAGTTATATCCTGCCCTCTTAAACTTAGAAGAGAGCGCGCCTTAAAGAGAGGTATGTCTGCTGAAGATTTTGACCAGAGAGAGGCTCTTCAAATTTCTGATCATGAGCGTAGCTTGCTTGCAGATACTCTTATCGATAATAGCTTGGGCGAAGATGAGCTTAAAGAAGCTTTAGAGCAGTGGTGGTCTAAGCATGTCTAAAAAGAAGAAGATGCAAAACTTGAAGAGATCAAAAACCGCAGCTACCAAAGCCTCAACTACCAAGACTTCAAAAGATGGGCGCAGAACTCTCAATAAACTGTTTCTTCAGAGGCAATCAATATTATTCCTGCCACGCCTTATACCCATACTGGTACTTGCACTCATGGCTAGCACATGCTTTTTCTTCTTGCGTGGACCTAAGATTGTGCAGGAAAATTTTTATCCTCTGTATTATCACGACTATATTCAGGAAAGTGCTTTGCGTCATAAGATAAGCCCTTATCTATTATGTGCAGTTATTAAAGCAGAAAGTGACTGGAAGACTGACGCGCGCTCTCATGTGGGGGCTCGTGGTCTTATGCAGCTTATGCCCGACACTGCTTCAGATATTAAACGCTGGGAGCTTGTGTCTAAAGATTTTGAAGTGGAAGATCTTGATGATCCAAGAACCAATATTGAATTTGGAGCTGCGTATTTGCGCTATTTGGTTGATCGCTATCATGAATTAGAAGCGGTTATTGCTGCATATAATGCTGGACCAGGAAACGTTGATGCCTGGCTTGCTAAAAATGAAAACATTAGACTCTCTGTTGCTTTTCCAGAGACCAAAAAATATCTTATCAAGGTAGTGCGCTCTAAAGCTGCATATGAAGATTTGTATCCGGGTATCTTTATTAAGCCATAGCTTCGCGCATGTAAAGCTGAAGCATTACAGAAAATCTCAAGCTTAAAGATATGAGGGGAAGGCGCAAGATTGGAATTGCACAGAGACGCAGTTGAAGCTCAGGATAAATCTTGCAAACAAGCCAAAGCAAAACAGGCTCTAAGAGCTGCAGGAAAGCTTAAACGCTTTGGAGTCTCCTCTCAAGCACCCGCACAGTTTAACTTGCGTAGTTCATTTAAGCCCTCTGGTGACCAACCTAAAGCTATAGAGGCTTTGGTGCAAGGGGTGCAAAAAGGTCTAGAATTTCAAACCTTATTGGGCGTAACTGGTTCAGGCAAGACCTTTACCATGGCTCACACTATTGCTCAGCTGGGAAAACCTTGCTTAGTTATGGCACCTAACAAGACACTTGCTGCCCAACTAGCCTCTGAGCTTAAAGAATTTTTCCCCGATAATGCCGTGGTCTATTTTGTTTCATATTACGATTATTACCAGCCAGAGGCTTATGTTCCTCAAACCGATACCTTTATTGAAAAGGACGCTTCAATAAATGAAGAAGTGGAAAAACTTAGACATCAGGCCTCAGCATCGCTGTTATCCAGGAGAGATGTTATAGTTGTTGCCTCAGTTTCGTGCATCTATGGTATAGGTTCACCACAAGACTATGCAGGTATGGCAGTCTTTTTAGATACTAAGGTGGAGATGGATAGAGATAAGCTTATCTACCAGCTTATTGATATTCAGTATGACAGAAATGATTATGAGCTGCGCAGAGGTTGTTTTAGAGTTAGGGGAGATGTTGTTGATATTTTCCCTGCATACGGAGAAAACCCTTTGCGTGTGAGTTTTTTTGGCGATGAGATAGAAAGCATACAAGAAGTAGATAGAATTACAGGCGAACAGCTACAATCTTATGACTCAATCCCCGTCTGGCCCGCCTCTCATTATGTAACTGAAAGACCAAAAATAGACCATGCGCTTGCAACTATTGAAGAAGAAAAACAGTCTCGTTTGCAAGAATTAAGGGAAGCTGGAAAGCTGTTGGAAGCTCAACGCCTAGAGCAGCGTACAGATTATGATCTTGAAATGCTTCAGACCATGAATTTTTGCAGTGGTATTGAAAATTATTCACGCCACCTTGATGGAAGAGCTCCAGGAGAGCCACCTTTTAGCCTTATAGATTACTTTCCAGAGGATATGCTTTGTATTATCGACGAATCTCATGTGACCGTTCCTCAAATACGTGGTATGTATGAGGGCGACCGTTCCCGCAAGATTACTCTGGTAGAGCATGGTTTTAGACTTCCTTCTGCTTTAGATAATAGGCCCTTGCGTTTTGATGAATTTGAACAGAGAATTCCTCAGTTTATTTATGTATCAGCAACGCCAGGCGATTATGAGGAGCGTGTTTCAGAGCAGCTCGTTGAGCAAATTATTAGGCCAACAGGGCTTTTGGATCCAGAGATTGATGTGCGCCCTGTGAGAGGTCAGATAGATGACCTGCGTGATGAGATCTTAGAGCGCGTAAAGCGACGTGAGCGCGTGCTGGTTACTACGCTTACTAAGCGTATGGCTGAAGATCTTACAGAACATCTCTTAGACAATGGAATCAAGGCTAATTATATGCACTCAGATATTGGTACTCTTGAGCGCGTTGAAATCTTGCGAGAACTAAGAGAAGGTAGCTTTGATGTTTTGGTGGGAATCAACCTCTTACGTGAGGGTCTAGATCTTCCTGAGGTTTCACTGGTTGCAATTTTAGATGCCGATAAGGAAGGCTTTTTACGTAATAAACGCTCCTTAATCCAAACAATTGGGCGAGCTGCGCGTAACGCCCATGGCCAAGTTATTATGTATGCCGATAAAATCACAGAGAGTATGCAATATGCTTTAGATGAAACAAAAAGAAGGCGCCAGCTGCAGATGGCTTATAACAAGGAGCATGGAATTGTTCCTCAAACTATAAAAAAGTCCATTACAGACATCAGTAGTTTTATTTCTTCTGAAGAGCAAAAGCAAGAAGAAGCGTCGAGTCTTGGAGCATCTTTGGCACAAGATGTATCGGCCTTAAGTCCTGCTGAGCGCTCAGATCTTATCGCCTCCTTACAAGAGGATATGCTTTTAGCAAGTGAGGCCTTGAACTTTGAAGAGGCGGCTCGCATTAGAGATCAAATTCTATCTTTAGAATCTTTGGGGGAAGGTTCAGATGAAGAAGCTTTGATCTTGCGCTTGAAAAAATCTGCTCGTAAGGGTTCAAGCTATGGAGCACGCAAAAAACGCTAGCTATGACACTACTATTAAGGGCTAAAGGGGAGAGGGAGTAATACTATGAAAGATGATACTGCAAAAGAGTTGCAGTTTGCTCTAGAGTGCAAACGCTGCCATCACCGCTGCAATGTTAAGGTTTACAAGCGCAGCACTGGGGTGCTGGAAGCTTCGGGTTATGCTTGTAAAAAAGGTCTTAAGTATGCAAATTTGGAAGCAAACAGGAAGCGTCATGCCATTGTGTATAAGCTTAAAGTCCAAGGGTCAAAAAAGCGGCTTAAGCTTGGTTTGAGCCGTAAAGTCACCGATGAACAAGCGCCCTTAGTAATGAAGTTGATTTCTGAGCTTAAGCTTGAGGCACCTATCAAGAAAAAACAGGTTTTAATTAAAAATATCGCTGGTACAAAGGCAAATTTAATAGCCTTACACTCAGCCAAACTATCTAAAGACTCAAAGAAGCTTTGTAAAAAACTTAGCAAAAAGAAGGCAAGAAAAGAGCTTAAAGCTTCTTAGAGTTTAAGCAGGATCTGGAACAGGTGCAGTAAGGTACAGTAAGGCACAGTAAGGCGTAGCAAGGCGTAGCAACGTATAGCAAAGTACTTTTGGCACAGTTAGGCACGGTTAAGTACAGGAGAGTTCAGGTGATTAAGCGTGGAGCTGCATAAAGGCTTCAGCGCAGCGCACACCATCTGCAGCTGCACTCATAATGCCGCCTGCATAACCTGCTCCCTCACCGCAAGGAGTGATAAGAGGGTGGCTTATTGATCTGCAGCTTTCTTTGTCACGCAGTATGCGCAAAGGTGAGCTTGATCGTGTTTCAACTCCTGTGAGAACTGCTTCTGGATCATCAAAACCGGGGAGTTTCTTGCCTAAGGCTGGCAGAGACTGTTTAAGACAATCAATAATATAGGCTGGTAAAAGCTCATTCATGCAAGTCCAGTGTACACCCAGAGGATAGCTGGGAATTACAGAACCTGCTCCTTTTGAGCTTTTATTTTCTAAGAAGTCTCCAACAAGCTGAGCAGGCGCTTTATAAGTTGAGCCAGCTTGAATGAAGGCTTTGTGCTCACAGCGGCGCTGCAGCTCTATGCCAGCTAGAATATTGTTTGGATTAAGGTCGCTGGGGTTTACCGCAACAAGAAATCCTGCGTTGGCATTTTCTTTGTTGCGGGCATACTCGCTCATGCCATTGGTGCAGACACTATTTTGTTCACTTGCGGCAGCAACCACAGTTCCTCCGGGGCACATACAAAAACTGTAGGCAGAGCGTCCATTTTTAAGATGGTGTACCAGTTTGTAGTCAGCAGCACCCAGGGCAGGATGAGAGGCAAAAGCTCCATATTGCTGTTCATTGATATGAGTTTGTTTATGTTCAATCCTAAAGCCCATAGAAAAGGTTTTGGGCTCTAGGGCAAGCTTCTTATCGGCAAGATACTTAAAGGTGTCTCGAGCAGAGTGGCCGCAGGCTAAAAAGATTTGAGTTGCAAAGAACTCTTGCTCTGCTCCACTAATTGAATTTTTAGTTACTATTTTGAGGATATCAGAAGATAGGGAGCTGTTTTCAAAACCGATAAATTGAGTATTAAAGTGAAATTCTCCACCAGCTTGTTCAATCTCTTTTACAAGATGCTCAACTACCCCCGGCAATATATCAGAGCCAATATGAGGCTTGGCAAGGTATGATATTTCTTGAGGTGCTCCGGCTCTTACCAGAGCGTCTAGAATATAGCGATGATAGATGGACTTGGTATTAGTGGTTAGTTTACCATCAGAAAAGGTGCCTGCTCCTCCCAAACCAAATTGAATATTACTTTGGGTGTTAAGCTGAGCTGTCTGGATAAATTGATCTATATCTTGCGTGCGCTCTTTAGAAGCTTTGCCTCTTTCCAACACAAGGGGCCTTAAGCCAGCTTGGGCAAGACTAAGAGCACAAAACAGGCCAGCACAACCTGCACCAACTACAATAGGACGTGCCTCAGAATTTATTCCTGGCAAAAGCTTTAGTGCAGCTTTTTTGCAATGAGCGCTTGATTGTGGTTTATATACTTGTTCATCAAAGTCGCGTACGTTTTTGTTTTGTGCAAGAAGCTTTGCTTCTTTGCTGGGCGCATCTAGGATAAAACTTGCAACAAAAGAAAGCTCATGTTTTTTGCGCGCATCCAAGGCGCGCTTTCTTAAACTGTAAGTCCTAAGCTCATGAGCCTTAAGCCCTGTTTCTTTTAATAAAGCCGATAAGATAAGCTCATCGCCGCCCTCAAGGGCAGCCTCTAGAGGAAGCTTTACATTAATAAGCTCTATCATAACTTGGCTCTACTCCTTTTGTCTTTATGCTTACCCTAGCCTTGAGTAAATAACAGTCTCTAGGGTATTTGAGCCTAATCAGTTTTCTTAGTTTTTAGGGCGGCATCTTTTCCTGCAATATAGCCACTTATCCAAGCCCAGGCTAAATTATAACCTCCGCAGGGGCCATCTACATCTAGAACTTCGCCGCTAAAATATAGCCCAGCACAGGTTTTATGCTCGAGATTATCATTTAGATTATTGATGTCTAGACCTCCACTGCTCAGTTGTGCAAGTTGAGTCTCACAGATAGCTTTAATCTCAAGTTTAAATTTAGTTAGCATAGATATAAGTGTTTTTGTATTTAATAGCTCAAGTTCTTCTAACTTAAGTTTTAGTGTAGGACTGTCTACTTTTGAAGACTTTGAATTCTTGTGTGCCTTAGTTTTTTTCCAGCCTTCTTGTTTAAGCCTATTTTCATAATCATTGCAGGATTTTATTTGGGGGCACAAGCTTAGTTCAATTATTCTTCGTGCTAGCTGAGGTGCAAGAATACCATCAAGTATATGAAGATAGGCCTCACGTTTAAGCTCTACTTGAGCCTTAAGTTTTTTATCTTGAGCTATCTGCTCCAGGCGTCTGTTTAGATAGGATTCTACATCCTGTAGCTTAAGCCCAGGTATAAAATTAAAACTATAGTTGCTTGTCTTATGATGGTGAAGCTCTCTAGAAATATTAAAGCTCAGTATTCCAGATAGGCCATAATCTCGTATCAGTATTTCGCCCTCTTCTTGGTATCCATGAGGGCCCTGGCAAAGTAGTTTAACCCGTAAACCAGAGAGTCCATATATGAGCGGGTTATCTACCTGGAGAGGGCAAAGGAGCGCCTCTTGCCTAATATAGTTTATATCAGGGAGCTTGCTATGCTCTTGTGCGCTTAGGTTTAGGAAGTCCTGGGCACTTTGAGCTCCTGCTGCCCAGAGCAATTTGGTGGAGCAAACTCTTATATGAGTTTGTTCACTTTCCAAATCTTCGCTGAGCTCTAAGTCTAATTTAAAGTTCGAGTCTTTTTCTAAGCTTCTTATCTGTGCTCCACGTATTATATCTAGGCCGTAAGATTTTGATGCAGTTAAGAGAGAGGAAAGCACACTTTGGGCGTTAAATGAATAAGGATAGGCGCGCTTATCTTCATAAGCAAAAAAGAGGCCCATATCAGCAAAGATGTTTTCAATAAAAAGGTGCATGTCCTTAATCTCATTGGCATTAAGGAGCGCTTGAATAAAAGCTGCTTGATTGTAATCTTGAGCAGAGATGTCTTGATGTGAGATATTGCAGCGTCCGTTGCCAGAGCGCAGGATGCTTTGTCCAAGCTTTTTGTTATGTTTTTCGACAAGCAGCACAGAGGCTCCTTGGCTTGTAGCTGCATATGCAGCCATCAAACCTGAAGCCCCTGCACCAATAATAATGAGATCGTATGTTTTCATCTTCTCAATAACTCACAAAGACCAATGTAGCCTTGTAGATCTAACATAGACCTAGGCCTAGGCCAGATCTAGGACTTAACTACATAACATCTCTCAGCCAAGCTGTTTAGCTATAACTGATAGCTGTCAGCAGGATTTGATTCTGCAGTGGGTTCATCAGACTGATCTTGAGCAGGAAGTTCTTTAAGTAAGTCCACCGCTGCACCTAAGAGATCATAGGGAACCTCTTCAATTTTACCTGCGTCGCAGAGCTCTGCAAGCTTTGGATCAATGGGAAGCTTGCCTAATACAGGTAATCTAAAAGCCTTGCTAATCTCATCAATATGTGATTCACCAAAGACGGAAATCTTCTTTTTGCAGTCAGGGCACTCTAGATAGCTGTAATTTTCAACCAAGCCAAGTACAGGAACACCCATAGTATCTGCCATTTTTACAGCTTTAGAAACAATCATTGATACCAGATCTTGTGGAGAGGTAATAATGATTAAGCCATCTACTGGAAGTGATTGAAATACTGTTAGTGCAACATCTCCTGTTCCTGGAGGCATGTCTACAAACATGTAATCAATTTCACCCCAATTTACCTCTGTCCAAAATTGTTTGATTGCTCCACCAATAATGGGCCCGCGCCACAAAACAGGATCAGTTTCACGCTCAAGCAAGAGGTTAATGGACATAGCTTTTATGCCGGTAGAGGTTTCAGCAGGAAAGAGGAAATTACCTAGACCCTCTAAGCGCTGTCCAGTAATACCAAACATTTTAGGTATTGAGGGTCCGGTTATATCGGCATCTAAGATTGCAGTCTTATATGAAGCACGCTGCATATAACAGGCAAGAAGACCGGTGACAAGTGATTTACCTACACCACCTTTGCCAGAAACTACGCCAATAACGCGCTTGACCTTACTAAGCTCATTAGCTTTTTCTTTTTGAGGAGCAGCTCCTGCCTTTGCACCTGCACCAGCAGCACTGGGGCACTGTCCACCGCATCCACTCATATGAACCCCCTCTAGGATCATGCTTTATATAAACAAATAAGGCTATAGGTACAGACCCTTAGATTGAGAGATCTGACCTATAGGAACACCAAAAATGGTGCTTGCAAATTGGGATATCCAATGTATGAGTCTGTACCCATTTTAAGAATTTGGGTATCAAGGAGTACAATGAAAAGATATGAAAAATGAGCGGGAGAATCTATGGCGCAAGAGAATATCGTGATAAAAGGGGCAAGAGCCCATAATTTAAAGAATATAGATTTAAGCATTCCACGAGATCAATTGGTGGTAATAACAGGCTTGAGCGGTTCAGGGAAGTCTTCGCTTGCCTTTGACACTATCTATGCGGAGGGTCAGCGCCGCTACGTTGAGTCCCTCTCTAGTTATGCTCGTCAATTTTTGGGACAAATGGATAAGCCTGATGTGGATTCAATTGATGGTTTATCGCCAGCAGTGTCAATTGATCAAAAAACTACCTCAAAAAATCCGCGTTCCACAGTGGGAACAGTTACAGAGATTTATGATTACCTGCGTCTCTTGTTTGCTCGTATAGGTGTTGCGCACTGCCCTGAATGCGGAAGGCCCATAGAAAAGCAGACAACAGATCAGGTGGTCGATAAGATCATGTCCTTAGGGCAAGCAAGACGCGCTTACATTTTGGCTCCCATAGTAAGTGGACGCAAAGGGGAGTATGTCAAGCTTTTTGCTGATTTGAAAAAAGAAGGCTTTACGCGCGTGCAGGTAGATGGTGAGCTTAGAGAGCTTGAAGAGGATATTAAGCTTGATAAAAATTATAAGCATGATATTAACTTGCTGGTAGATCGCATTGTTATTAAGGAAAGCTCCAGAAGCCGCATTGCTGAGGCGGTGGAGCAGGCAACAAATTTAGCTTCTGGCAGAGTTTTGGTGCAGCTTTTAGCTACAGAGGAGCTTCCAGAACAGCTTGAACATTATTCTTTGGCTTTAGCTTGCCCCATCCATGGACACTCAATGGATGAGCTTCAGCCTCGTGATTTTTCTTTCAATGCCCCCTATGGAGCTTGTCCGGTCTGTGATGGCTTGGGTGTTCATAAGCTTATAGATGGTGCGGCTATGGTGGAAGACGCTTCTAGGTCTATTTTGGATGGGGCTTTTGGCTCATTGTTTGGTAATTCAAATTATTATCCACAAATTTTTGCTGCGGTGGCAGCCTATCTGGGAGTTGATATTAATAGTCCCTGGGAGGATCTTGATTTAAAAACTAGAAAAGTCTTTCTTGAAGGTTTGGGCGATAAGAAAATTCGCGTAGATTACCTTACCAGAGATGGCAGAAACACACATTGGACCAGTAAGTTTCCAGGTATTAGATCAATCATTTATGATAAATACTCACAAACCAGTAATGAAAATATTAAGGCGCGTTTAGAGCAATATATTAGAGAAGAACCATGCCCAGCTTGTAAGGGTGCGCGTCTTAAACCTGAGATTTTATCGGTCTTAGTAGGTGGCAAGAATATCTACGAGATCTGCCTTATGTCTACCAAAGAGAGTTTGAATTTCTTTTTGCAGCTTGAACTAGAAGAGCGCGATCGCTTTATAGCGCAGCGTATAGTAAAAGAGATCATCGAGCGTTTACGTTTTTTGGTAGATGTAGGTCTTGATTACCTGACCTTAGAGAGGGCTTCTGCAAGTCTATCTGGTGGAGAGGCTCAGAGGATTAGACTTGCCACTCAAATTGGTGCGGGACTGGTTGGTGTGCTCTATGTACTAGATGAGCCCTCAATTGGTTTGCATCAAAGAGATAATGCCCGCCTTATTGCTACTCTAGAGCGCCTTAAGAATCTGGGTAACTCAGTTTTAGTAGTTGAGCATGACGAGGATACCATACGTTCTGCAGATTTTGTTGTTGATATTGGTCCAAGAGCAGGAGAATTTGGTGGCGAGCTGGTTTTTGCAGGTTCTCCAAAGGATTTAGAAAACTGCGAGAGCTCCATTACAGGGCAGTATCTCAGCGGTAAGCGCAGTATTAAGCTACCTTCTGAGAGAAGACAGCCAGGTAGAGGGGCGCTCGAGCTTATCGGCGCACAGGAAAATAATCTGAAGAATGTTGATGTTTCCATTGAATTTGGTACCTTTACAGTGGTAAGCGGGGTCTCTGGATCAGGAAAATCTTCTCTTGTTACTGATACGCTTGCCCCAGCTTTGAGCAATGCAATTCATCATGCTAAAAAGGCTGTAGGTTCGTATAAAAAGCTTAAAGGGATTGAAGAAATAGACAAGGTTATTGATATTGATCAATCTCCCATTGGCAGAACTCCTCGTTCTAATCCTGCTACCTATATTGGTTTGTGGGATGATATTCGCAATCTTTTTGCTAGTGTTCCTGAGTCAAAGGCGCGAGGCTATTCACCTGGACGCTTTAGCTTTAATATGCCAGGAGGACGTTGTGAGGCTTGCAAGGGAGATGGGCAAATCAAGATAGAGATGCACTTCTTACCTGATATATATGTCCCTTGTGAGGTCTGTGGTGGAGAGCGTTACAACCGAGAAACACTGCAGATTAGCTATAAGGGTAAAAATATTGCTGAGATCTTGCGCATGAGTGTTGTGGAGGCACTTCAGTTCTTTGAAAATATACCGGCCATCAAACGCAAGCTTCAGACCCTGTATGATGTAGGCCTTGGTTATATTGCTTTGGGACAGCCAGCCACCACGCTTTCGGGTGGAGAGGCTCAGCGTGTTAAACTTGCAAAGGAGCTTCACCGCAGGCAAACGGGCAAAACCTTCTATATTCTTGATGAGCCTACAACAGGTCTTCATTTTGAAGATGTAAGGCAACTTATTGATGTGCTGCAGCGTCTGGTAGATGCTGGAAATACCGTTCTAGTTATTGAACATAATCTAGATGTCTTGAAGGTGGCAGATAGAATTATTGATATGGGGCCTGAAGGGGGAGACGGAGGTGGCAGCCTTGTCTTTAGTGGCACGCCTGAAGAACTATGCTCTTGCAAGGAGAGCCATACAGCAAAATTCTTAGCTCCGCTTTTATCGGCAAGATCATAAGCGGTAAGAGTGGTAAGCTGCACGAGAGTAGAGAAGTAAAAGAAGATGAGCCTGGGCAAAAAATCTCAGAAAACAAATGCAATGCGTCTTTTGGATAAGCTTGGTATAAGCTACGAGCTTAGGTCATATGATTATGATGAATCTGACTTAAGTGGGCTTAAGGCGGCTTCGGCCATAGCAGAGGATCCAGTAAAAGTCTTTAAGACACTGCTGTGTATAAATCAAAAGCAAGAGGCCTTTGTTTTTGTTATTCCTGTGGCTCAGGAGCTTGATTTAAAGCTGGCTGCTCAGGCGGCAGGACAAAAAAGTCTTCAGCTTGCTCCTCAAAAAGATCTTCTAAGATTTAGCGGATATCTAAGAGGAGGATGCTCTCCTTTAGCTATGAAAAAGCTCTACCCAAGCTTTTTGGACCAAAGTGCTCTGGAGCACGACTACATAGTTGTAAGTGCAGGCAAGAGGGGATTGCAACTTATAGTATCTCCACTTGATCTCATGTCTGCCGTGCCCTTGAAAGATGCCTGCTTATGCCGGGGGATCAAAAAGGGGAGTGCTTATGAGTCTTAAGAAAAATCTAAGCTCAGAGGGGGCTCAAAGCAGGAACAATCAGCTTAAAGCAACTGCTTATGTTCCACAACAGGCTCAAGGTCTTCAAGACTCTCAAGACGCAGTAAAAAAGCAAGTTAATATTGGGCGTTCAGCTGCCATTATGAGCATTGCTACCATAGTCTCTAGGCTGACAGGTTTTTTGCGAACCTGGGCTATGGCTTTTGCTTTGGGAAACACGCTCTTAAGCTCTGCCTACACCGTTGCAAATAATCTGCCAAATATGCTCTATGAGATGGTAGTTGGTGGTATTTTAGTTACTGCGTTCTTGCCCGTTTATGTTCGTTTATCAAGAAACTCTGGCCAGGAAGAGGCCGATAAGTACGCTTCAAATATTTTTACGATAAGCCTTATATTCCTGGGTGCAGTCTCTGTTTTATGTACGATATTTTCAGCTCAAGTTATCTGGACTCAAAGTTTTATTGATTCTAGAAGCTCAGCCCAAGCCTCTGAGCTTGCCTCATACTTCTTTAAGTTTTTTGCTATCCAAATTGTGCTTTATGGTCTAAGCTCAATAGTGAGTGGTCTGCTTAACGCTAAAAAAGATTATTTTTGGTCATCGGTAGCTCCCATTTTTAATAACTTAGTAACCATTGTTACTATGCTTGCATATGTGCCGCTTTCTCATCTTGACGAGAAACTTGCGCTTATATGTTTGGGTCTTGGAACCTCTTTGGGCGTTGCAGCTATGTTTATAATTCAGGTTCCTGCTCTAAAGAAAAATGGTATAAGGCTAAGGCTCAGACTTAATCTTAGAGATCCAGCTCTTATTGAAACTCTAAAGATTGGACTTCCAGCTCTGCTTGTAATGTTTTCCTCATCATTAGCGGTGTCCATTCAAAATGCCGCAGCCTTGCACATTTCAGAGAGTGGACCATCGGTGATTTCATATGCGCGCCTCTGGTACACCCTGCCCTATAGTTTTTTGGCAGTCCCCATTTCAACTACTCTTTTTACTGAGCTTTCAGAGATGTATTCAGATGGGGATCTAAAGGCTTTTAAGAGTACGGTACTTGTGGGTATTAAACAGCTGTGGATGACCATGATACCCTTTGCCTGTTATTTGGTGGTCTTTGCCACACCACTTTCAAGTCTCTTTAGGGTGGGAGCCTTTGATACGCAGGCGGTAAAAGAAGTGTCTTCTTACCTGCAAATATTAGCACCGGCTCTTCCATTTTATGCCTTGCTAATGTATCTTAACAAGGTATTTTCAGCGGCCAGAAAAATGGGGACTTTTTCACTTATTAATCTTGCGGCTACGGCACTGCAGATTGTAGCCTGCCTAGTTTTAACGGTAGGCATATTTTCATGGCCCGGTGTGGGCTTAGATGGAACGGCTTATGGACGTTGGGTATTTACGGTCTCTGCCTGTCTTTGCCTTATAGTTGCCTTGCGCCTTTCTTTGGGGGCCTTAGGTATGCGAGAGGCTCTTACATCGGCTCTGGTGGCGCTCATCTTAGGCTTGCTTGGAGCATTTGCAGGTGCTGGGCTTATGTGGCTTTTAACTCATTATGTAGCCCCCTTAGATGGCTCATATCTGCAAGTTGTTTTATACCTCTCCATATCTGGCTTAGTATCTTTGCTGGTAAGTTATGGCTTGGCGATAAGAGCTGGTCTAAACGAGGTGGCTTTTATTGCAGCTTTGTTATCCAAAATAACAGGACGTTTTGCAGGCTCAAAAGCTCTTGCAAAACGTCCCTATGGTAAGCATTTTAAGTAAGCCTGCCCAAGCAAGTAATTGTTGATACCAGTGTTCTATTAAGATATATCTATCCTTCAGGGAAATATTGCTCATGCCACACTAAGAAGCTGTAGATAGTCCAAATCTTGCGTGAGGTATCAAGTTTTGAATTCTTATGCTGGTCTAATAAGGCTATGATTTCATCGGTATTAAAGAATTGAGCAGCTCGCTTTGAGCTAAAGCAGTCTTTTACCTTTTGATAATATGTATCATCTTTGAGCCAAACGCGAGTGGGTACAGGAAAGCCAAGTTTGCGTTTTTGAGCCCATTTTTCAGGAATACGTTTTTGAGCAGCTTTTCTTAAGGCATACTTTGTTTGACCATCTTTGATACGTAGATGCTCTGGTATGCGGCGTGCAAGTTCAAAGACCTCTTTATCAAGGAAGGGGACGCGCAGCTCGAGCGAATGCGCCATAGACATGCGGTCAGCTTTTAAGAGAATGTCTCCCACCATCCATAAATTAATGTCCAAATATTGCATTTTTGAAATGCTCTTATCGCCATAGGAGGCTACTCGTGAATAATAAGGAGCACATATATCCTGTGGTCGCGTAGCAGGCAATCCTGTTTTTAAGATTTGAGATTTTTGTTTTTGATCAAACATAAAAGCGTTCCCAATAAAGGTATCTTCTATGGTTTGAGCACCGCGAATAAGGAAGGCACGTCCCTTAGTACCCTCTGGAAGAAGCTGGGCACAAGAGGCAAACAAGCTTCTTAAGCATTTGGGAACTCGTTTTTGGTAAGCTTTACGATCAAGAGGTTCATGATAGATGGTATAACCACCAAAAAGTTCATCAGCACCTTCACCCGAGAGTACAACTTTTACCTCTTGCGCTGCAAGTTCGCTTACAAAATAGAGGGCAATTGCGGCAGGGTCTGCTAGTGGTTGATCCAAATAGTATTGAACTTTGGGAATTACAGACCAAAATTCTTCACTGCTTATGAGTTTAGATTTATGATGGGTTTTAATCTGTTTAGAAAGCTCTTCTGCCCATGAACACTCATTGTAGCGCTCACCAAAATCAAAGCCCACCGTAAAGCTGCGTTGCCCTTCAAAGTGTGAGGCAACATAGCTTGAATCTATGCCAGAGGATAAAAAGCATCCCACCTCAACATCTGCGATGCGATGAGCCTCAACGCTTTCAGTAAAGACCTGTGAAATGGCTTCACAAGCTTCATCCTCGGTCATAGTTTCTTGGGGCTCAAATTGCGCCTCCCAATACCTGTGAATGCTTAGATCTCCATCCTTATAGATGAGATAATGGGCGGGCATAAGGCAGTAGATATCCTTAAAGAAGGTTTGCGGTGGAACAGCGTATTGAAAGCTGAGATAAGAATCTAAGGCTTCTACATTAAAGCGCTTTTCATAGGCAGGATGGGCTAAGATGCTTTTAATTTCTGAGGCATAGATAAAACAGTCATCTTGCAGGCAATAATGCATAGGTTTAATGCCAAAGCGGTCTCGGGCAATAAACAAGCTCTTATCGGATGTGTCATAAATGGCAAAACCCCACATACCGCGCAATTTATCAAGCATCTGGGTACCCCAGGCTTCATAACCATGAATGAGCACCTCAGAGTCTGACTCAGTTTGAAACTCAAAACCAAGTTCTTGTAGCTCACGGCGAAGTTGCCGGTAATTATAAATTTCACCGTTAAAGGTTAGGACCTTGGTTTTATCTTTATTAAAGAGGGGCTGATGACCAGCTTCAAGATCTATGATAGACAGACGCCTAAAACCCATGTTGATGTGCTCATCTTCAAAAAAACCACTATCATCTGGACCACGATGAGTTATGCGCTCAGTCATTTCGACTACTATTTCATGTCGCTTTTGAGCCTTAGGCTCGTCCTCATGTTTAATTCTTAGGGGATTGTAGATAAAACCAGCGATTCCGCACATCTCGCTAATAGCTCCTTTGGCTGTCTGTATAATCTAAGCTGCCACTAGTAAACTGTTGTATAACATCTATATAGGGTATCAGCTTAAAAGTCTTTAGTGGTGTTAGTTTTATATATTCTTGAAGTCAGCTTAACATAAGCGCATAGCTCTTATGTAGGGGGAATAGATATGCATGTTTGTGATTTTCATCCTTTAATAATAGGGGGAGATCTGGGAGTTTATGCCTTGGCACGTGCTTTTCATGAGGCTTATGGCTGCACAAGCACGGTGATATCGGGGGCAGAGCTTGGCCCCATTAAGGATTCTTGCATCTTAGAAGTTCACAGCTTAGGTATGGGGGCCAGCTGTGATGACTTAAGTAGAGAAGCCTTGCGTATTGCTCCAGAGCTCAAAGAGCGCTATGCCTGCAAGGATCTGATCCTTTTGACTAACTCAGATTCTCAGGTACGTTCAGTGGTTAAGATGAAATCACAGCTTGAAGAATATTATCTTGTACCTTTTGTTGATCAAGACCTTCTTGATAAGCTCATGAACAAAGACTCTTTTGCTGAGCTTTGTGAGATCTACGGGGTGTCAACACCCGCAAGTCTTACTATTCAAGCCTCAGACTTTGCCCAGCTAAATTTTGAAGACATAAAAGACAAGCTACCTGGCAGCTTCCCGTTAATTGCTAAGCCTGCAAATTCAGGTCTTTATGAGCGTATGCGTTTTGAAGGAATGAAGAAGGTATATAAGCTTAATAACAAAGAAGAGCTTATGCAGCTTCTATCAAGGCTTGGACAGGCTGGAGTACAAAGCCCCTTTATAATCCAAGAGCTTATACCTGGTGATGATTTATATATGCGCTCAATTACTGCATACGTAGATCAAAATGCTAAGGTACGTATGTTTAGCTCAGCACAAGTTTTATTGGAAGAGCATACCCCAAGCGCCTTGGGAAACCCAGCTGCTATGATCACGCGCCCTTATCCAGAGCTTTATAAGCAGGCGCAAACACTGTTAGAGGCTTGCTCTTATAAGGGCTTTGCTAATTTTGATGTAAAGCTTGATCCGCGTACCAACAAGGCTTATTTTCTAGAGATCAACCCCAGAATTGGACGCAATAACTACTATACCACTGCAGCCGGCCTGAATCCCGTGCGCTACCTGGTAGATGATATTGTTTACCATAAGTATGATAAAGATGATAGCTCTGTGGATAGCTCGGATAAAACAGTGCTCTACTCTGTTTTAACTCCTCATTTAGTTAAGCGCTATGTAGATCAAGAACTCAAACGAGAGATTAACCAGCTCAGTCTTTCAGGCAATTTGGTCCATCCCTTAATATATGCTGCCGATAAGGGCGGCGGAATTAAAAGTCTAAGGCGCCGTTTCTACATTTTGGCAAATAAACTTAACCACTATCGTAAGTTTAAGCGCTACTATCCCAAAAGAAGTACAGATGGACTCTAGCTCATGGATAGCAAGCTAGATCAATCTCAAGAAAGCTTTGAAGCCTGCCTTTGTCGCCTTAAACGAGAATTGCAAGAGGTTCCTCAAGAACCAGGTTGCTATCTCTGGAAAGATGCTTCCGGGGAGGTTTTATATGTAGGCAAGGCAAAGCAATTAAGATCACGTATGCGTCAATATGTGCTTGGTCAAGATGAGCGAGAAAAAATACCGCTCATGATGAAGCAGGTAAAAAGCTTTGATTATGTAGTAGTAAGCTCTGAACATGAGAGTTTAGTGCTTGAGAAAAATCTTATACAGCAATACAAGCCCCCGTACAATGTAGATTATCGAGATGATAAATCTTATCCCTTTATTGCACTTACCATGGGAGATCTGTATCCCGCTATAAAATATACGCGAGAGAAACACAAGGCACATACCCGCTATTTTGGTCCCTACACTGATGCCCGGGCAGCGCGTGAAATCTTAGATATTGCGCGCAGGGTAGTACCTTTGTGCTCTGCAAATTGTTCAGAATGGAAGCGTCTTAATAGAGCCTATGAAAATACCAAGTTAAGCCAAGAAGCGTTTTTAAAAGATTTGCAAGAACATGCAAAACCTTGTTTTGACTACCATGTGGGTAAGGGTCCTGGCGCCTGTATAGCAGCTCTTAGTCCTCAGGAATATCAAGAATACGTACAAGATATTTCTCGTTTTTTATCGGGTAAGCGCAAAGAATTTATCGATAAGATACGCAGTGAAATGCTGGAGGCCGCTTCAAATCTTGAATTTGAAAAAGCGGCACGTGCAAGAAACAGACTGGCGACTATAGAAGGGCTGCAAGATAAGCAGCAGGTGGTTCTTTCTCAGGCGCAAGATATAGATCTTATCGGCATATGCAGGGAAGAAACCATTGCGGCAGCACAGGTTTTTGTGGTGCGAGAAGGGCGCGTTATTATCAGCAATGAGTTCATCTTAAATAAAGGGATGGATGTAACAGAAAACGAGCTTATTGAGGCTTTTTTAAAGCGCTATTACCATGATTCCACTGATATCCCTGAAGAGATTTTGGTGCCACTAGAGCTTGAAGATAGAGAGCTCTTGGAGGCCTGGCTTAGTGAGAAGCGCACAAAGCGCTGTCGCATTCTTAGGCCATCAAGGGGAGATAAGTTTAAGCTTAGAGCTCTTGCCGATAAAAACGCAGCACATGCCCTCTTGAGATTTAAGGTGCGTACCCGCTATGATGATGAGCGGTCAAATATGGCGCTTTTGCAGCTTGAGAATGCCTTAGCGCTAAAAGCTGCGCCCATGCGCATAGAGTGTTTTGATGTTTCTACCATACATGGAAAGCATTCGGTTGCATCTATGGTAGTTTTTAGTAAGGGTAGGCCTGATAAGGGGCAGTATAGGCGCTTTAAGATACGTATGCAAACAGATGAGGCTAATGACTTTGCAATGATGTCAGAGGTCTTGTCGCGTCGCTATGCTCCAGAAAAAATGTCTGATGCAAATTTTGGCTCAAAGCCTGATCTTTTAATAGTTGATGGTGGAAAGCCTCAGCTAAGCGCTGCTATTAAGGTCTTGAGATCATTGGGCCTTGATATACCAGTTTGCGGCCTTGCAAAGGCAGACGAAGAGCTTTTTGTAGAGTGGTCCATGGACAGCCCCGTGGTCTTACCCAATGGTTCTGCCTCCTTATATTTGGTAAAACATATACGTGATGAGGCGCATCGCTTTGCAATTACCTTCCATAGGCAGCTGCGTGATAAAGCTATGACAGCAAGTATATTAGATGAAATCCCTGGGCTCGGGCCAAAACGAAAAAAGAGTCTTCTTAAGCACTTTGGTAGCTTTAAAAAACTTAAAGCTGCTCAATTAGATGAGATTAAAGAGGCCCCGGGAATTCCTCAGGGCCTGGCAGAAGATATTTTTGAGTATTTATCGGCAAGCTCGCTCAATAACTAAGCTACTAAGCTGCTAAGCTCTGCTATTATGCTCTGCTGCTATGCTCTGCTGGTCAGTTAAGACTTACTGAGCTTTACCCCAGGGTCAGCAAAGACACTAAAGTTGCCTAAACTTAAAGGTGCTGAAGCATGTACCTTAATAGTAGTTAACTTATTGCGTGTTGCATTAATCAAAGAGAGCTTGGGACTAGAACTTAGATTCAAGCTAGTCAAAGAGTTTTGTGAGCAATCAAGTCTTTCAAGTGAGCTTAAGCCCTCTGCATTTAACTCCGTTAAGCCACAGGAGCTTATCTGGACTGATTTAAGTTTTGAAAGTCCGTTTAAGCTTAAGCTTGATAGCTGGTTGCCGCTTAAATTGAGCTCTGTTAGCTGTTTTAGGGAGCGTACACCTCTGGCATCATGTATCTTTTTACCGCTTAAATTGAGCTTGGTGATAGCCTCAATTTCTGCAGAGCTTAACATGTCATCTTGATTTTTGTTATAGCTCTTATCAAAAAGAAGAGACCTTAGATTATCATCCGGGAAGTCTGCTTTGGTTTTAACTAAGGCACCATCAATATTCATATCTTCATCAAGATAAAGCTCTTCGAGCTCATGTTTTAAGTTCTTAATATCAACATCTTTAAGCGCGCTTCCTCGCAAGTTGAGTTTATGTATGTGATCTGTTTGATCAAGGCTTAAGCTTACTAAAGAACTGCAGTCTTTTACTGAGAGTTCCTTAAGTGCATCAAGACCCACTAGCTCTAAGCTAGCTAGTTTAGAGCCTTCAATGTCTAGCTGTGATAAGGAGGCTAAGCCTTCAAGTCTGAGCTTAGATTCTTCAAGCGCGCTAAAGTCACAGTTTATAAGCTTCAATTCACTTAGCTTGGAAAACTGTTGTATAAGATGAATGGAGTTCATTTTCTGTATGCTTTGATCTTTTAGCTCAAGAGAGTTTATGGCATCCTGCTCCTCAGGGCTCAGGCGCTTATCGCCATCATCATAGCTAGCCAGAGCTTCAATGAGCCCAGGATCCAAAGAAGTGCTGTCTTCTAGGCTAATTACAAGGCGCACACTTTCATCATAAAGCGCTTGTTGGACTTTTTTATTGCTTGATAAATCAAGGCTCGAAAGCTTGTTATTTCGGGCATCAAGCATCTGAAGCTCTTGGTTTTTGCTTATATCTAAAACTTCTAGTTGGTTGTTAGAAATGTTGAGAGAATTAAGTGCAAGCAGGGTACTAAGATCTATGCTAGTCAATTCATTTTGAGAAGCATCAAGCGTAGTAAGTAGTTCCAAACCCTTAAGATCTAGAGATTTTAGTCCGCATGAGGTGCATATAAGCTCTTCCAACTTACTATTTGTCTGAAGCTGCAAGCTTATAAGGGGGTTGTTTGAACAGTTAAGCTGCTTGAGTTCTTTATTTTGACTGAGATCTAAGTATTTTAGGCCATTATTTGAACAATTGAGTTTTTGTAAATTGTAGAAAAGTTCAATTCCACTTAGGTCTTGAATAGAGCTTGATGAACAATCAAGTTCTAGGGCGGATTGAATCTCTGTCTCACTCAAGGCGCCGTTGTTATCAAGATCAAAGCCGCGTACTGCTTCCATAAAAGCTGGATCAGGAAAGCTTTCAGGATTGATCTTAAGGGTTCCTCTATTAAGTATCATGAGTGCAGCAAAGCAGATACCAGCAATTACTAGTATGCTTGAACAAACGGCAATACATGCAATAAGAAGCTTGCGCTGTCTCTGCCGTTTTTCTTCAGGGCTTGCAAAGTCCTTACTTTGCTGTTTGAGTGTGGCTGTCTGAGCCTTGTTGTATTCTTTATTTTTCTTTTTAAGAAGACGACGCTTTTTTGCTACTAAGAGTTTCTTTTGAATATTTTTGCGCAAAGCCAAAAGCTTGTTTTGCTTGGCTGCCTCTGGCTTATCACCAGCTAAATCTTGCTTGCTTTGAGAAGACTCAGTAGGCTCGCTGCCTTCATTAGATTCAGTGTTCAGCCCATCTGTAGCAGGCTTTGAGGCTTGAAGTTCAATGGGCTTATGAACAGTAGAATTACTGGATCTTTTGTTGCTTGAGGCTTCTTCCTCCAAGGCGATAAGATCTCTATCTACCTCAATAAGCTCATCACTTAAAAGGGGAAACTCAGAGGTATCTCCCAGGTGTCTATCATCAAAGTGGTAATCGGCAGCGGGAACAGGGTGACCACATTGGTGGCAGTACTGCGCTCCTGGTCTTAATTTAGTTCCACAACTTTGACAAAACATCTTATAAGCTCGCCTTCGTATGTCTTAACTGCATTTGGCTTCTTATACTTATTGGTATATCTTAAACTAGCTTGATAGGATATATACTAAAAAGCAGTAAGATTTCACTTTTTGGAGGCTGGATATGGACCCCAGGTTAAGTAAGGATCTCATAATTATAACAGGCATGTCGGGTGCTGGCCGTACCGAGGCTATGCATACCTTTGAAGATCTGGGCTACTACTGCATTGATAATTTGCCTCCCCAAATGATTATCCCTCTAGTAGAGCTTATGAATCTTAATACCGATAAAAAACGCCCTCTTGCCTTAGTCTGTGATATTAGATCGCAAGAATTTTTTGGTAGTGCCCTTGCCGATAAAATAGCGCTTTTAGATGAATTTGAGCTTGATTATGAGCTTTTGTTTCTAGAGGCTCAAGATGAGGTTTTGCAGGCTCGCTACTCCGCTTTGAGACGCAAGCACCCCTTGATGAACTACCCTCAAAATGCAAATCTTACTCTTCTTGAAGTAATTGCACTTGAGCGCAAGCTTTTGGGCCCACTTAAAGATTATGCTCATCATATTATTGATAGCTCCAAGCTTAAGCCTAAGCAACTAAGAGAGCGCCTGGTTGAGCAATTCTCAGAGTTACCCATAGAAAAAACCATTAGCGTGCAAGTCTTTTCCTTTGGTTTTAAGTATGGAAATCCTCAGGATGCAGACTTGGTTATAGATGTACGCTTTTTGCCTAACCCGTATTATGTACCTGAGCTAAAGCGTAAGACAGGCTTTAACGAGGAAGTATATTCCTATGTTCTTGAACATGAGGAAACAAAGAAATTCATGCAGGCATGGAAGCAGCTTTTAGATGTGATAATGCCGGCCTATGTTAAGGAAGGCAAGCAATATTTATCCATAGGTATAGGCTGTACAGGCGGACAGCATAGAAGCGTAAGCATTGCCCTTGCAAGTGCTGCTTATTTGGCCGAGAAGGGTTATGAAGTAAGTTCTGCCCATCGCGATGTTCATAGAGCTCAGCATTAGCAAAGAGGTGAGAGTGTATGCCAAGTTTTGCATCAAAACGCCGACAAGCAGGCAAGCATTTTGCCCCTAAAAAAGAACAGCTCATTAAGGTGGTAAGCATAGGTGGTGGCACAGGGCAATCTAATACCATCAAAGCTCTTATTAGTTTGGGCATTAAGGTATCTGCAGTTGTTTCTATGGTAGATGATGGTGGATCAACCGGCATCTTGCGAGATAAAGCTCAGATGCTTGCCACAGGTGATGTACGCAGGTGCTTATCGGCCATGGCTCAAGATGGAGATGAACCCTTAGTAAAAGCTTTTGAACACCGTTTCCCTTATGCTGATAATCACAGTCTGGGAAATCTCATCTTAACGGCCTTAACACAGGAGACTGACTCATTTGCTGAGGCCATAGATTTATGCGCTCGATTATTGCATATTAAAGGTGCGGTCTTGCCATCTACTCTTGAACCCGTTACTCTGGCCGGAAAAACCAAAGATGGCCAGGAATTTGCAGGAGAGGCTTGTCTGGGAAAGGGCCCAGCAGCTTTAGAGCAGGTCTGGTTAGAGCCCAAAGATGCTCAGGTGTATCAACCTGTTTTACAAGCAATTTTAGAAGCTGATGCCATTGTTTTGGGGCCAGGCTCGCTTTTTACTTCAATTATTCCCAATCTTTTGGTGCCAGGAATTTTATCGGCGATAAAAACAGTGCGCAAAAAGCGTAAGATTCCGCTTATTTTTGTGGGTCCTATTGCTGATATGCAGGGGGAGACCTGGGGACTTTCTACAGAAGAGCATGTCTTAGCCCTAGAGGCACATGGTCTTAAGGGTCTTATTGACGTAGCCCTCTTACATAAGAAGAAAAATCCCGATCTTGGTGTGGCCACGCGCTCATTTCAAGCGCTCACCAAAGAGCAGGTGGCTCAAGATGCTTTTATGCGTGAGCAATCTGATGGCAAGCAAAACTTTGTTAGACCGGTGGATTTGCAAGATGAAGCGTTTGAGCGCTTAAACGATCGCATACCCGTGGTTTTATGTAGAGACTTTTCTGAAGAGGGACGTCCAACCTGGCATTCAGTATGTAAGCTTGCCTCTGCTCTTAAAGGAGTGATTCCTGCATGTCATTTAGTGCAGAAGTAAAAGACGAGCTCTCTAGAGTTCAGGCTGCTAAAAGAAGGGCTGATCTTGCGCAGCTTGCTGCCATTATGAAAACATGCGGTCAAATAGATGCTCATTTGCAGCTTGAGGTTTCAACTGAAACGGGAGCTTTAGCTCGAGTTTTAATTAAACTGGTCCACCAAGTTTGTAGGTTAAAAACAGAGCTTACTGTTAAACGCAGTGGCATACATAAATCACGCACCTATGTCGTAAGTATTCCTCAGCAGGAAGGCTTGATCACGGTATTACAGGCGCTCGGTATTATCGACACTCAAGATCAAGTTTATATTGGAATAAAGCCTGATCTTTTAGATGATGCCGATAAAGCCGGTGCCTTTTTGCGCGGAGTATTTTTGGGCTGCGGTTTTATTGCTCATCCTAAAGGAGATTTTCACTTTGAGCTTAACTTGGCTGATAAGGATTTTGCCCTTGCCCTGCAAAAAGAATTGCTTAGCTATGGGATTAAGCTTAAATATTTGGCGCGGCGTTCAGATCATGTTTTGTATTTGAAAAATGGTGATGAGATCTTATATGCTCTGGCATTTATGGGGGCTCATAATTCGGCCTTATCTATTGAAAATGTTAGGGTGCTTAAAGCCTTGCGCTCTGATATTAACAGGCAGGTAAACGCAGAGTTAGCTAATCAAAAGCGCAGCTCTAGGGCAGCACTACAGCAAATTGAGATGATAGAGCATATAGAAAAAACTATAGGTTTTGATAAGTTATCGCAGGCTTTGAGTTATTTTTGTAAGTTGCGTCTGCGCTATCCAGAGTTAAGCTTGCGTGAGCTGGGAGAATTAGCACAACCACCTTTAAGCAAATCAGCAATTAATCATAGGCTAAGACGCATCAGTGAGCTTGCCCAGCAAAGTGGGTACAAGTTGAGTGATACTTTTGAAGCATAGTACAATACTATGAGGTCTTAAGGTACTGATAATCAAGGAAGCCTTGGAGGAATAATGGCGCTGAAAGTTGGTATTAATGGCTTTGGTCGCATTGGTAGAATCGCAGCTCGCATTATGCTTAATGATCCTGATATTGAGCTTGTGGCCTGCAATGATTTTAGCAATATAGAAGCTGCAGCTCACCTTCTTAAATATGATTCTGTGCATGGAAAATTTAATAAAGAAATAGAGATTGATGGCACAGACTTAATTGTAGATGGCAAGCGTATTAAGGGACTGAGCACAAGAGATCCTTTGGAGCTCAACTGGAAAGAGCTTGGGGTAGATGTTGTTTGTGAGTGCACTGGTCGCTTTAAAACAGGTGAGCAGGCTGGACAGCATATTAAAGCAGGTGCTTCCCGTGTGGCTATTTCTGCGCCAGGTAAGGATGTAGATGCCACCATTGTTATGGGTGTTAATGATAATATCTTTGATCCATCTAAACACTTTGTAGTTTCCAATGCTTCATGTACCACTAATTGCTTGGCTCCATTGGCTAAGGTCTTAGTTGATGAATTTGGTATTGAGCAAGGATATATGACCACGGTTCATGCTTATACCAATGATCAAAAGATTCTCGATCTTAAGCATAAAGATTTAAGACGAGCACGTGCTGCTGCTATGTCTATCATTCCTACCACCACGGGAGCTGCTCGTGCTGTAGCTGAGGTTATTCCAGAGCTTAAGGGTAAGCTTGATGGTATGGCCGCACGTGTTCCAACTCCTGATGCATCCATGGTTGATCTGGTAGTTCAACTTTCTAAAAAGACCAGCACTGAGGAGCTTAATGCTGTTATTAAGGCTGCCGCTCAAGGGGCAATGAAAGGCTATATTGAATACTCAGAAGACCCCATTGTATCCTGCGATATCATTGGCAATCCTGCATCATGCATCTTTGATGCACCTTTAACCATGGTAAATGAATCAGGAAGCCTAGCTAAGCTTATAGCCTGGTATGACAATGAGTATGGCTATTCAATGAGATTGGTTGACCTGGTAAAACTCTTAGGCTCTAAGTAATACGCTAATAGCTTAATGGCTTGGTAGCTACATAATAAACGTATCTTAGTGGAGAGCCCCATGAAAAGACTCCACTTAGATTAATAATTACAAGAATAGAGGAAAGCTATGCAAACAGTGGCTCCCCACTCAATACAGGATTTGGATTGTGCCGGTAAGCGCGTGCTTATGCGTGTTGATTTTAATACCCCATTAAAAGATGGGAAGGTGGCAGATGATACGCGCATACAAGCTGCACTCCCCAGCATTAACTATCTTTTGGATAGGGGAGCCAAGCTTATCCTTATGTCTCACTTAGGACGCCCTGCGGGCAGCGGCTTTGAGGAAGAGTTTTCTATGAAGCCTGTAGCCCAGCGTCTAGTGGAGCTGCTTCCAGATCGAACCGTGCACTTTGTAAGTGATATCTGTGGTGAAGCCGCCCTTCATTTATCGGAAACACTCAATGAAGGCGAGCTTATGCTCTTAGAAAACCTTCGTTTTGATCCACGAGAAAAAGCTAATGATGCAAGCTTTGCAGCTCTTTTAGCGAAGCTTGCAGATATGTATGTAAATGATGCCTTTGGTGTAAGCCATAGGGCTCATGCCTCTGTTGAGGCCATCACCAAATACCTGCCTTCTTATTCAGGCTTCTTGCTTCAAAAAGAGCTAGAGCACCTAGAGGGCTTATCACAAGATCCTGCCCGACCCTTTGTGGCAGTCTTGGGAGGCTCAAAGGTTTCAGATAAGGTAGGCGTAATCAACAAGCTTATGGATAAGTGCGACAGCCTTATCATTGGTGGTGGTATGTGCTTTACCTTCTTAAAGGCTCAAGGCTACGAGGTGGGGCGCTCCTTGCTGCAAGAAGATTGGATTGAGTCTTGCAAGGAAATGCTGGATCAAGCTCAGAAAAAGGGCGTAAATTTGCTTTTACCTCAAGATCTTATTGTGGCAGATGCCTTGGCTGAAGATGCGCGCATAGATAGTCTGGACATTGATGCAATACCAGAAGATATGATGGGTTTGGATATTGGCCCTAAAACAATAGAGGCATATAAGCAGGTTTTGGCTTCTGCAAAAACAATCTTTTGGAATGGTCCCATGGGTGTTTTTGAGATCCCCTTATTTGAGCGAGGAACTAAAGCAATTGCTCAGGCAATGGCCGATAATAAAGAGGCGCTTACCATTATAGGTGGGGGAGACTCAGTAGCAGCGGTCAAGCAATTTAATCTTGCCGACGAAATGAGTTTTATATCCACAGGCGGCGGGGCCTCTATGAACTTGGTTGAAGGTACTAAGCTTCCGGGCGTTGAAGCACTAAGGTGGTAGAAATGGCACAGCGTAAGAGTCTTGTAGCAGGCAATTGGAAGATGAATAAAGATTATGCTCAGGCTGTAGCTCTAGCACAAGAATTAAGCTATAAGTCTGAGTCTTGGAACTGTGAGGCCTGCATTTGCCCCACGCATCTTGCGCTTAAAGGCGTTGCAAATGTGATTTCTTTTGATAAGGCAGCCATTTCTCTTGGTGCTCAAAATGTCTCTACCTATGACGATGGGGCGTATACAGGAGAGATTTCTGCACGCATGCTTAAGGCTGTACCCTGTCAGTATTGCATAGTGGGACATTCAGAGCGCAGACAGCTGCTGTTGGAGACAGATCAACAGATTGCCGATAAAATCTCAGCTCTTATCGCACATGAGATATCTCCCATACTTTGTTGTGGAGAACCAGAGGTGGTGTATCAAGCTGGTGGCAGCGAAGATTTTGTTGAACAGCAGATAAAGGCTGCTCTTGAGAACTTAAGTTCAAATTATGCAAAGGATTCAAGCCTAAAGTTTGATCTGGTGGTGGCATATGAGCCTATTTGGGCCATTGGCTCTAATCAAGTTGCAAGTCCCGAGCATGCTAATAAGGTTTGTCAAAGGATTAGAGAAAGCTTAGCTGAGCTCTTTGATGAAGATATAGCTCAAAAGACACGCATTTTGTATGGCGGATCTGTAAAGGCTGCCAATTCTACTCTATTTTTTGAGCAAGAGCATATAGATGGCGCTTTAGTGGGCGGCGCTTCTTTGGATGCTCAAGAATTCTCAGATATTGTTGTAGCAGCAGGTAAATCTTATTCAGGTAGGGATTAATTTGGCTAAGAAAAAGGCGCTTCTTTGTATTTTGGATGGCTTTGCTCTGGGCGAGCCAGGACCGCAAAATGCCATTGATCAAGCTCAAACCCCCACCTTAGATAAGCTCTTTAAAAGCTGTCCTCACAGTAGTCTTGCAGCTAACGGAAAAGCGGTGGGACTTCCCGAGGGGCAGATGGGTAATTCTGAGGTTGGTCATCTAAATATTGGAGCAGGTCAGGTAGTTTACCAGGAGCTGAGCAGAATTGATAAAGCTTGTCAGGATGGTGAGCTTGAGAAAAATGAGGTCTTATGTAGCCATTTTGAAGCCTTAAAGCATAGTAAGAAGGCTCTGCATCTCATGGGTCTTTACTCAGATGGTGGTGTGCATTCTTCTTTAGAACATGCACAGGCGCTGGCAAAGATGGCGGCTTCGTGTGGGGTATCGCGCATTTATATCCATGCTTTTTTAGATGGTCGTGATGTAGACCCTTATTCAGGCTTAGCTTTTATTGAGTCTTTGCAAGAGTTTTTGGCTCAGCTAGAGAAAAATCAAGCTCAGTTACATGGTGATCAAAATCTAAATGCATTTAAAGCTCAGATAGCAAGTCTTTCAGGGCGCTATTATGCTATGGACCGTGATAAGCGCTGGGATAGAGTACAAAAGGCCTATGAAAGCCTGATGTTTGCCAATAATCAGCAAACTATTTCCCCTCAAGAGTATATAAAGAGCTCATATGAGCAGGGGATAAGCGACGAATTCATCATCCCTGCAGCCTTTAATTATACTGGTATGCAAGATGGGGATCTTGCTGTCTTCTTCAATTTTAGACCTGATAGAGCACGCGAGTTAAGTAGCGCTTTGAGCCAAGATGATTTTAATGCCTTTGATAGAGCTTCTCATGCACGCTTATCAGGGCTTATTTGTCTCACTGAATATGATCCAAGTTTAAAGCTCCCTGTGGCTTTCCCCAAGCAATTTCCCAAACAGGTATTAGCTGATGTATTATCGCAAGCTGGACTTAGGCAGTTTCATACTGCTGAAACTGAGAAATATGCACATGTTACCTTCTTTTTTAATGGAGGAAAAGAAGAGCCTAAAGTAGGTGAAGAGCGCCTTCTTATTCACTCTCCTAAGGTTGCCACCTATGATTTAAAACCTGAGATGAGTGCTTATGAACTGACAGACTCACTCATCAAGGCAATAGAGGACGATAAGGCCGAGGTCTATATTGTAAATTTTGCAAATTGTGACATGGTAGGACATACTGGTGTGCTAGAGGCAGCAATAAAGGCCGTTGAAGCTGTTGATCTGTGTCTTGGTAAACTTGTTGATGCATGCAGAGCGCATGATATTGAAATGCTTATTAGCGCAGATCATGGCAATGCTGATCTCATGTATAAAGTAATTGATGGAGAGAAAAAAGCCTTCACAGCTCATACCACTAATAGAGTTCCCATCATTTATGTTGGATCTCAAGAGCTAGGCTTTGCCTCATGGGTTGAGCGTGAGGGTAGACTTTGTGATATTGCTCCCAGCCTGTTATATCTATTGGGTCTTGCTGCCCCTGATATCTGGGAAGGTAGATCTCTTTTTGCCTTGAAGTAAATACTGTGTTATATTGTTAGTTTGTTACTAAAGATTACGTTGGTCACAAGGAGTACAGATTGAGTCCTCTCGTTATTGCTTTGTTAGTTATTTGGGCAATTTCAGGTTTTGCCCTTGTTATATTGATCTTAATGCACTCAGGTAAAGGTACCGGTGTTTCTGATATGATTGCCAGCTCAATGTATTCCACCTCAGGTGGCTCTTCATTGATGGAAAAGAATCTTGATAAGCTTACGCTTATTGTTACCATTATTTTTATTGGAACTTTGCTTGCCTGCATGATATTTTATCCTGTAGGAACGGTTGGTTAGTTTTTAACTGGTTTAGCTTAAACCAAGAATAGCTTAGATATAAGCTCTGGCATCAGCCAGAGCTTTTCTTATATCTTCTAAAAGAAGGCTCTAGGTTAGCTTTTGGGCACAAGTTATACTAGATAGAGTCTAAGGAACTTGTAGGAGGTTAGCGCTAAGATGCAGATAGATAGAAGAAGTTTTGTTTCTGGCGCAGGACTTACGCTTGCAACACTTGCCAGCTTTGGTTTGAGTGGCTGTCTAAGCAAGGAAGAGCGTCTTAAAAAGCTCTCTCAACTTTCTTATGCCAGCGGTGCCGTTAGACCAGAAACGGTGGTAGCAGGTGGTAATTTTAGGTTTGCCTTAGAAAAACCCCTCAGTTTTGATCCTGCTCTTACTTATGATAAGTCAAGTCTTCAAGTGGCCTTTTTTATATTTGACAGTCTCACTGTGATCAACTATGACTCACAAAAACTTGAAGCTCTAGCTTGTCAATCATGGGAGAGCAATGAAGATCTAACGCAGTATATTTTTCATCTTCGCACGGGAGCTCGCTTTCATAATGGTCAAGCGCTTACTGCACATAATTTTAAGTTGGGCTTTGAGCGCTTTTGTAGAAACCATCCACAGTCTTACCTTCTTAAACAGGTGAAGGGTTATAGTGACTATAGAGCCTCAAAGCATCATGAGCTTATTGGTCTTAGCTGTCCTGATGATTATACCTTTGTAATTGATCTTGATAAGCCCTCTGCTCTTTTTGCTTATACAGTTGCTCACCCGCAGCTTTGCCCCCTAGATATTGCTTCTCCCACTAACGGAAATGGCCCCTTTTTTCTAGAGCTTCAAACAGAAGAAGAGCAAAATGCCAATAGTGTGCGTCTTAAACGATTTAAAGATTATTATGCTCAGGCTGCACTGATAGATGCTATTGATCTCAGTTTTTATATTTCCGATAAGCAAGAGGCCTTAACTAATGAGCTTTCTTCTGTTTACTTAGAGGAGCTATCCGATAGAGGACTAACTGCTTTAAGAGGTAGCTTGTTTGAGTTTTTCCAGGGAGATTTTTTGTCTTCCAGCGCTCAATCAGATGTAGCGCTTGCGCTACAAGCAGGAGACCTTGATTTTTCATGCTTAAATATTCATGAGCTGCGTGGCTTGGGGGATGGCCTGGGGCAGGCATATAGCCAGCAGTCACAAGTGTGGCTAAGTCAAGAGGGCCAGCAAGTTTTTTCTTCTGAAAGTTTAAACTCAATCTACCTCTTGTGCAACTGTGCCTCTGAACAGCTTAAAAACAGAGAGATGAGACGCTTATTAGCAAAGCTTTGCAAAGTAAATAGCTTCTCAGCCTTAGAGCTTAGCCCACTGCTAGAGCCACAGCATAGTCTAATGCCTTTATTTGCATATAACTATTCTTTGCAACAAGATATAAAGCAAGTTGGACTTACTGAGGATCTAAGTTCTCAAAAGCTAGGGCAGCTCTTTGAGGATCTTGAGCTTGAGGACACGTATGAGAAGCTTATAAAGCAAGCAAAATCTCCAATAGTTTTAAGGCTGCTGCTTTTAGAGGCTTCGTATTATTATTCTCTTGCTCAAGAACTTCAGACTTTGTTTGCAAGTTGGGGTATTGAACTTCAACTCATAAGCTGTAAGGCTCAAGACTATTATATGAATTTAAGCAAGGGCGAATATGATCTTGCACTTAAGGCTTTTTCTTTTGAAAACCCGCAGCTTATACACGCTCTTGAGAGTTTCATATATACAGACAGTCCCTTTAATTTTATGGCGTATAACTCAAGTGAATTAGAACAAGAGCTTGATCATCTTACAGGGCTTAGTGATGCGCAAGAGCGATTTAATGCAAGCCTTGAATTAGAAAGCCGTTTTTTATCGGATGCAGCGCTAGTTCCGCTTTTTACTATTCATCAGCACCATATGTATGCACGGCGTGTGAATAAGTTGCAGTTTGGCCCTAATAATTTAGCCTCACTGGCTCAAACCTGGCTCTCTGAATAGACTTTGAATAGACTTAGCTGTTTTTGTCATGTGCTCAGACTCTTAGCTGCCTTGAGATAGATTGATGGGTGTTACAATAGTAAGCCTATGCGGTAAGTCTATACGAGATAATCTAAAGAAATGAGATTCTAGGTGACAAGTTCTCAAGCCCCACATTCTAAGGACAAGAAGGCATCAGGCCTGAAGCTGACTAATAAACAGATAGCTTTATATGGCGTTTTAATTGGTTTAGCATTGGTATTTGGTTATGTTGAAGCAATGATTCCCCTGCCTTTTACTGTTCCAGGTGTAAAGTTGGGGCTGGGCAATATTGTAGTTCTGCTGAGTATGTTAAGCTTGGGTGCAGCACCTGCCTTTTTTATTATGTGTATTAAGGTTCTGGCAACATCATTTTTATTTGGAAACCCCAGTATTTTTATCTATTCTTTAGTGGGCGCTCTTCTCGCTTATATTGCTATGCTGCTTCTTATTAAGTTTACTAAGATATCTATCATATCGGTTTCGGTGGTAGGAGCCATTTGTCATAATCTTGGGCAACTTATTGTGGTAGGGATAGTCTTTAATTATCTTGTGGTTTTATCGGCCTTACCTATCCTTTTGGTATCTGGCCTTATTACGGGCCTTATTACGGGCCAGATTTGCCTTATGGCACTACGAGCTTTCCCAGACAAAGAAGAGGAAGTTTAGATGCAGCTTAGATCACAGCATAAGTATCAAGATAGCTATCTGGATAAGTCGCAATTTGAACAGCAGGCCCAGCTTGAATATGATCATATTGATGCCATTATTGATCCTTTATGTTCAAAAGAAAAGCTGCTTTATCTTCCAGATAGCTATATAAATGGAAATATGCGGGCGGCTTTGTTAAGCAGAAGGTCCTTTACGCGTTATTCTCTAAGTCTTGCTGCTGTAGCCAGTTTGTTTGGACTTAGCCCCGCACTGAGTGCCTGTAATTTTTCTAAAGCTGCTGATAGCAATAAAGCTTTACAGGCGGTGGGGGATAGCGTACTTAGTACGGCTGGCTCTGGACAAGATGAGATTGCTAAATCAAGTATTTTTGCTTTTGATACGCTGATTATGTTTAGTGCCTATGGATCAAAAAAAGTTCTAGATGTCTTAGCGGAGGATTGTGCCTACTATGAGAAGTTATTTTCTGCTCATAAAGAGGGTACTGATATTAGCAGAATAAATGCTGCTCAAGGTCGTAAGGTAGAGGTAGATATTGAAACTGCACAACTCATTGAGCAATCCTTAAAGTTCTCCGAAAAAACAGCAGGTAAATTTGATATTACTGTAGGGTCTGCAAGCCTTCTTTGGGATTTCAAGAAAGGTATTAAACCATCTCAGGCAGAGCTTGATGAGGCTATTAAACACATAGATTACACTAAGGTTTTAGTTGAAGGTAATACCGTACAGTTAAAAGACCCACAGGCTAAGCTTGACTTAGGTGCCACAGCTAAAGGCTGGATTGCCGATAAGCTCAAACAACGCTTCCTGGATTTTGGAATTAGCTCTGGACTAATAAACTTAGGTGGAAATGTATATGCAATTGGCGCTAAGCCCGATGGTTCAGCCTGGAATATTGCGGTACGTGATCCTAATACTCAAGGACAATCCTTTTTAACTATTTTGTCGGTAAAGGATGCCTCAGTTGTTACAAGTGGTTTATATGAGCGTTATTTTGATCTTGAAGATAAGCGTTATACGCACATTCTTGATGCTCATACTGGTTATCCGGTTGAAACAGATATTCTGGCAGACACCGTAGTGGGAAGCTCTTCTTTTTACTGTGATGCCTATTCCACTAGTTTATTTGTCGATGGGCTTGATGCTGCTTTAAAGCTTATTAATGCTGAAGAAGAGCTTGAAGCATTATTTGTCGACAAAAAAGCTCAGGCACATTTTAGTGAGGGCTTTAAAACAAAATACCCTCAGGCTCTTGATGTTCTCAAGGCACATGGCATAGATCCACTCTAAGGAGGGAGAGTGTTAATGGACAAATCTGCGCTTAAAAGAAGTAAGATTAAGACAAGAGATATTCTTATTATTGCCCTTGTGCTAGTTGTTGCCTTGCTTATAGCATTGGTCTCACAGGGAATTGCGCAACGGCAGATGTCAGCAATGACTGATGGCCCTTATGTTGTTATTCAAGATCCAGAAGGCCTTGTGTATTCTGAGCTGCTTTCCAAAAATAATGATGTAGATCTTAAGACGAAGCTGGGCAGTAACCTCATTAAAGTTCAAGATGGTGCTGTTTGGGTTGATAGAGCAGATTGTGATAATCAGGTCTGTGTGCACACCGGAAAAATTGCAAATGTAGGGGATATGATAGTTTGTCTTCCGCACCAAGTTATTGTTCAAATTGTTGCTCAACCCGATGATGCTGCTCTCCTAAACTATGGCTTAAATAGATAATCTTGAGTTATAAACACAGCTAAACTACCTGTTGTATCCCCTGTAGCGTGCAGATAAAAAAGGATAGCTGTGGGCCTTAGAAAAAATTAGAAAAATTTTTGAAATACCTCTTTACATCTTCTTTGAAAGCATGCTAATATATACAACGTTGTTGAGACGTCGGAATGGCGGAATAGGCAGACGCGCTAGCTTGAGGGGCTAGTGTCCTTAAGGACATGAGGGTTCAAGTCCCTCTTCCGACACCATATGAATTATCAGGCTGATACCAAAAGGTGTGAGCCTTTTTTCTTATCTGGAACTTAACTTGTTTTTAGCTTTCAGGAGTGGCCTATAAACCCAAACAGTAGAACAGGAGGGCTAATGGGTGCAAAAGCATTGAAAAATCCAGGTCTTTCTTATCTATGTATGGCAGCAGTAGGAATACTTATCGCACTTGCTTCCTTAGCTTTTGATGCTTTTGGATTTAATCTTATGCGCTCTGATGATATTTTATCATCAGCTCTATGGCTGCTCTTAAGCTTTGCAGATGGGCCCTTTGCCTATGCTTTGCTTCCCTTGCTTGCAGGTATAAGCTCCCAGAGATCACGTGACGCAATTGGTAAATCACTGCTAGGTCTAGCTTTTGCTCTTTTTACCTATTATGCCCTTTCAATTGTCTTAGGCCTTCGTTCACAAGACGCCCTTAGACCTTTTCTTCTTCAAGCCTTTCTTTGGAGTATCGCTGCCCTGGTTTTAAGTCTTGTTATGGCTCCGCTGGCCTGCAAGATGGGCGATAAGAGCTTCCAATATAGGCAAGCTGCAGCAGGCGTGCTTGCCGGTCTTTTGGGAGCGCCCTACTGGTTTGTGTACTTAAGTACCGATTCTGATGGCTTATTTCAACTGTCTTTATTGACCTGCGCTTTGATACCTGTTTTCTTTTTACTTTACCGCCTACGCTACAGAGCAATTCTACAGCTAGTGCTTGCTGTTTTAATAACTAGTGTGATGTGCGTGATTGGTATCTTGACCATTTATCAGCTATCTTATTAAGGCTGTTGGTAATAGTTAAAACTTCCTGGTGCTTACTCTACAAAAGGGTAGCTTATGCATTCTTGTAAGTCTTTATTGTATGCAAGGGGAAGCGATTTTAAGGTCACTAAGTGTTTGGCAAGAAGCGGCCGTGAGAGTGCCTATAAGAGCGGGTAGACTCCCTGATATTTGGCATTGTATGCTTCCTCCTAACTAAGAAAAGATGTCTTGCTTTATATATTCAATAAACCAAATAAAATTGCAAGAATATGCATTAAAATCAAAAATTGATGATTGATTCTAGTATAGTGTTAGCTTGATGCAAGCAAAAACTTTCGATTTATGGTCTATACTACAAACTGGTAGCATCAGATTCCTGCATTAGATTCTTGAATCAGATTCTTGAATGGGAGGCCTATGTCTGAAGATTTGCAACAGTCCATTATTGCTTCACCAGCTTTAATGACCTTATTTGAATTAACTACAGATGCTCTCATTTTCTTTGATGCTTCTGGATATATAAGTGCCTCAAATCAGTATGCTGACGAAATTTTTAATGTAAACGATCTTGCAGGACGCTCTATCTATGATCTTTTTTATCATGTGAACTTGCAAAAGGCTCAAGAGGGGGATTTGCCTTTTCCAGTTGACGGTACCGTAGTTACTATGTTTGCATGCCCAGCTCCAGGCATTTTAATTCCGGTAGAATTGAGTTGTAAGTCTTATATTGAAGCACGCGAGATTAAATACCTTCTCCTCTTAAAAGATGTAGATCTCTTGCGTGAAAATGAGCGAGAACGTGAGCGTTTGCTACATCAACTGGCTCGTTCAAACACTCGTCTTGAAGGTATGCTTGAAATTATTTCATCCACCCTGGGCTCTTCAGATTTTGAAGGTCTTACTCAAAGCGTTTTAGAAACGCTTACCAGTGTTATGGAAGCGGATACGGTGCTTTTGTATTTGGTCGAGGAGCAAGGTTATCGCTTAAGTGGTTGTTCAAGAACGGTAAGTAATCTCAAGGTAGGACATTTCTTTATTCCTCATTTTAAAGGTTTGCCCGGCCTTGTCGATAAAAGCGGGAGTTCAATTTACCTGCAGTTTTTAGAGCCCTTTGATAGCAGTCCAGCCGCTGCTATTGATCTAAAAAGTGGTGAGCATATTCATGTAGAGTCTGCTATGAATTCATGGTTTAAGACAGCTGTTGGCTTGCCTTTATATTCAGGTGACACGCTTGTGGGTGTGATACTTATCTTATGGTCATACCCCTTAATGGTTATGAGTTCAGACCTGCTTTTAATGGAGACGGTAGCAGATTATCTTAGCGTTGAATTTACCTCTGCCTTAAGCCTTATGAGGCATAGAAAATTAGAGCAGCTTGATTATTTACTTTCTCAGCTAAGAGACCTGTTTTACTCCAGTGAGCGTATTGACAAGCTCTTCTTTCATAGTCTAATGAATAAGGTGCGCCGCCTGGTACCCTTTGAATATGTATTAGTACTTTCTAATCCTTGGACCCAAGAAGCGGTTGCTACCTTTTCTGAATTCCCCGGAAGAGATGGGGTAACAGAGCACAGATTCCCCTTTAAAGCTTATAGGGATTATGATCCATCCTATGTTCAATATGTTGATGGGCAAACGGAGCTTGGTAAGTGGATAGCCTCGCAAAGTGAGCTTTCTCATGGATTGTTCTTGCATATGGGTGAGCTCTTTGGCAGTGAAGTTGATATGTTTGCACTAAGGCCTGAGTCAAGTGCTCCCTTTGATGCTGTTGAGCGCAACTTCTTAAGCAGCTTTGCCCAGACTGTGCGCTCTTGTGTTCAGGGCGAGAAGGAGCGTAGCAATGAGACTAAGATATCGCACGTGCTTCAAAAGGCACTTAGAAATGAGTTACCCGAGATAGAGGGTCTTAAAGTAAGCGGCCTGTACTCATCGGCAACAGAGCAAGCAGTAGTTGGTGGGGACTATTTTGACCTTTTTGAGCTTGATAATAGACGCGTTATAGCTCTTGTGGGTGATATTTCTGGTAAAGGCGTTGAGGCCGCTTCTATGGCCTCCTTAGTAAAGACTGCTATCGCTGCTTATGCTTGGAATAGCATGGATCCTGCACATATTGTTTCTGCTTTAAATAAGCTCTTCTTAAATTTCAGCAGAATAGAAAGTTTTACCACTTTATTTGTAGCCCTGATCGATCTTAATACTATGAGTGCGCAGTATTGTTGTGCAGGACATCCTCCTGCCTTTTTGTTTCATCCTAATAAAAGCAATGACGGGGGAGAACTAGAGCTTTTAAATAGTTTTTCTCCCATAGTGGGTGCTTTTGAGGATATGACGTACTCAAACGGATACTTTGAAATTAAAAAAGGCGATGTCTTATTTCTTTATACGGATGGGACCACAGAAGCTAGAAGTCCAGATGGCTCCTTTTTTGGGGAAGAAGCGCTTAAGGAGTCATTTTTGCAACTCATTGATTATGGAGCAGAGGAGCTCAATGAGAATATTTTGATGGTTCTTGAGCACTTTACCCAAGGTCAGCTTAATGATGATATAGCTATGGTGAGCATTGAGTTTGAGGAGTAGAAAACTATGGTGCAACTTAGCCAAGAAGAAAATCAGCGGCGAAAGTCGGCTATTCTTAAAACCTTGTGGATTATTTTGTTTCTAAATTTGGGAGTAGCTCTAGCTAAATACATTTACGGACTTGTGACTAAGTCTGTTGCCATGCAGGCAGATGGCATACATTCAATTTTTGATTCAGCAGGTAATGTGGTCGGTATTATCGGCCTGAGTTTAGCTTCAAAACCCGCTGATACAAAACATCCCTATGGTCATGCAAAGTTTGAAACCTATGCCTCAGTTTTAATAGGTATATTCTTGTTGTTTGCTGCATATAATATTGGCAGTACAGCTATAGCAGCTCTTATGGCACAAGATTCACAGATAGAAGTTGGAATAAGCTCATTTCTGGTTATGCTAGTGAGCTTGGTAATCAATCTCTTTATAACCATTATTGAGCGCAGGCAAGCAAAAACCTTGCGTTCAGAAATACTTGAGGCTGATGCGCTCCATACCTTATCGGATGCCTTGGTTTCCATCTCTGTAATTGTTTCTTTGGTGCTGGTATCTTTTGGCTTTACCAAGGCAGATGCTGTAGTTTCACTTTTTGTTTGTGCTGCAATTTTTTATACTGCTTACTCGGTATTTAAACAGGCAAATGCCAGCCTTTCAGATAGAGCACGCATACCCTATGAAGACATTGCCGAGCAGGCTTCTAAAATTGAAGGTGTCGATAATATCCATGCCATTAGAACCAGGGGAACAGAAGGAGAGGTATATGTAGATCTTCATATGCTTGTTGATCCTGAGATGAGCGTTGCACATGCTCACAGTCTTGCCGATAAGTTAGAAGCCCTGCTTAAACGAGAATTTCCCCAGGTTGTTGATGTTGTTGTGCACATTGAGCCAGATAGCCCGCAGCAAAGATTAGAAGCAGCGCAGGAGTCACTTGCTTAACGCGCTGCTTGTTTGGGTATGTTTACTTTATGGACAGCTTAGATTCAGCAATTCTGGCACGTCATAAAACTAGGATGGGTCTTGAATTTGCAATAATTCAGCTTGATAGAGATTTATGCATTAATAAGGTCATGGGCTTGAGACATCAAGTTGATGAACTTATAGCTAAAAACTGCCTGCACTTTATCTTAGATTTTGAGCAGGTTAAATACATAGACTCCTCTGGTTTGGGTTTTATTATTTATTTGCAAAAAACCTTAGACAAAAAAGGCGGGCGACTGTCTTTAGTGAAGTTGTCTAGGGAAGCATTGCGTTGCATAAAGTACGCTCAAATTCTTGAGCGCATTCCTTCTGCGGCCTTGTTAGCAGCTGCCCAGGAGCATAAAGAGCGTCTGTTGACAAAGCCCTCAAATCCAGGAACTTCATCGAGCATTAAGGTGCCTAAGGATCCAAAAAGGATGTCCGAGGTAAGAGCTCAGGTTTCAGAGCTTCTTGAGTCTTGCTCTTTGGATGAGCAGACAGTCTTTGATAGTGTTTTGGCAGTTGGAGAAGCCCTAGGTAATGCCTTTGACCATGCTTTTTCTGATAGTATAGAGCAGCTTAAAGAACATGAAGCCATGTCTATCATTGTTAATATCGATAGCTATGAAGACAGAGTAGTGATAGAGGTCTTAGATTCAGGTAAAGGCTGTGACTTTAGTTCAGGGGACTTACCAGATATATCTCTTACCAGAGGACGTGGAATTCGCTTAATGCACTTGCTTATGGATCAAGTAGAAATTGTTCCCCGGGAGCATGGCTGTGGAACCTGCGTTAGGCTGGTAAAACTCAAGCTGTAATACTTTTTAAGGTATCTTCTTAAGGCCAACGGCAGTGCCATAGGCGCTGATAAGCATCAGGCCCTTATCCAGCTTTGAAATTGAGAAGTTTAAGCCGATTAGAGCATCAGCCCCAATGATAGAGGCTTTTTCCATGATTTCAGTTAGGCATTCAGTGCGAGCTTCTTCTAATAAGGATTCAATTTCTTCATCTTTAGTCATATCTTGTGCCAAGCTCTTGATAAATTGCTTACCTGAACTCTTATTGATAATTGAGCGTATATCACAAAGGCTGTCGGCACATATAAGTCCTAGATAAGCATCTATGGTATAACCCTCAACGGTGTGGCTTGTGCAACATATCATACAAGTATCCTTTTTACTTAGATCTATGAGGAAGAGCAAGTCTGTTTTCAAAGGTTTAGGCGGCTTATAGGTTTAGGCGGCTTATAGGCCATTTAAGCTAACAAAAAGACCCATCATATGATGGGTCTTGAGGGATAAACTGGAGCGGACGACGGGACTCGAACCCGCGACCCCAACCTTGGCAAGGTTATGCTCTACCAACTGAGCCACGTCCGCAACGCAAGAATTCATATTAATGGAAGCTGAGAAATTTTGCAAGTCCCTTTTTATTTTTTGTTTTCAAGTTCTCAATGAGGTTCTTTGTGAGTTAAGAATATAGTTCTAAATTAAAAAACTGTGTTAAAATAGTTTTACATTCTAATATATTGATTGGAGGTCAATATGATAAGCAGAAGAAAAATGCTTAAACTATTTTCTGCAGGTACGTTAGGATTATTAATTTCAAGTACTGGGCTTAAATTAGCTTCAGCTCAAGATCAATTAGTGGGGGTTACACCTCGTCCTACTTATATTAAAGATGGAAGCAAAGGTACAACAAAACCCAAGGAAACTTGGAATGTAAAAGTTTTTGGTACCTATGATTTTGGTGGTAAGGCAAACAATCAGCCTTTGTATACTAATTACGATTTTACTGGTAAGAATAGCTATACCGTTTATGCGTATAATGATTCAAGTAAAGGCAATCTTAAATTAGCTGCTTATGAAAATAAGTTTTGGGGCTCTAAGTTGGCGGTAGTTACTATTCCCCCCAGATCATCTAAAACTTTCACGGTAAATTTAGACAAGTCTAAAAGCTTTTATCTGTATTTCTCTCCTCCTTCTAATTTCCACGGAACGGTATCTTAAGGAGCTGTGCTGGATCAAATGAAATCTACTTACAAACAACTCGCAGTGTCATTACTTGCGGGAATCGCAATAACTGGTACTTTAATCACACTACTAAGTATAAACATTTACGATGTCTACCCCTTAATTTCCTGTGTGTTAGCAGTTTTAGCAGTCAGTGCTTCATGCTTTGCTATAGTTTTTAAACCTACAAAGACACAATTAAAGAGGAGCTTTGTTGTATATCTTGTGTCTTGGTATCTTGTTTTGGGGCTTATAGGATATCGATTTCTTGCGCCAGATCACAATTTTCATATCTTTATTATGAATCTTGATCCTTTGGCTGCTTTAACGGAAGGTACTACTCTTGCGCAATATCTTACTTGTGCAACAATGCTTGGAACAGTAATATTTGCCTATTTTCTTACAAAACTTGGCTATACACAAAACACCAAAGGTTTTGCTATCTGCTGTATAGCTATAGTTGCTTCTATGTGTTTTGTTGAGTTTAGTCAGTTTATATTTAACAGTGGAGTAGGGGATATAAATGACATTATCCTTACTTCTGTGTCCGGCCTTTTGGCTCTGTGCATTTTTAGTTACCTTGCTCAGTATAAGGCCAAAGCTAAGGTATCTCATTTAGAGCCTTGTAAGGAAGCCTAAGTTTTGCTAGCATAGGTACGCTAGCTTAAACGCTTATGGGCGATTAGCTCAGGGGAAGAGCACTACCTTGACACGGTAGGGGCCACAAGTTCAAATCTTGTATCGCCCACCATATGAGTTTTTAGCGCTGGGTTCTTTTACCTAGCGCTTTTTGTTGTAACTGAGAAAACAAGTGGGTAAAACTTTCTTATCATAGGTTTTCAAGCTAGGTTTTCAGTACAATTGAGTGCACAAAGGGGGAATTACTTTTGGAGGCAGTTTTAGAGGCCTTTTCTACGCCACAAGCATGGGTTCAACTGGCCACACTTATCTTTCTTGAGATAGTGTTGGGTATCGATAATATCGTATTCATTTCTATTACCTCAGACAGATTACCAAAACATCATCAAGCCTTGGGAAGACGTTTAGGTTTGGCGCTTGCTCTCTTGGGACGCGTAGCTTTGCTTTTATCGCTCACCTGGGTTATGAAATTAACTCATCCTTTATTTATGGTGGGTTCTTTGGCGGTCACCGGTAAGGGTTTAATTTTACTTATTGGTGGAGTCTATCTTATTTATAAAGGTATAGTAGAGATACGTGAAATGCTACTTCTTACTGAAGAGCGTCACCATCATGGTCATCCTGAGGCTGAAAAAAGAAAGATGCTTGGTCTTCCATCTGCCCTTGCAACCATCTTTGCTATGGATATTGTTTTTTCTTTAGATTCTGTTATTACGGCTGTTGGCTTAAGCGGTGTTATCCCCATCATGGTAATTGCTATTATCGTTGCTATAGTCTTTATGATGATTTTTGCAAATGTAGTAGCTGAGTTCATTAACCGAAATCCAGAAATTAAGCTTCTAGCCCTAGTGTTTATTTTGACTATTGGAATCCTTTTGGTTACTGAATTCTTTGAGCTTCATATTCCAGAGGGCTATGTTTACTTTGCTATGTTCTTCTCGCTTATAGTTACCTTGGTTCAAATGAGATACAGTTCAAATTTGAAGAAGATGCATGAGGAGATAGCGCAACATCAAGAAAAGACTGAAATCGACAATTAAGCACATGCGTGGCCTCATGCTTAGCTTGAGGCCTTTACTTTTTTAGAGGTTGAGCTTAGATGCAAGAGTATCCCTTTCCCGTGTTAATTAAAAGTAATAAGGAATTGAGGCAGTTTTGCCACTATGCTTCTGCCGATAATATCTTGGCAATTGACACAGAGTTTATACGAGAAAAGAATTATTACCCAGACTTTGCCTTGCTGCAGCTAGGCACGAGGGATTGTCAAGTTGTTGTAGATCCTTATACTGTGACAGACTTTGATCCTTTACTTGATCTGCTTAAAAATCAACGTATCACTAAAATTTTTCACGCTCCTCACCAAGACTTAGACCTGCTTTACCATAAGTTTAATACCTTGCCAAAGCCAATATTTGATGTTCAACTTGCCCAATCGTTCTTATCGACCAGCGCCCAAATTGGCTATGCAAATCTTGTTGAGCAATACTGCGGTGTAAGACTGATGAAGTCAGAATCCTTAACTGACTGGAGTTTAAGACCTCTAGATGCACGGCAAATTAAATATGCTTTAGAGGATGTCAAATATCTTCCTCAAATACATGAAATGCAAGTTCAAAAACTGAGTGATCTGCAAAGGCTTGAGTGGTTGAGCCCTTATTTTGAAGATATGATTGACGAGAAGCTCTATCAATCAAATGCCCATGAAGCATATAAGAAGCTTAAGCGAGTTTCTGGCTTAAAACGTGGTCAACTTGCTGTAGCTAGAGAGCTTGCTGCATGGAGGGAGCTGAGAGCTGCTGAGCGCAATATTGTTAGAAGACATTTGATTTCAGATGAGCTCATTGTGGAGCTGAGTAAAAAACAACCCCGTTCATTGACAGAGCTTGGAAGGATGAGAGGTTTAGAACAGCTCAGCACCAAAGAGCGCCTTTCGTTAGTTGAAGCTGTTAAAAAGGGCCTAGATTGTCCTTTAGAAGAGCAGCCTGGCACCCTTGAGCGCCACCAGTATATTGGAAAAGATGTTGAATCTGTTGCCGATCTTATGGCAAGTGTGGTGCGCCTCGTTTCTGAGCAGGAAAAGATCTCTTCCAAGATCTTGTGTAGCAGAGATGATCTTGTTAAATTAGCCCAAGATCCCAATAAAGATAATCAACTCACACAAGGTTGGAGACATAAGCTCATTGGAGAGACCTTATTAAAGCTTCTTAATGGGAAAATAGGTTTAACTGTTTCCAAAGGACATATAGAATTTTTAGTGTAGATCGTATATATGTTCGATTAGCAAATTGTTATCAGGGTATCAAAATCAAGGTAATGATAAGTATTTATACAAAAATGGAGAAGTAAATGACGTATTTAATGGTCTTGGTTTTAACCATAGGTTTAGGTATTGCAGCTCAGCTCTATATCAAGGCCACTTACGCCAAATGGAAAAAAGTAGAGGCACGAAGTGGTATTACCGGTTATCAGGCTGCACGCAATATGCTTGATCAAAATGGACTACATCATGTAGAAATCTTAAGGAATGGCGGAGAAGATCTATCTGATTTTTATGATCCTCGTTCTAATACCTTAAATCTTTCAGATGCTTCATATTACGGTTCATCTGTTGCCTCAATTGCTGTAGCTTGCCATGAGGCAGGGCATGCTGTTCAATATGCAAAAAACTATGCTCCTGTTAAGTGGAGAGGGGCTATCTTGCCTGCTGCGCAACTTGGATCAAATGTTTGGATTCTCTTGCTTATGGCAGGAATCTATTTGCATATGACAAGTCTGGTTTGGGCGGGCGTAATCTTATTTGCTTTTGCCGTGTTATTTCAGGTTGTTACATTGCCTGTTGAGATTGATGCTTCTAGAAGGGCAATGTCTAATATCAATGCTGTAGCTCAACTTGATGCTCATGAGCACGGAGGGGCAAAAAGCATGCTTACCGCAGCCGCTATGACCTATATTGCAGCAGCCCTATCATCAATAATTATGCTGGTATATTATTTAGGCCTTGCTCGCAGTAATAACTAGGTAAGATATATGTGGGAAACAAGCTTTAAACCATTAGATAGTAATAGTGTTCAGGCTGCTTCTGCTCCAGAGGCAGCCTTAAGTGTAAGCGCTGCCTTGGACTTAGCAAAAAATGAGTTAGAAAAATTAAATCTTGTTATTAGGGGTGAAGTCTCAGAGCTCAGCGATAAGCCCGGCTATAAAGCAGCTTATTTTACTCTGAGAGATGAAAGCTCTAGTCTTTCATGCATGATGTGGAAATCCCTCTATGAGGCCAATGGAATCAAGTTAAAGCCAGGCATGCTTGTTGATATTAGAGGAAGTTTTTCTCTTTATAAAGCCAAAGGGAGTATGCAATTCTCTGTTAAATCCATTCGACCTGTTGGGGAGGGGGATTTAAGGCAAAAAGTTGCCCTCCTTGCAGAGAAGCTACGTAAAGAGGGCTTGATGAGTGAGCAGAGAAAAAAGCGTCCTCAAAGTTTTTGCCAGCGCGTTGCCTTAATTACGTCACCAAGAGGTAAGGCAGTTCATGATGTTCTAAGGACGCTTAAGAGAAGAAATCCCTTAGTAGAAATAAGCTTTTTTGGTGTTCCCGTTGAAGGAGCAGGGGCTGCTCAAGCTATGATATCTGCGTTTGTGAAGGCTGATAATCTAGGGCTTGATGCTATTTTGCTGGTAAGGGGTGGTGGTGCTTATGAAGACTTTATGCCTTTTAATGATGAGCACCTAGCTCGTTGTCTTGCTGCTTGTCATACGCCAACAGTGACCGGTATTGGGCATGAGCCAGATAATTGTATTTGTGATATGGTTGCCGATAAGCGCTGCTCTACTCCAACGGCTGCGGCAGAATCATTGGCTCCAAGTATTCAAGATTTAGAGCAAGATCTTGATGGTTCTTATCGCCGTTTAGACCTTGCTCTTAAAACTCTCATTGAAAGACAAAAAGAGAAGCTTAAGCAATTAGAAAAAAGTACTTGTTTTATTTCACCCCAAAATATGCTTAAGGCTGTGTATCTAGAGCTTGATCAAGCGCAAGAGCGCTTATCCAGGGTACTACCATTAAAAATTGAGCGTATGCAAGCTCAGTTTAGTAGTCATAGCACTGCACTTATGAGCTTATCTAATCGCTTTATACTGCTTCATCAAAAAGGTCTTGCGGTGCAGGCGGCACGCCTAGACAATCTTTCACCGCTTAAGCTTTTATCAAGGGGTTATGCCTATGTTAAAAGCGAAGAAGGAAAAATTGTTGACAGTGTAGATTCCCTAAAATCCGGTGATAACTTATCTATTAGCCTCAAAGATGGTCAGGCTTTGGTCTGTGTTGAAGAGCTTATAAGTAAAGGAGAACGAGAATAGCATGGAAGAGCAGTTACGTGAGCGTTATGCTCAGATGTCATACAAAAGTTTATCTCTTGAATTAGAGGCAATTGTAAGATCCTTAGAATCTGACCAACTAGAGCTGGAGTCCTCTCTTGAAGAGTATGAAAAAGGAGTTTATTTACTCAAACTTCTAAAAGAAAAGCTTTCACAGGCAGAGCAAAAAGTTGAGACCCTTATGGGGGAGATTGAACCCGAGCTAGATGATGAAGTTGATCAAAAGCTTTCATAAGGCTTAAGACTTAGAGGGAGATGGCTATGACTGACTGTATCTTTTGCAAAATTGCTGCACATGAGATTCCTGCTTCAATAGTATATGAGGACGATAAACTCATAGCTTTTGATGATCTGTATCCTCAAGCACCTGTTCATGTCTTGCTTATACCTAAAGAGCATTATCAAGATATTGCGGATTCGATTCCTGATGATCTTCTCTTAGCTATGATGAGGGCTATTCCAGAAATAGCAAAAATAAAAGGTATTGATGAGACAGGCTATAGAGTGGTAACTAATAAGGGTGCAGACGCAGGACAAACTGTTTTTCACGTGCATATCCACATAATGGGTGGTAAAACTTTAAAAGAGGAAGGTCTTTAGTTTGCTTGCTATGCTTATAAGATTAACCCTTAAACAAAGGTCTCTTAAAGGGTGGGCTTCACCTAGGGATTGTAGGAAAAATAGTTTTTGAGTGACGTCTTCAAGCGGTGACAAAAGAAATAACGACCATACTAGATTAGAAATACTCCTGTATGGTCGTTTTCTTATACTCAAGTACCGTAATGGCATGTGAAATTATTATTCTTCAACAATGTTTTCTTCTGTAGACTCTTGTTCTTTAATATATTTCTCTATTTCTGCCATATCAGCTGCATCTCTTGCCCTATTAGTACATTGTCTATTTTTTCTATAAATTTTCAATACATCATTTATTTCAGATATTGAAAGTTCTGTTATATGTTCCTTAAGGAAACTCATATAACAATCTGCATGAGAAAAACCACTATATGTTGGTATAGCTTTAGCCATGATTATAACAAACTCCGCAAAATCAAAATCATCACAATCTTTTACGCTCTCGTATAATTTTTCAATGTAAATAGCTTCATGAAGAGATGTGTTTTCTTTGAAATAGCAATATGTACTCTTGCTTTCACGAGGGAAGAATACTTTAAATAGATTCAGATTTAGTGGATTTGTTAATACTAGTTTACTGATGTAATCAAAGACCTCTTCATTATCTTTTACAATATCCATAACAATTGGATATGAAGTGATAAGGGAAATAAGTGCATCTGCTCGTGGCGAGCTGTTCTTTAATCCTTCTACATGTACTTTTGAATAAGTATCAATTATAGTTTCATCAGAGAACAAAGATGTATGTCTATTTTTTATTGCATAATCAGTCATCGTAAATGCAAAAGCATATAGGCCATAAACATTTTCTATACATTCTTTAGCATCTGATACTAACAGCAAACGCACAAATGTTATGTATGATTTCTTTAAAGAATCATAGGTCATTCGTTTTAAATATTTTTCAGTAATACGCTTTTTAATCGAGTTATCAAGACCGTCACTAGGATTATGCGATAAAGATTCAGCATACTCTTCTACATCTGTCTGAGCAATGGAGAATAAATCCATAATGAAAGGTGCCTTTACCGAAAGAATATGGTCATACATCGAACATATAAGCATCCTTGCATGATAGTCACTTGGTACATATAATGTATTATCATTCACCTTTAAATGAGCACATTTATTCCTGCAGTTTTTCAAATAATCTATATCTTCAATAAATCTATCAAAATATAGTGGACAATTATCTTTGAAAAACTGAATGATCTCATTTTCAACTTTTGAATACTTCTCATCATCCTCAATCATTGTATTGATTTCTTTTAGCTTTTTATCAGCTTTTTCATCACCTTCGTTTGCCATATTTTGTAGTTTTATAAATAAGTCGTATATGACAAATGAATAGAGCAAAACTACAGTAGCACGATAATTCTGGCTATAATATGATTGAAGTATTTCTTTAAAGTAATTTCGAGAATCTGCGTTATCAAATACCCTAAAATCTTTTTCGTCAAATAGCACTTTACTCACCATCTTTCTTTGTTCCATAAGGTGCAGAATCCTCTGCAACCATAAGAATAGGCTGCTGAGTCATCATATCTGCATAGCTAAAATCCTTAGACATTTCTGCAGTGAATGAACCACCAACACCGAAAAACTTCTCAAAGAATGATTTCAGTTTGTCGATAACACCTTGTTTCTTAACGGCTCTGTTTCCACCACCAAAACGAGATACAGGAGGCATGAGCTTATCAATGTCTGTACCTGTTGTTTTGATTTCACCGTCACGGAATGCATTCTCAAGAAATAATCTTGTTTCAGGTTCTTTTAGCTTTTCTTCCTTGATAATCTGAACAAGCTCTTCTTCTCGCTTTTCAGCTACATAATCATGCCATTCTGTCATAACATCTTCAACATCATTGATTCCTGCAACAAAGGTTTCAATGAGTGCTTTTTTACTACGGAGTTCAGGACTGGCATCAATAGCCTTCTTGATTGTGACAAGGACTTCCTTATCTTCACAGTGGCTATCATGATATTTCTTAACAAGCATAAGGATATAATCGATATTGATTTCTATCTGCTTGATAAGTTCAACCTCAAAAACAATATCGTCAATGATATCTGTGCTTTCACCTTTTTTGCGTTTTTCGTTCCATTCATCACGCAAGTCCTGATATCTGCCAAGGTAATCCTGTAAGTCACGCTCTGTTATCATTTCTTTGCCAGCGAATTCATTAAAAGCCGACAAAAGGTTTCTCATGCGAAGGATTGCACCGAATAAAGAAATAAAGTCTTTTTGGTTTTGTTCACCTATAATCTGTGACTCTGAAAGTGGGGACTTTGATGTAAGGTCATCCATCATATCTATATATCCCGGATGCATCTTGCCATCAATACCTTCATAACCATAGTAGTAATCTTTGAATCCCTTCATCAGAGCGATACCGCCAGCATTCTTATCACCGAAAAGTGAAATGGCATTAGCAACACGCTTCTGAAGATTTCTGAAGCACACAATGTTACCGAATGTCTTGATTGAATTAAGAATTCGGTTTGTTCTTGAAAATGCGTGAATCAGTCCATGCATCTTCAAATTCTTGTCAACCCATAATGTTTTCAAGGTTGTGGCATCAAAGCCTGTAAGGAACATATTTACCACGATAAGCAAATCAATTTCTTTGTTCTTCATACGAAGGGAAACATCTTTATAATAATTCTGGAATTTGTTGCTATCTGTTGAGTAATTCGTAAGGAACATCTCGTTATAATCTTTAATCGCAGCCTCAAGGAAATCTCTTGAAGACTGGTTAAGTGCAGATGTATCTTCTGAGTTTTCCTCATCAAGAATATCGCTTATGCCTTCATAATATTCAGCTTCGTTGGCACCATAGCTATATATTGTAGCAATACGGAGTTTCTTAGTAGGGTCAGCCTCCATCTGTTTCTTGAATTCCTGATAATATAATTTTGCCATCGGAACAGACGCAACGGCAAAGATAGAGTTAAATCCACTTACTCGTTGTTTCTGTTTGATTTCTTCTACTGTACCATTCTTGCCGGAAGCAACTTCTGAAATGTTTGTAAGGGTATTGTAGATATAAGTCTTATCAACACGCTAGGTTTTTCTATCGAAGTTATTAAGAATATACTCAGTAACAAGCTTGATTCTTTCGGTTGCCATCATGGCCTTTTCACGGGCAATATCCCACACCTGTTCATCGTCAATATCCTCACCCATATCCATTGTCTTTAGATAATCAACTCGGAATGGAAGTACGTTCTTATCATTGATAGCATCGACAATAGTGTATGTATGGAGTTGGTCACCAAAGGTCTGTTCTGTTGTTAAAAACTGTGGTTTACGAACACTTCCTGTATTAGCCGGGAAGATTGATGTTCCTGTAAAGCCAAACAAATGATATTTCTTAAAGCTTTTTACAATTTACGCTCTTGTGATCATAGCATTGCTAAACTTAGTGTATTATTGGACAGGGTAGTACTACGTTTTCTACTTGGAAAGGTAAAAGATGAACGTATTGGTAGTCAATTCCGGCTCTTCTTCACTTAAGTATCAGTTTATTAATCTTGATACAAAAGAAGTTCTCGCAAAGGGTAATTGCGAGCGCATTGGTTTATCCGATGGAATCTTTACTCACCAACCAGCTGGTAAAGATAAGCAAAAAAATATCCTCGACATCCCTAATCACACTGTAGCTATCAAACTTGTATTTGATGCCATCCTTTCTGAGGGAGAAGTAAAAATTGACGGTATTGGCCACCGCGTTGTTCAGGGAACTCACTATTTCAAGGATTCTGTACTCTTAGATGATGTCGCGGTAGCAAAGATTACTGAGTTTGCTCCTCTTGCTCCGCTTCATAATTATCCTGCTATTGATGTTATTAAAGCTTGCCGTGAAATGTATCCTGACACTCCCAGTGTTGCAGTATTTGACACCTCTTTTCACACGAGCATTCCTGATTATGCATCAGAATATCCTCTGCCTAAAGAGCTTATTGAGAAGTTTGCAATCAAGCGCTATGGTGCTCACGGAACCTCTCACCGCTTTATTTCACAAGCAGTTAAGGAATTCTTGGGTACTGATGAAGATCTAAGAATTCTCTCAGCTCATATTGGAAATGGTGCATCTCTTTGCGCAATCCATCACGGTCAGTCCCAGGATACCACCATGGGCTTTACGCCACTTGATGGTCTTATGATGGGCACGCGCTGTGGTTCAATTGATCCAGCAATTGTTCCTTATATCATGATGAATTCTGATTACAGTCCGGCTGACATGGATCGCATCATGAACAAGGAATCTGGTCTTTTGGGTCTTTCTGGAGTATCTAGTGACTTAAGAGAAATTGAAGAGCGCGCTGCAGAAGGCGATAAGGACTGTCAGCATGCTCTTGATGTATATTGCCATATTATTCGCCGTTTGATGGGTTCTATGGTCTTTAGTATGGGTGGCTGCGATGTTCTGGCCTTCACTGCTGGCTGTGGTGAGAATTCAGACTATGTACGTAAGCATTGCTTAGATGGACTTAAGAACCTAGGCTTTGTTTTGGACGAGGAAGAAAATGCCATCCGCTCCGGAGAGATCCGTGTGATTTCAAAGCCAGAATCTAAGGTAAAGATCTTGGTCTGCCCAACAAACGAAGAGCTCATGATTGCCCTGGATGTTCAGCGCTTAACCGCTAAATAAACTTTGTTGTAATATAGAATAAAAGCAGGTGAGGCCTTAGCTTTCACCTGCTTTTTTATATTAACAGGGCAAAACTATACTAAGCAAAACAAAAGCTAAGTTAGAGAACAAAGAGAGTAAAGATGAAAACGTATGAGGCTATAGTAGTTGGGGCAGGGTTAAGTGGAGCAGTTGTTGCTCGATCTTTGGCTGAAAACTTAGACCTCAAGGTTTTAGTCTTAGAAAAACGAGCACATCTTGCTGGTAATTGCTATGATTATTTTGATGAGCGGGACTCTTACATTCAGGCTTATGGGCCTCATTTATTTCATACAGACTCTTCTAGGGTTTTTAATTATCTATCCAGGTTTACTCAGTTTGTAAGCTATGAACACAGGGTGCAAGCTTATTTATCTAAAAAAGCTCTTAATGATTGCATAGATAAGCATAGGTCAAATCCTCTCAGCGCTCTTAAGGGCTTAAAAGAACTAAAAGAAGATCTCCTTATGGAGCTACCCTTTAACTTTAATGCCTTAGAGCAGCTCTTTGAGCAAGCTGCAGCTCAGCTTTTAGAAGAAAAGCTTCTAAGAATCTTTGGCTATGATAAGCGTATTCCCATCTTTAAACTTTTTTCCTCCAAAGACCAAGAGCTTATTGAACTTGCACAGCTTATCTTTGATCTTATTTTTAAATCATATACAGCAAAACAGTGGGGTGTAGATCCCTCTTTAGTAGACCCCCAGGTTCTTTCAAGAGTGCCCGTTTTAATCGGAAGAGATAATCGTTACTTTCCTGATAAGTATCAAGCCTTGCCAGCAGAAGGTTTTACAAAGATGATTGAGAGCATACTTGATCATCACAATATTGAGCTGGTATTAAACTGTGATGCAAGAGAGAGGATGAGGATTCATGAGCGCCAGCTTTATCTTGATGGAGCTGCTTGTGATTGCGCGCTCTTTTATTCAGGGGCTCTTGATGAATTTGGGGCTAAAACTGGGGGAGCTCTTGAATACAGATCAGTCCAGTTTTCATATGGGGAAGTTGAGCCAGCATATAAAGATAGCTTCTTAAGCCATGTATTTACAACCCTAAATTTTCCCTCTAGTGAAGCTTTTACAAGGATAAGCAAGCTTTCATTAATTGATCCCCTTGTTTTATCGGGTAAGAAGCAAAGCTATGATGCTTTGTTCCTGCGGGAGTACCCTTGTCCTTATGAGGCCAATGAGAAAGATTTAGAACCGCTTTATCCTATTAATGACGATAAAAACCGGAGCTTGTATGAAAGTTATAGGGATGCGCTTTGCAGCTATCCTCATTTTTGGCCTTTAGGCAGGTTGGGGACCTATAGATATCTTGATATGGATGATGCTGTCCTAGCAGCCCTAGATCTCTTTGATAGCTATTGTGAGCAGAAAAAAGAACTCACAAAAGCTTAATATGCTCAGGTTATACTACACAATGTTTTGGTAAATGACGGAAAGCTGTTTGAATGCAAAAGGATTTGCTGCTTAGTTTTTGTATACCCTGCTATAATTCCGCTGCGTATATGGATGTCTGTATAGAATCCATTCTTGCCGCTGCGCGCGATGAGTATCTTGATAGGATTCAAATCATTATTGTAGATGACGGCTCTCAAAAGGATGCAACTCCTCAAAAGGCGGATGCTTGGGCAGAACGGTATTCCTGTATTGAAGTATGCCATCAGCAAAATGGTGGGCATGGAGCGGCCTTGCTAGCTGGACTCGGGCGGGCAAGAGGCTTGTATTTTAAGGTAGTAGATTCTGATGATTGGCTTTGCAGTCAGTCTCTCAAAAAAATCTTAGAATTTCTTAAAAGCCAAGAGCTAAACAACTTGCCGGACCTTATCGTAAGCAACTATGTTTATGAGCATATGGAAAGCCAGACCTCTCATGCTGTGCGCTATACTCGAGAGTTTCCGGAAGAGCAGCTTGTTTCCTGGGAGGATGTGCGAAGTTTTAGACCTTATGAAAACCTCCTGATGCATGCTTTGATGTATAAGACAGAGCTTTTAAAATCTGCACGCTTACCTCTGCCTAAGCATACCTTCTATGTCGACAATATTTATGCATATGTTCCTTTGGCTGAAGTCAAAACGCTGTATTACTTTAACCTTGACTTATATCGCTATTTAATTGGTCGAGAAGATCAAAGCGTTAATGAAAAAGTAATGATTTCTAGGCTTGATCAGCAGATGCGTGTTACGCGCATTATGACTGAGTCATTTCATCTCTATGAGGAAATTAAGAGTGAGCGTCTAAGAAGCTATCTTTTAAATTATCTCACCATAATGTATGCAATATGCAGCGTTTTTTCAAAGCTTTCAGGTGATCCGGATGCGCTTCCCCAGATGCGTGAGCAGTGGCTGCACCTTAAGTCATATGATAAACGCATGTATAAACGCGTGCGCTATGGTATTATCGGCCTGTCCTTAAATCTCCCTGGCAGGATGGGATCACGATTATCTCTAGAGCTTTATAAATTTGCAAAGAAGCGTTTTAAGTTTAATTAAGTTTGTTGGTCACAGCTTGTTAAGCTTCCTGCTTGCTAATATTGCGGCTGTGGGATTACAACTTTGGCGCTACAGCTTAATCTATAAGCATCTCATAGGGGTTGGTCCAATCAGATATGTCAAGACCGCGATAGGGTTGAAGAATAGAGTAGTAACGCTTAAATCCCATGCGGGTATAGATATAGTTGGCCGGTACATTTTGACCTGAGGTGTTAAAGCGAATCGCCCTACACTTCTTATGCTTGCGTGCAAAATCAATAGCAAAAGCAACCATGCTTTTTCCAACACCGCTGCCCCTATACGAGGGTGAACTTATTACTGTTCTAAGCATAAGCACCTCTTCTTGAGGCAAAAGCTCCCATCCGCAGGTATTAAAATGCTCTTCCATATCAAAGCAAAGGCGCATACATCCCACAAGTCGTCCACCCTCCTTGGTGAAACAACCGTAGATATTGTCTTCTGCTAAGCCTTTATCGGCATGGTCTAAAGTGGGGTAGACGCCCTTTTTCCATCCTGCATAATTGAGGCCTTGATCAAGAGAATCAATTAATTCAGTAAAGAGAGCGTACAAATCATCTTTATCGTCAAAGCTTAGCTTTCTTAGTTCAAGCTCAGGGCTAATGCTGGGCAAAATGGCTGCCAGTCTGCGCTCATGAGCGGTAATATGAGTTTCAATGAGCTTGTTGAGCTCATCAGCATGGGAATCCAATAAAAAGTGGTCTGCTCCTGCGATGCAATGATGACTGCACTGCGGAATGGCTCTTAAAATAAGCTCAGTGTGCTCAGGTGTAATAAGATCAAATTGTCCCGTAATGAGTTGGGTGGGGGCGCTAATCTTAATAAGTTCTTTAGGAGCAATTTGGGGCTCATTGACCATAAGTTCTAAAAGCTCTTGCGGACTCTCATGATCATATTCAAGTGGAACTTTTTTGATCTTACCCAAACGCAGAGCCTTAAGTTCTTCTTCCATTTGTCTGCGGGCATCCTGACTTAAGCCTTCAGGATTTATATTGGCACCAATGGCCGTTAAGCTTTTAACACGCAGCGGATAATTCTTGGCGATAAGGATGGATATAATGGCACCATCTGAAAAACCTACAAAATGCAGCTCTGGGACGCCTAGGCGGTTAATAATCTCTATGACGTCATCTGCCATCAGTTCGTAGCTCAAATTGAGGGAGGCACCCGTTGATTCTCCTTGTCCTCTTGAATCTATAGCAATTACAGTTCTGTGAGGAGCAAAGTACTCGATTTGTTTTTTAAACTCTTGTAAGGAGCCTCCATTGCCATGCAAGAAGAGAAGGGGACAAGATTCAAGAGATACACCATAAGGGCTTCCCGGCTCATCATGCATTGATAGGGGCCCATATACCTCTACATTTAGAAGAGCCTTGTCATAAGCCATATGTGTTTTGGATAAAAGCTTAAATTCCTTATTTTGGGCTATAATCATGGGCCTTAGCCTTTCCAGCTAAATATATGGGAGTGATCCAACTGCGCTTCGCAGCAAAGGGCATACAGTTCTCTGTGGCAGCGTGCAAGAGGTAATCCTACCACGGTATCATAACTGCCTTCAATAGCTTTAACCAAAAGTCTACCTCGAGACTGAATACCATAGGCGCCTGCCTTATCAAAGGATTCATTGCTTGAGAGGTAGTTATGAATCTCACTATCGCTTAAAGGGTAAAAGCTTACACGACAAGAGTCATAAAATGAGCGTGTTTTATCGCCATAAGACATATACACCGCACTGAGGACTTCATGCGAGGCATTTGAGAGTAGACTTAGCATTTCAAAGGCCTCATCATAATCACGAGGTTTTTCTAAGACCTGATTATCTATGACCACTATAGTATCTGCGCACAGAAGAATATCATTGCTTATTTCTTGAGCATAGTCTTGGCGCAGTTGATCATGTTTTGCCTGTGCAAGATGTAAAACAAGTTCTTTGGGAAGAAGCTTGGGGCGCCTGCTTTCATCAAAATCTGAGCTTAAGACCTCAAAATTATAGCCAGCAAGTTTTAAGAGCTCTTTTCGTCGTGGCGATTGTGAGCCTAAAACTAAGCGATAGTTTTCAGTGGACATGGTATATCCTTCATGTTTTTTGAGTTTTACTATTTGGCAGCAACCTGGCGCTGCTCGGCTGGTGCTTAGTGCGAGCCTGGTGCTGCTTGGGTTTGGGTGGCTGTTTGGTGGCAGCTATCTACTGTGTTTATAGTTTAACTGGCCTTTATAAGATGAGCCCTATAAAGGCTTAGGTAGGGTTTCTTCTAACTCTTCAGGAAGAGTGCCGGTGATGACTAAGGTGTCTCCTCGCAGCAAACGACTGCTTCCTCTGGGGCTTATAGTTTTTTGGCCTCGCTTTATTAAAACGATAAGCGCGTGAGGCGCAAGTCTCAGATCAGAAATCTGGTGGTTAATCCAAGGGTGCTTAGAGTCCAATTCAAGCTCATTAAGCTCAAGATCAGCGGCTTTAGTGGTATAACCCGGATAATTCATAACCAGGTGGTCTCCTGCCTGTAAAACGCTTGACCCTTGAGGAATTATGTTCTTATCGCCCCGCCTAATCAAGACCGCCAAGGCGTCTGTAGGAAGTTCAAGATCTTTAAGCGCCTTACCATCCCAACGAGATTTAGGATGGATCATAAATTCAACTAAGTTAAATTCACCATCTTCTTCATAGTCATTGAAGGTTTTCATTACAGATTCTTTGTCATCTACAAGATCAAGTTTTTTAGCAGCAAATGGAATAAGACTACCTTGTAAACCTATAGAGAAAATCACAACCCAAAATATGGTGTGGTAGAGATCATAGCTCACCGGAGTTTGAGCTTTTGTAAGTTGCGTGATAGCAATAACGGCAAATACCAAGGAAGCTGCACCACGTAAACCAGCAACTGAGACAAAGGCTATTTCTTTAAAGCTGCGTTTGAAGGGGAGTAGTAATACGCTCATGGCAAGTGGGCGCGCAATAAAGGTTAGTATCACAATAACAATTAATGCAGGAACAATGCTTAGTGGTAGACGAGAAGGGAAGGACAAAAGGCCAAAGAGCAAAAAGATTACCATTTGAGATAGGGTGGTAAGACCATCAAAGAAGTGCACCAATTCAATCTTATGAGCTATGGCTGAATTACCAACTATCATACCTGCAATATAAACGGAAAGAAAACCATTGCCTCCCAGCATCTCAGGGGCAGCAAAGGAAAGAAGTGAGAGCGATAAAATAAAGATAGTATCAGAACCGTCATTACCAAAACTAATCTTTTTAAGTATCTTGCAGGCACTAATGCCGATAAGAGCGCCCGCTCCAATACCAATACTTAACTGAAGAATGACATTTATCACGCTTGAGCTAGCAGAGTAGTCTCCTGCAAGTATGAGCAGCGAAATACTGGTAAGAAGGTAGGCAAAAGGATCGTTTGAGCCAGATTCAACCTCTAAGAGAGGGGCAAGACCGCCTTTAAGATTGAGCCTACGTGAACGTAGGATATTAAAAACGCTAGCAGCATCTGTTGAAGCTATAACAGAACCAAGTAAAAAGCTTTCAGTAAAGCTTAGGTGGAGAAAATAGTAGGCTCCTGCAGCTACAATGAGAGCAGTTAAGATGGTACCCAGTGAGGAAAGAATGCCTGCTTGGACGGCATAAGGCTTGGCATGCTTCCAGCTAGTACCAAAACCACCGTAAAACATAATAAAGATAAGGCCAACAGTACATACATTTTGGGTTATGTTGTAATCAGAAAAAGGGAGACCCAGAAGTCCGTCTGATCCTACAAGCATACCCAAGAGCATGAAAATAAGTAGGGTGGGAAGACCAAGGCGTCCTGATACTTTAGTAGATATGATACATATGATGGCGATAAGAGCCGCTCCACAAAGGATAAGGTTCATCTACCACTCCCTTTAGTTTTGGTACGTACATCTTCTGTTTTGCAGTATGCATTAGTGTTGCATGAAAGATTTCAGTTCGTTATTGTGCACGGTATTATCGCGCTCTATATAGTCATGCATGACTATATAAGGTGGGTCTTAGGGATAGATTATAAACTATACCCTAAAAGCATATTTTATTAATTATTTTATAGAATGGAGCATTGTTCAGTAAGCGCATAGCTAGATTAAACATAAACCCAATAATTAGTTGTGTAATTGAGGATACCAAATTTTTGGAATGAAAAACTACGAATTTTTAGATTCCCTTATATAAAAGGACGGGGTCGTTGATAAATGGGAAGACTGGAGCCCAAGAAAACCAGGAGGCAGTTCATCGTTGGTGGCGCATGGTTTTATTCCTTCTGCTTCCTAATCGGAATAATTGAATATAAATATACTTAATTCCTAGTTCTTTTCTTCCGATATTGTGCTAAGATATTTGCAGGATAGGAGGTGTTTACATGGACTATGTAACAGTGACTCAGATGGCAGAAAAATGGGGTCTTTCCACTCGTCGTGTACGTGTTCTATGTGCTGACGGGGATATTGAAGGTGTAATAAGGGAGGGCAAAAAGTATCTCATTCCCGCTACTGCAAAACGTCCTGTTGATCGTAGGAAGCTTCTCAAACGAAATAAAGACTCTGTCTTTGAGCCATTACTGCGATCCGTCGACGAAAAAAAGATTCGTCTCGATAGCCTGCGTCCACTTACGTCTGGAGAGCTAGCGCAAGTTCGAGAAGAGTTTTTAATTGAATTTACCTATAACTCCAATGCTATTGAAGGAAATACCCTCACCCTAAAAGAAACCGCCCTTGTTTTAGAGGGTATTACGATTGATCAGAAACCCCTTAAGGAACATCTAGAGGTAGTTGGTCACAAAGACGCTTTTTGCTATGTCGAAGAACTTGCACAAAGCAACAAGAAGCTGGGTGAGCGTGAAATCAAAGACATTCACTCCCTTGTTCTCATGCATCGACCACAAGATAAAGGGGTATACCGTAAAATCCCCGTTCAGATTGCTGGCGCGCTTACGAAGCCAGCATATCCGCATGAGATTGAAGCAAAAATGAAGTCCCTCTTACAAACCAACGACAATCGCAAAAAGGAACTCCATCCGATTGAGCGCATTGCCCTGTTTCATCTGAACTTTGAAGGTATCCATCCATTTATTGACGGAAATGGACGTACGGGCAGATTGCTCCTTAATCTAGACTTAATTCAAAATGGCTATCCGCCAATAAACGTGAAGTTTACCGATCGCAAACGCTACTATGACGCATTTGATGCGTATTACGGTGAAGGAACACCTGCCGCCATGATTGAACTTATCGCTGGTTATGTGGAAGAACGGCTCAACCAATACCTCAGAATACTTAACTCGTAGATTTGACTTTTCCTCATTTTTATTGGCGAACAGATCTTGTGTCCGGTCGCTTTTTATATGCCTTTTTCAAAAAAGTGCCAATGGAAACGTGTGTGCATATGATTAAATATCGCTAACAGCTTCCATTAGGCATAGCACAGCATCACAAGTATCGGGAAAATTAATACTTGAGGCATATTCAAAATCCTTTTGATAGTTTTCCCACTGCTTGAGCATTACCGGACTGTTTTTCGCGGTTTCAATAATACTTTCGTATTTTGATAAAATCTGAGAGGAGCCTCTTTTTTTAGCGGTTGCTTTAAGGGCGTTTCTTAAGTGACTTCTATCAAGGCTTTGATTATATAGTTTCGACAGAATGTAGATGTCATAGTAATCTCTTGATCTTGTATTTTGATCACCTCTCGAGACAACAGTTTCTAGTTTTTCTGCCAATAGGGTTTCAAGGTTATAAGCGAGAACAGAGATTTCTCGATCATTAAATAGTGTTTTGAAACGGTAGGTGATTTCTTCTGGTGTGATTTTGAATAATAGATTAAAAGTTTTATGATTGCAGGATCGTTTATTCTGATTTTTCCTTGTTAACTGAATGGATCTTGTATCCGGTTGGTTTTTCATCCACCCGTTTCCGAGTGACTTTATCGCTTACAAGTTGAATAGATCTGCATGCGTGCCAGTACGAAATAAGAATAACTCAACTTCATCCTCATCAATACGATAAACCAAAAGCCAATCTGGTTTGATATGGCACTCTCGAAAATTTGACCACTGCCTAGTTAGAGCATAATCACGTAAAGAAGGAGGTAAAATCTCTTGCTTCGCCAGTTTTTCGACAACTTGATTGAGCAAAGTTAAATCCAAACCGCGCTTATATGCAAGCTTCAAGTCCTTCTTAAAGCGATTGGATGCAACAACTTTAAGCATCCAATACCTCACCCATCAGATCGGAAAACGAATCATAACGCTTATAGCTTTGAGGGTTGGTCTTCATCGCCTGATATTCCACTCAGAGCAGCGATAGTTTCTGGATTTGGTAGTTCTCGTTTGATTTCAAAAGGAATCCGTTGTTCTCGAACAGTTTGACGCAAAAAGATGGTTACCACCGTTGTTAAATCCATCCCTAAGTCTTTCAGTAGGGCTTGAGCGTCTTTTTTCAAGACAGGTTCCAGGTTGATGTTTGTGCTGACCTTAGCCATAGTATCGACCTCCTTTGGCTAAAGGATAACAAAAACATATCAAAAATCAACGAATATGCCTGTTAGGCACATATTAGACAGATTTATAGTGAGCTCTAAGGGCATCTCAGTCTTTATCTTGCAGCTCTCGGGGAACCACCAACAGCACATTGCGCCAAGCTGAGAGCACTTAAAACCCTTGATAAATAGGAATTTTATCGCTCCTTCAGTGCAATCAAACACATCGTCTCAAGGCGGCTTAAGTGATCAGTGTGGATAATTTACTTTAGATGAGGTTATTATATGGAAATGTATCTATCTCCGATTAGACCTCATAAAGAATTGTTTTGTCATATATGTTTGATATACCAACAATCAATATTATCTTGCTACCCAAATCCTCCCAATTGTGACACAAAAGAGTCAACGAATCATTCTATTTTTAATTAGTCTTATAACTCATTCTAAGTGTGTAAGTTACAGTATATAAAATATCTATAGCTGGTTGATAGGCCTCACCTTCTTTATTCGGACTCTTACTGCAATACAATTTTCCTTTGGAACAGTTAATTTCTCTGGTTTGTTTTTGGTAGGTTCAGGTATGTAGTTGGATTTCGTGCTGACTGACTTGCCTTCAGTTTAGCTATCGACTTCCCAAGGTAGATTGATGCATTCTCATCCAACGGTAATCCCTGCTCATATCTTTCATCCACAAAGAATAATCTATTTTCAGTTTTCTGTGTAAGTTCATCAACCTGTCTTGGAAGTCTATCCTTTGCCTCTTTGCAAACAAACCACATTGATGGCTTATGCACGGCCACAATCAATGAATTATAAACGCCGAAAACATACTCAATTGTCTTTGCTCTTTCTTTTGATATTCTCCAGATACCACGAACAGCATCATATAATTCCTTATCGTTTAAGTCTCTATCGTAAAACATGTTTATTTTTATAACAAGAATTCTGTGCTTGATGTCTTTTTCTTCAAGTTCAACAGCACCGTTTATTCTTTCATACTCCTCAACCGTTAAAGCTTCTGCTGAATGATGCCCAGAAAAAATGTTTGTAAGTCTCTCATCACCGACATAGTTGAATGCATTGATCAGTGATGCCTCTGCAGCAAATGCCTCTTTTTCCGTTAATTTTGCATTTATAATTATCTTTTTAACTTCAAGTCCAGCATTCTTGATATTTGCGATAGTCTTTAATTTCAATTTCTCACTATCAGGGCTACCCAGACTTTCTTTTTCGTGTTGAAATACTCTGTTTCCCGTGCCTTTTCCAATATAGAAGATTTTACTACTGCGTGGATCTATAAGTCCGTACACATAATAGTCTCCAAGTGAACGAAGACTCTTCTCTGAAAATCTATCCATCCATTTCTCCTATTGTTCAGTCTTTATTCCTTTTCTTGTATCCAAATCAAAACCACCCTTACCGAATATTATATAAATTATTTTCAATACAGCAGCGGTCGTCAGATCACTGTCAATCTCACCAATCGAGTACTTGATACCTATCATGAATATTTTGAATCTTTGTATAACCAAGAATTAGTATTTTATTCTCATACCCATGTTGACTTTATTAACTAAAAAATATAGTAAGAGAAACCCTCCATTAACTAATTTTTCATGACGATTAGCTTGGGGGAGTATCATCAGCCTGTCTATTGGTTAATGACTGCTTTTAGGGTTTACCCCTGGTTAACAGTCTATACTCTACTCGGGGAGGAATTTTAGGATAGTATGGATGAAATACGTAAGCAGGTAAAATTTTGAGAAATAAAAATACGTGCAACAACTCATCCAAGTGCATAAAACAAAGAGACCTACGATACTCTAGCAGAGGAAATCTATCGCTTAAAAGAGCAAAAACAAGCACTCGAAATAAACGGCTTGAATGAAATTCTTATCGCTCACTTGATCGATCACATCCGTATTAAACAGGGAAGAATTAAGGACTGTTCCAAGTCCGGCGTGCAGTTCAAAAAGAGCCGGTTTACTATTTATTTATAAAAAGCTTGCTCTTCGCTTTTGGCATAAGACTAGAACAACTTATTTGAGGTTTAAGATATATCCAGACAAGAAAGGAAATTAGCAATGAAAGAATTAGACGTCGTAAAACTTATTAAAGAATTTGAAGAATTTCCAATCGGAACCAAAGGAGCCATTGTCTTAGATTATGATGGCATTTATTATGAAGTTGAATTCTCTGATTCAAACGGTGACACGATTGGTGTATTCACAACGCCACACGATGTGTTAGAGCTAGTTACTTCAAATTAGTACCACTAAATCATTTTTAGATATATTTCGGCTTATAGGACAGAAAGTGTGTCTGAATTTAGGTGTTGACCCAGGTTAGCACCTATTTTCATGTAAAAAGTCAAAAAAAATCGACTTTTTTACTCGGACAAAAGGTGTGTCTAGTATTAAACGTTTTCCCAGATAGATACCCTTAAATCAGACAAAAAAGTACTCTGATTTAAGGAGATTGCTGTGAATAATAAGATTTGCCCTACGTGCGGTGGTCAAATGAAGAGAAATGGGAAGACAAAGTCAGGCAAACAACGTTGGCGTTGTAGGAGCTGTAACTTCAGTACAACGCATACCAACACCACCGTATCACGCGAGTTTAAGTTGTTTCTTTCTTGGCTTATGTCTAGAAAAACACAAATAGAGATGCCTGGGTGTGGAAGGACATTTAGAAGACATACTTCAAAGTTTTTTAAATATCTGGGCTTTGCAAAAGCCGACAGGAGAAATCCATAGGGTTACCTTTGTGGATGGAATTTATCTCGATAGAAAAACAGTAATCCTTATTGCTCGAAGTGAGCAATATATCTTGTCTTGGTATCTTGCTCGTGCTGAAACATCTATAAGGATGGAAAGCTTTGCTTAGAGACATTCCAGCTCCTGATATGGTTATAAGTGACACAGCTAAAGGATTGGCTAAAGCTGTTAAAGAAATATGGCCTAGCACAAAGATACAGCGCTGTTTATTCTACGTATTTTGCTTTAGTTAAACGCTGTACGACGACACGTCCCAAGCTACAGGCAGGCGCTGAATTATACAGGCTCTCCCAAGAATTGATGCATATAGAAAACCTACAACAAGCCCAGTGGTGGCTTGAGAGCTTTATGCAATGGTGCGAGTTTTGAAGTGATTTTCTAAATGATAAGTTAGTTATCAACAAAAGAAAAGAATGTACCCACGAACGCCTTAGAAAGGCCAGAAGAGGGCTTATAGCCCTTATAAATAGTGCAACACTCTTTACCTATTTAGATCCTAGTATCACTAAAGAAGGACCGCTTCCTGCAACGAATAATTACATAGAAGGTGGCACAAATACCCAGATTAGAGCTCTTCCTAGAAACCATAGGGGACTAAAATTTTATTCGCAGAATTAAGGCAGTGTATTGGTATTGCTATATGCATAGCGAAAAGCCTGACCTTAGCCCACAATCAATACGGTCAATGCCAACAGATGCAGACATTGACCGCTTGTATGAAATCTATGCAAGTAACCAAAAAGAGACAGATGTACCACCAAGATGGGGTGATGGTTTAGTGTGGGGTGAACTGCATCACACAAGCCCTTATCCATACCTAACTGAATAATTGTCCCAGACACACTTTTTGTCCTATAACTCAAAACGATGACTGGATCGATCTAGCCACGTGGAATAAAGCCAACCCCTCACTCGGCATCACCGTCGGCATCGATAAGGTCAAAGCAGCCTGTGAATCCGCTCGGCAAAACCCAGCCGAAGAAAACACCTTCAGACAACTCCGCTTAAACCAGTGGGTAAAACAAGCCGTGCACTGGATGCCACTAGAAGTATGGGACAAAAACGCCAGCCCCGTTGACCTCGGGGACTTGGAAGGACGTGTTTGCTACGGTGGTCTCGACCTATCATCGACTACCGACATCACTGCCTTCGTTCTCGTATTCCCACCTCTGACAGATGATGATCCTTATGTGATTGCGCCGTGGTTTTGGATTCCCGAAGACAACCTTGAACTTCGAGTAGCCAGAGATCACATACCCTATGATGTATGGGAAAAACAAGGCTTTCTGGGTACCACCGAAGGAAACGTCGTTCACTACGGCTACATCGAAACCTTCATTGAAAACCTCGGTACACGCTTCAACATCCGAGAGATCGCCTTTGACCGCTGGGGAGCCGTTCAGATGGTGCAAAACCTCGAAGGCATTGGCTTTACCGTCGTGCCTTTCGGGCAAGGATTCAAAGACATGAGCCCATCAACCAAAGAACTCATGAAACTCGCCCTCGAAACCAAACTAGCACACGGTGGACACCCAGTACTTCGCTGGATGATGGACAACATCTACATCTGCCAAGACCCCGCCGGAAACATCAAAGCCGACAAAGCAAAATCCACCGAGAAAATCGACGGAGCAATCGCCACCATCATGGCACTCGACCGAGCCATCCGCTGCGGCAACGACACCTCAGAGTCGGTCTACGATTCACGAGGACTGCTGGTGCTTTAGGTAGAACGAGAAATCGAAATATAGATGATCGGAACGAACTCTTATTTTGAAAACTTTTTATTTTTGAAAATAAGAGGAGTATAATGTGGGTAGTATTTTGAAAGGAGGGCTTAAGGATGAGCAACACTAGAGCTGGCTTTTTGGAAAAGAATCTGTCTGGACAAGCTGCTTATTTTTCTTTTGTTCCTACACCCTTGCCACCATCACCCGCATTGGAAATTGACGAGGAACTCACTTCGCTTCTGATTCAAGCGCATAAGGTGTTAGCTGCATTGGATGAGAAAGCGAAAAATATTCCGAGCATGGATCATTTTGTCTCGATGTACGTTCAAAAAGAAGCCTTGCTTTCATCACAAATTGAAGGGACACAAGCTACGCTGGAAGACCTTTTTGACCCATCGATTGATGCCAACGTTAATGCGGATGTATCTGATGTAGTGAACTACACCAAGGCTATGAACTACTCTATTGATCGATTAAATGACCTTCCTCTTTGTAGTCGGTTACTTTTGGAAACCCACCAAGTATTACTTTCTGGGGTGCGTGGCAAAGAGAAAAACCCTGGTGAATATAGGCGTAGCCAAAACTGGATCGGTGGAGCAGGATCAACAATTCGAACAGCAAGATATATCCCACCCAATGTTGAGAGAATGCACGCCGCTCTATCTGATTTGGAAAAATATATGAATGCAGATGATGATTTGGATCCATTGATCAGAGCAGCTCTCATTCATTATCAGTTTGAGACCATTCACCCGTTTTTAGATGGTAACGGACGAATCGGAAGACTTCTAATCGTTCTTTACCTGCTGGAGAAGCATGTAATTCAAACCCCTTCCTTGTATCTTTCGACATACCTCAAAGCAAACCGGATCGAATACTATGACCGAATGAGTGCTGTGAGAAAAAGCGGAGACTACGAGCAATGGGTCAAATTCTTTATTCGCGGAATCATGATTTCCGGTAAAGATGCTCTTGACACAGCTGAATCTCTTTTGCTTCTCCACGAGAAACATCTACGCATGCTAGGTGAGGCCGGCTACACAGCGAGAACCTATCAAACCATGCAAAAAGTCTTTGATTATCTGCAAAAACATCCAATGGCAGAAATTAAGTCGACTGCAAAAGACTTGGGTATGGCCTTTAGCACCACAGCAATTGCCTTTAACCGTCTGCTCGATCTTGGCATCTTGCGCCTCTATAAACAGCAAAAACGGAACAAGATTTACATCTATGACGAATACTTGGCTTTGCTGAGCGAAAACACACAACCTGATACCACTATGGAAAATCAGATATTGGGAAAAGAATCCATGGTCGCTCTGCGCGAACAAGCAGCGCAAAACGGAGTATCGGACATGTCTTTGGAGGAGATTAATAAAGAAATCCAAGCTGCCCGAAGTCAATCTCCCAATCCAGAAACCTTGGCTGCCATGAAAGAAGCTGAGCAAATCGCAAAAGACCCAAGCGTTCCTAGCTATGAAACAGCTCGTGAGGCGTTGGAAGAATCATTGAGCGACGACGAATAATTCTTTTTAGACAGCACAGTTACACACCGAAGCACTTCACGTTTGTGGGGTGCTTTTTTCATGCCCAAATACCAGGAAGGAGGTTTATTTTCTATGGGGTTTTAGTCTTCACTTTTTCATTCCCGTGACAAGCCGCAAAACACCACCCAAGGCAGTGGTTACCGCTTTTTTCTTGGTGCGACCACGTCCGGCAAAGCCGTAACCGAACGCTCTGCGATGCAGATGACAGCC
>JAEZZM010000002.1 GCA_023418575.1 Actinomycetes bacterium | reverse complement strand
TGAAGGGAGCTTGATCTAGCTGTGGAGCCGGTGGCAGGAGTCGAACCCGTAACCTAAGGTTTACAAAACCTTTGCTCTGCCATTGAGCTACACCGGCTTAATGCGATTATCTATATTATCGTATAGATACCAAAATAGCAAGCTTCTAAAACTACTCTACATCAAGCAGCTAAAGCCCTTCTCCCCTAGACATCTTACGCAACTTCTCCGCTATATCTGCAGGAAGACGAGAAACCAGTGTATTCTTGCTGTAATTCATAGCGTCTTCAGCAAGATCACCTCTCATAAGTTCAATTTCTTCATTAAACATACGGCTAGAAAGCCTGCTTACGCCATCTCCCACAACTGTCCACTGCGTTGCAGCGTCAGAAGTAACCACTAGAACTTCCTTATCGTGTTCTCGTGCTTGAGTGGCAAGTTTTTCTATCACCGTATCTGCTTCCTGGCCATAGGCTGAAAACACTATTTGAACACCGGCAGTCTTATAAGACTTACCGTCAGAGTGAGGATTACCTCCTCCATCAAAAACTATACAAGCCTCATACTTACCCTGTGCTGCATAGGCAACGTCTCCGATAAGGGCTTCTCGTGCGCGCATATATACATCACTTACAGAACCATCATCATCTATCATGCTGCTATAACGACCAGTTGCCCTGATAACGTTATAGCCATCAACCAGCATAAGCCGCTTGTATTTTTTGCCAGACATCTAAGCGCCTTCAGTCCTTCTCATCCACTCATAAGCAATAGCTGTACAAGCTTGTGCCACATTAAGAGAAGCCAGCTTACCCTTTTGCGGTAAAGACACAAAGAAGTCACAATTCTTTTGAACTAAAGGTGATATACCAAAACCTTCATTACCACAGACAAGAGCAAGTTTTCCCTCTAAAGGAGCCTGCCAAATATTTTGCTTAGCTTTTTCTGATGCTCCAGCCACCCAAAAACCTGCCTCTTTAAGAAGTTTTAAGGCTTGGGAAATATTAGATACCTGAGCAAGCTTTACATGCAAAACTGCCCCAGCAGAAGTTTTATATACAGCCGAGCTAACTTGTGCACTACGCTTATTTGGAATAATTACCCCAGCTGCGCCCACAACTTCAGCGCTGCGCAATATTGCTCCCAAATTTCCTTCATCTGTAATATGATCAAGCACCAAAACTAAACTAGAGCTCTCATCTTGAGAAGCTTTAATGATGTCTGCAAGAGAGGCATAGTTATACGCCGCAAGCTCAAGTATTACACCATTATGAGCACCGTGACTTGACTTAGAATCAAGCTCCTTTTTCTCAACAAATTTAATGGGTACCGAACGCTCTTTAAGCTGGTCGATAAGATCTTGCAGCTTATGATCACCTTTTTGAAGAAAGGCACGCTTAAGCGGAGTTTGGGTAGTTAAAAGCTCAAATGCTGCTCGTTTTCCTTCTAAGTATTCAGGCATCTGCCGTCCTCTTCACCTTATCGTCAATCCATATCTCATTGCACTTTACAACTTATGTATTTTTAAGTCCAAGGCATAAAGCTCAAGCCCTACTTAGCCTGAACTATACGTGCTCCAGCTTGAGTATCTTCTATAAGAAGACCTAAGTCTTTAAGTCTGTCTCTTATAGTATCAGCAAGAGCCCAGTTCTTTTGGCTACGCGCCTCTTGTCGCAAGGCAAGTAGGAATCTTGCTGCAGACTCTTCATTGCTCAGCTCAAGAACTGCACTATCTAAGCCCTCAACTAGCTGCCCAGCCTCTTCTTTTACCTGTCTTGCAAGATCTATTATTTCCTGTGGATAAGAAATCTCGTGTTCAAGTACCAGGTCAATTCCAAATATGGATAAAAGTTTGCAGATAAGCTCTGCTGCTCTTTGGCAAAGACTTAAGCTTTCAGCACCCACCGCAGCTGGAAGGCTCAATGAATCTAGATAAACATTAGCTGCATTTACCAAGTTAAATACCTCAGATATAGCACTGGCGGTATTAAAGTCATCGTCCATAGCAGCAATGAATTTTTCTTTGATTTCCGATAAGAGCAAAGCAAAGCTTTTATCGGCAACAGCCTTATCTGCAGGATTAGCTGCACCCTTATCGCCGTCTTCTTCCTGCAAGGCTGCTTGTCCTTGCATGACCGCTTGCCCCTGGAAAGTGGCAGCCTGTTCTTGCTGCCAGGCCAGTCTTCTAAGGCAAGATTTAATACGCTCTACAGAACTTTCTGCACCTTTAAGTCTCTCAAAAGAAAAATCCATGCTAGAGCGGTAATGTGTCTGAAGCATCAGTAAGCGTAAGGCCTCAGGACTATGCTGATCCAAAACCTCTTTTAGGGTATGAAAATTACCCAAGGATTTAGACATCTTTTCCCCGTCAACCAAAAGCATACCAGCGTGCATCCAGTAGTTTGCAAGCTTATGCTCCCAGCACGAGCATGCTTGGGCTGACTCATTTTCATGATGAGGGAAGCTTAAATCTGATCCTCCCCCGTGAATATCAATGGGGGTTCCAAGGTAACGATGAACCATGGCGGAGCACTCAGTGTGCCACCCGGGCCTACCTTTTCCCCAAGGAGAATCCCAGGAAGGCTCCCCCTCTTTTGCACTCTTCCACAGAACAAAGTCCAAGGGATCCTTTTTAAGCTCATTTGCTTCAATACGTGCGCCAACTAAGAGATCATCCAAATCGCGACCTGAGATATTTCCATAGTCCTTGTATGAGCGTACAGAAAAATACACATCTCCCGCCGCCTCATAGGCATGCCCTTTTTCAATCAAGGTGCTAATCATCTTTATCATGGGGCCAATTTCTTTGGTGGCGTGAGGCCTAATATCTGGATCTAAAATCTTAAAGCGCCTCATTTGCTCGATAAAAGCAGCGGCATAGTATTGAGCAAGATCCTCTGAGCTTGTGCCCTCCTCATGAGCGCGGTTTATGATCTTATCGTCAACATCAGTGATATTTTGTGCATAGCAGACCTCATAGCCCTTATACATGAGATAGCGCCTGATAATATCAAAGCTAAAGAATGTTCTGGCATTGCCAATATGGATTTGGTCATATACTGTAGGGCCGCAGGCATACATTCTAACCTTCATAGGCTCTATGGGCACAAATTCTTCTTTTTTGTGAGTTTGTGAGTTATAAAGTAACACGGGTAGTATCCAATCTATAAAATATATCTCTTATTTCTCAGCCATAGCCTGCTTAAGAGAGGATAATTCTTGTTTAAGCGTCTCAATCTCTGACTGTAAGATCTCAATTTGATCTTCTAGCGGATCTGGTAAAAGCTCTTGCCTGCCACATCGTTCGTCAAGCTTTTCATCCAAGGACCAAGAACTAGGAGCTGCGTGAGCAGGAACGCCAACTAAGGTACATGCCTCATGCACATCCTTAACTACCACTGCTCCACCACCAACTTTTACATCATCAGCAAGATAAATATCTCCCAGCACGCAGGCCCCAACGCCAACTATGACGCGGTTTCCCAGGGTAGGGTGGCGCTTACCTTCTTCTTTGCCGGTGCCCCCTAAGGTAACACCTTGATACAGCAGACAATCATCACCAATTATGGTAGTTTCACCAATAACTACACCCATGCCGTGATCTATCATAAAACGTCTTCCAATTTGAGCTGCAGGATGTATCTCAACCCCAAAACGGCGTCTTGAGCGGGTTGCCAAAAATCGTGCCAAAGCTTTAAAGCCATGATTCCACAGCCAATGATGTCGACGATATCGCCATATCGCCCTCATGCCCGTTGAATTAAGCAGGATGTTTAAGGTAGATGTAGCAGCAACATCCTTAGCCTTAACGGTAGCTATGTCTTCTCTAATACCTTTAAACATCCTCATCTCCTTCATGCACTAAGAGTACGCTTGCTGTGCAAGCAATTCCTTCTTCTCGCCCCACAAAACCAAGCTTTTCTGTGGTAGTGGCCTTCAGACCAATACATCTACTAGGCACCTGTAAACAGGAAGCAAGCCTCTCTTGCATAGCCTCTCTATAAGGAGAAAGTTTTGGAGCTTGGGCAGCAATTACAATATCTGCATTCAAAAGACAATAGGAGCCTTCCTTCATAAGCTTTGCTATCCGCTCTAATAAAAGGCATGAATCTGCATCTTTAAACTGTGCATCTGTGTCAGGAAAAAGCTTGCCAATATCTCCTGCATTCATAGCCCCAAGGATGGCATCCATGAGAGCATGACACACTACATCTGCATCTGAATGCCCATCAAGACCTTTGTGATAAGGAATCTCAATTCCAGCTAATATCAATTTTCTATTCTCAGCAAAGGCATGGACATCGTAGCCCAGGCCAATGCGCAGTTTAGATAGAATTTGATACTCTTGCTTCATTGCTATTCCTTACCTCTTAGCGCTCTAAAAGCCTCTTTTCTAAAGCAGCAGATACTGGACCTAAATCTTCTGGTACCGTCACTTTGATATTGTCTCGGGGAGAATTCACCAAAATTATTTCTCCGCCTATACGCTCTACCAAACATGAATCATCTGTGCCAATATAACCTTCACTAATGGCGGTAGAATGGGCTGAGCGAATTACATTTGCATGAAATATTTGCGGGGTTTGAGCAATCCAAAACATGGACCTATCAGGAGTGCCTACTACCTTATTACCCTCAATGACCTTCATGGTATCTATTGCAGGATGACCCACAACAACACCATCAGCCTGAGTTACGCCTTTAAGCACATTAAGCGCATGACTTACTAATTGAGGCTGAATAAGAGGACGCGCGCCATCATGTATGCCAATATATTTAAACTTATCGGGAACAGCAGAAATACCATTCATAGCTGAAACCTGACGAACCATTCCTGCATGCGCAATACTGATGGGTGTTACATAGTTATAAGGCTCAATGGCTCGCTCTTTATATTCTTCTAGCCTATCCTCTGGAACAACTACCACAATATGTCCCACCTGTTCACAAGCATCAAAGGCTTCTATTGCCCAAGAAAGTACTGGCTTTCCCAAGATCTCAAAAAGCTGCTTTCCTCCAACTGCTCCAAAGCGGTCACCTATACCACCAGCAAGAATTACCATAGCAAGATCTGCTTTTTTACCCACCTTACCCTCAAGCTGAGCCCAAGGCTGAGTATCTGGTCCCTTATCTTGATCTAAATCAAACTTATCAAGCAGTTCAGGCTTGAGTTTTGAGCATACCGATGAGAACGCAGCGCGCTCTTGCTGGTTATTTGACTGAGCAGATACACTTGACAGCGTCATGACTATCTCTTTCCCCACATTCTATATAAACTATCTACCAGTAAGGCAGGGTTATTAATACCCATATCGCCCAGGTGCTCAGGGTCATCTTGAATGGAATCCATAAGGCCTTTTAGCGAGCCGTATTCATCAACAAGACGGTCAGCTGTATCATGTGTTACCACTGCAACACGTGAAAGAGTTCTCAAACCTAAGGGCCTTAAAATATCTTCCTCTCTTAATCCCTCATAGCCTAAGAGCTGACAAATTTTCTTGGGAGAAGTGAGCTCACGTGAGGATAATACATTGAGCTCTTCTCTAATACTAAGTGCAGTTTCTTGGGAGGAGTCTTTTGCATAATCTCTAATCATCAGGTCAAATTGCTCATCCATGCCATGAGTTTGCTCTCGAAGCTGAATTTTAAGCATGCGTCCATTTGAGCCCATTTGAGTAAGGATCTCTAAAAGCATACGACCTGTTTCCAGAAGGGTCTGAAAACGAGCAACTACAGCCGTTACATCACCCAATGTCACGTAATCATCAAATTCCAGAGCACTTAAACGTTGAAGACCTCTATCCAAAGAGCTTCTTTGCGTCTGAAGTGCAATAAGCATTTGATTTGCCTCATTAATGAGCTCTCCGCTTTCTTTAAGTTGGTATGAGATACCACCTATATAAAGATTAACAACTGACCTTCTCTCTGAAACTGAAATAACTAAAGAATCAGTACACATAGACATACGTGCAGCAGTTCTGTGACGCATACCGGTCTCTGTGGTAGGCAAACTGGGATCTGGATTAAGGTGAAAATTGGCCCGTAAGATATTCTCTAAATCATCATCAATAACTATAGCGCCATCCATTTTTGAAAGCTCAAAAAGCCTGTTAGCGCTAAAGGCAATATTAAGAGGAAAACCATCATTACCCAGCGCTAAGACTTTATCGGTATCCCCGATGCAAATTAATGCACCTAGTCGTGCTGCTAAGATCATGTCAAGAGCAGAGCGCAGGGCAGTCCCAGGAGCGGTCATCCTAATTGCCGCTTGCATACGCTTTTCAATCAAAGCCTTATCCATGTACCTCCCCCGCTCTTTTTGTTTATTGTTACTTACTGCTCTTTTTGCTGCTTCTGACTTGTTGCTTCTTGCTTGGCGCCTGTCACTAGCTAGCTCTTGTTTTAAGCTCCATACTAGCTGCTATAAGCAAGCTAAGATACAGCACCGCTTCCTGCCCCACTCATAGGTCTTTTAGAGCTTCTACCCTTAAACTTAGCCATGAACTGAGGCTCTTCTCTATGAGCTATGTGTTCACGCACTCTTGGGGCAATAAGCTCTCCGTCTTTTTTCTTAAACTGAAGTTTACCCTCTTCAAGGTTTACCTCAATGAGATCCCCTGCTTTCCACTTAGCTTCCAAAACTTCTTCTGCTAGAGGATCTTCTACCAAACTTTGTAAAGCTCTGCGCAAAGGACGTGCTCCATATGCTGGATCTGTTCCTTCTTTGGCGATAAACTCTTTGGCTTCTTCAGTAAGCACAATAGACATGCCCTGCTCATAAAGGCGGGCACGCAGATCATCAACCATAAGATCAACAATCTTGAGAATTTGCTCAGATGTCAGGGACTTGAAGACTATGATCTCATCTAGACGATTTAAAAACTCTGGTCTAAAGGTCTTTTTAACCTCTGTCATTACGCTTGACTTAATATCTTTGTAAGACAAAGCAGCCTCATCAGCGGTAGAGTGCGCAAAGCCCAAAGGAGTATCCTTTGAAATTTCACGAGCTCCAACGTTTGAAGTCATGATAATGACCGTATTTCTAAAATCTATTTTTCTTCCCTGAGCGTCTGTTAGTCTTCCTTCCTCAAAAATTTGAAGCAAAATGTTAAAGACATCAGGGTGAGCTTTTTCAATCTCATCAAATAAAACTACAGAATAGGGTCTTTGGCGCACCAGTTTAGTAAGTTGACCGCCCTCATCATAACCAACATATCCTGGAGGAGAACCAACTAAACGTGAAACACTATGCTTTTCCATGTACTCAGACATATCAAAAACTACTAAGGCTTCCTCTGAGTTAAACAAAAACTCAGCCAAGGATTTGGCGAGCTCTGTTTTACCAACACCTGATGGACCTAAGAATAAAAATGAACCACCTGGTCGTTTTGGATCTTTCAAGCCAGCACGAGCTCTTCTAATAGCTTTAGAGATAGCTATTACCGCTTCATCTTGCCCAATTACACGTTCATGCAAGACTTGCTCCATGCGCAAGAGCTTCTCAGTTTCTGCCTCGGTAAGATTGGTAACAGGAACACCAGTAGCCATTGACACAACTTGAGCAATTTCTTCTGGGCTGACCTCAAGATAATCTTCTCTTAAACTTGCACGCCAATCTTGTTCAAGCTCTTCTTTTTGAGCTATCAGACGTTTCTCTTCATCTCTTAGAGCTGCCGCACGTTCAAAATCTTGGGCCTCAACTGCTGCTTCCTTTTCTTTATTAAGCGCTGCTATATTCTCGTCAAGGTCATAGAGCTCTTGAGGCTTTATGTTCTTACGGATGCGCATGCGAGCACCCGCCTCATCAATAAGATCTATAGCCTTATCAGGCAAAAACCTGTCTTGAACATAGCGGTCAGAGAGATTAACTGCAGCTTCTAGGGCAGCGGGGCTAAAATGCACCTTATGATGTTGCTCATAGCGCTCACGCAGGCCTTCCAGGATTTCAAGTGCTTGATCTTGATTAGGCTCAGTAATAAGTACCGGTTGAAAACGCCTCTCAAAAGCGGAATCCTTCTCTAGATGCTTGCGATACTCGTCCATGGTAGTAGCACCAATAATTTGAATTTCGCCTCTGGAAAGTGCAGGCTTTAAAATTGAAGCTGCGTCAACTGAGCCCTCTGCTGCACCTGCCCCGATAAGGGTATGCATCTCATCAACAAACAAGATAATACGCTTTGTTTGAGATACCTCTTTAACAATTTGCTTGAGACGCTCTTCAAATTCACCACGATATTTTGCACCTGCAACAAGAGCAGCAATATCTAAGGTCCAAATTTCTTTATCACTCAGCATGTCAGGAACTTCGCCACTAGCAATAAGCTGGGCAAGCCCTTCTGCTATGGCAGTTTTTCCTACTCCTGGATCCCCAATTACAAGAGGGTTGTTTTTGCTGCGGCGTGCAAGAATTTGCATTACGCGCTCTATTTCTACATCCCTACCAATAACAGGATCTAGGAGGCCTTCTTTTGCTTGCTCAGTAAGGTTGCGACCATATTCAACAAGCAAAGGCTCATCTTTGCTGTTCTTAGCCTCTTGCCCAAGTCCATAGGGAAGAGCTGGAGTTTTTCCCTCACCTTTGGGGATGGGGGTAGCTTTTCCACCAAAAGGAAGACGGGTCTCTTTTTTCATAAGATCTTTTACTAGAGCTTCCAGGTCTTCCTGCTTAAACTCATAGCTACTTAAAAGATCTAAGGCCTTATTAGAGGACTGAGCAAGAAGACCAAGTAAAATATGCTCAGTAGAAATAAAATTTTGGCCTAAAGACAGGGACTCCTTAAGAGCTAGCTCTAAGCATTCTTTTGCATCTTGAGTAAAGGGAATGCGCCCCAAAGGAGCTTCTTGTCCCTCTTTTATTTCTTCTTGCAAACGATTAAAAAGCTCATCATAGCTCAAACCCAGCTCTGTAAGAGCTTTAGCAGCAATACCATCTTCAACCTTAAGAAGACCAAGCAGCATATGTTCACAGCCAACATAATCCTTTTTAAGTTCGCGAGCTGCCTGCTGCGCAAACTTTAGAACTTTGTTAGCACGTTCAGTAAATTTCTCAAACATTTATCCCCCTTGAAAACAAGGTATAAAAAAGCGGTACGCATCTAGGCAATACCGCTTGACAGCTAAAACGTGAGGACCTTAGCTTTCATCACGCATCTGCGGGAATAAGAGCACGTCTCTAATTGAAGCTTGATCAGTAAGAAGCATCACCAAGCGATCAATACCAATACCTATACCACCCGCAGGAGGCATACCATATTCTAGTGCGCGAATATAATCTGTATCATAGTCCATTGCTTCTTCATCGCCTAAACGCTTAGCTTCCATTTGATCTGCAAAGCGCGATTCTTGATCAACGGGATCATTGAGCTCAGAAAAAGCATTAGCGTATTCACGGCCCCCAATAAAAAGCTCAAAGCGATCAGTAAGGCGTGGGTCATCCGCCTTCTTTTTTGCAAGCGGTGAAACCTCAAGCGGATAATCTGTCACAAAGGTAGGATTAATAAGACTTGCCTCTACTAACTCTTCAAAGAGCTCAGAGATAATCTTACCCTTGCCCCATGATTCCTGAACATCAATACCATGCTTATCGCAAATCTCTTTGAGTTCTTCAAGACTACAATCAAAGTTAATATCTTTTCCCAATTTTTGGGAAACAAGCTCAAACATTGTGAAGGAAGCAAAATTGCCATCTAAATTTATCTCTTGTCCTTGATAATTAAGCTGGCGAGAAGAACAAACCGCATCACAAGCTGCTTGAATGATGGTTTGAGCCAAGTCTTTCATACCATCAACATCTGAGTAAGCCTGATAGGCCTCAATGGTAGTGAACTCAGGATTGTGGCGTAGATCCATGCCTTCATTTCTAAAGCAACGGTTAATCTCAAAAACGCGCTCAAAACCACCAACAAGCAACCTCTTAAGATGCAGCTCAGGAGCAATACGCATATATACTTCTCTGTTAAGCGCATTATAGTGAGAGCTAAAAGGCTTAGCATTAGCTCCACCTGGAATCATATGAATCATAGGGGTTTCCACCTCTACAAAGCCCAAAGATTCCATAGTTTTTCTAATTGCAGAGATTATCTTAAAGCGTTTAGAGAAAACCTCTTTAACCTCTGGATTTACGATAAGATCTACATAGCGCTGACGATAACGCGTTTCCTTATCGGTAAGACCATGAAACTTTTCTGGTAGAGGACGTAAGGCTTTAGAGAGAAGTTCAACTGACTTGGGAGCAATTGAAAGTTGACCTCTGCGCGTACGCAAAACAGTTCCTTCAACACCAATCCAGTCACCAAGATCAAGTTCTTTTACCTCTTCATATGCAGCTTCACCAAGCTCATTTATGCGTATGAAGAGCTGAATTTCACCGCTTTCATCTTTCATTACGATAAAACAAATTTTACCTTGATCACGAATAGCCATAATGCGACCGGCTAAGGTATAGCTCTCATCGCACTGTTCACCGTTTTCTAAACTGGCATATTTCTGCTCTAGCTCTGCAGCGTGCGCACTTACCTCAAAGCGGTGACCATAAGGGTCTTTTCCCTGTGCAATCAAGTTTTGACGCTTATTTATGCGCACTTGACGTGGATCATCTTCAATTATCTGCGTGCTCTCTTGTGCTTGAACCTCATTAGACATAAGCTTACTTCCTTAAGTATTAAGTCTTATTTTGCAGAAATTTTTTCAATTAAATAACGTAGGGTTTTTCCTGATGGAGTTACTACCTCTACCTCATCACCCTTTTTCTTGCCCATGATAGCTGCGCCCACTGGTGATTCATTAGAAATTTTACCTTCAGCAGGATTTGCTTCAGCAGTTCCAACTAAAGAAACTACCAACTCTCCAGCGTCACCTTTTAGCGTTACAGTATTACCAATGTTTACCTTATTGCTGCGCTTAGGAACATCAGCAATGGTGGCATTTGCTAAGATCTGAGTAATCTCAGCAATTCTGCTTTCTACAAAAGCTTGCTCATTTTTGGCATCATCATACTCTGAATTTTCTGAAATATCACCAAACTCACGAGCTACGCGAATGCGCTCACCAACTTCTGCACGCTTATCGTTTTCTAAATACGCAAGTTCCTCAATGAGTTTCTCACGTCCTTCTGGGGTAAGAATTACCTCTTTGGCCATTCTCTCTACTCCTCTTCTAACAACAGAGCCGCTTAAGCGGCCTGGGGGATTATTACAGTCATAAAGCGGCATATGTCATCTTAACTACAACATACGCCGCTTTTAAACTTTGTTATAAACTTGTTTTAGCTACTTGTTCTCAGTCTTGGTATTAATAACTACATCAACTTCTGTCTTATCATCAGCAGCTGTAATTTTGCGAGGCTCTGAACTTTCTTTTGGCTCTTGAGTCTCATCATCATCTTCCATACCCTTGCGGATACCTTTTACTGTCTTACCAAGTGAATTACCAAGCTTTGGCAGATTCTTTGGGCCAAAAATCAAAAGACAAATAACCAAAATGATTATTAGTTCTGTAGGTCCAATTCCACCTAGAATACCCATTGACCATGCCTCCTGCATAACATGTTAGCTGCTCCCCCCTCTAATGGGTAGCGCTAGACCTTTGGTCTATTGTACTTAGTTAATTTATAGTACCCTAAGTTCCTACATAATAACAGCGACACGGTGGCTATAGCAAAACAAGTAGCGCGGCCTATGCATTAAGTACACATCTTTTTTAAGAGTTAGCCTTAAAGCAAGCGCTAAACGCTCTTAAAAATACCTGCTCTCTTAAAAATCTGCTTGAGCATTTAAGCAAAAGTTAAAAATTATGCACGCAGTGAAGCTGCCATCTCTTTTAGGATCTCAGGCTTTATGCTTGCTGCATAGCTTTCATACATTTCTGATATTACTTCTTCAATATCTCTTCCCGTTGAAATCAGACTGTTAACAAAAGCCTTCAAAACTAAACGCGAGCTATATGCACTTCCTGCATGTGCAGACTTACGTTTAATGATTGCCCAAAAATAAGCAAATATCTGACTAATATCATCTTGCTTTAAGCTGATCCCTTCATAGCGCCCCTTAAGATACTTATATGTTTGTTTGTAAGCGTAATCACTACATGCCTGACTTACTCCCTTTTTACTAGCTTGACGCTGGGCTATAGCTAAAACATCCTTAATATTCATAATGCAAACCTTTCTCTTTTCTTGATTGAGATTAGCTTACAAAATGACTATGACATTTATTATTTTTGCCTCTTTACCAGCAGTTTTTAAAGTCGATGTATTGGACTTTATGGACATACAAGTCTTTAGGCCTATATGTAATTCTTTACAAAAAGAGTGGTCAAAATATCGCTATGATATAATAAAAAAGGCCAGACAATACAAGTCTGACCTGCTGTTTTTAATGGTCGGGTTGACGGGATTTGAACCCACGACCTCTCGGTCCCGAACCGAGCGCTCTACCAAACTGAGCCACAACCCGTTAAACAATTAGCTATTGTAGCGCAAAGCAAGTGACAAGGTAAACATGATAGACAAGCTCCTTACGAGTATCAGCTCTGCTTTTAGTAGACATTTCAAATTGCTATATTTTAGCGGACTTACTGGTAGTCTTATGCTAATTTTGGCGCTGCCCTTTTATGAGCAGCTCATTACCTTTATCATTTCAACTAATTTTGTACGCTTTGTCTTGTTTTGGGTCTTTGGGGCCTCACTCCTACTTATTATTAACACCGGAAGAATTAAACCTTGGAGGGCAACCTTATACGCGTGCTGTCTTTGCCTGCTTCCCACCTGTATCTACTGTCTAGTAGAGCTTAATTTTACTCAGAACTCTATTGTGGATATTTTCTTTAACTCCATCTGCGGCGCCTGCTTAGGGACCTTAGCTGGAAGCTGGGGCTCATATGTGTTTGAGGTTTACAACACACGCCTTATTGACGAGTAAACCTTAGTCTTGAATAAGGGGATCTAAC
>JAEZZM010000027.1 GCA_023418575.1 Actinomycetes bacterium | reverse complement strand
CGTTTTTATCGGCCTGCTTGAATTCTTGCTTCTGTGCCCCCAGATTACCAGACTGATCACCAAGCTCATCTTTTTCAAGCTTATCTTTTAGAAGCCTCTTTATGGCCATTACCGTTTCTGGAGCATTTGAGCTATAAGCATCCGCCTTAATATCTTTAGCGTACTGCTCTGTGACTGGAGCGCCACCAACAATGACCAAAGGGCGCTTATCTGGGCTTAGACGCCCATCTTCTTGCATCTTATTAAGCTCTTTTATTACAAGCCCCATATGTGGCATAGTAGAAGTCATCATGGATGACAAACAAATAACATCAGACTCATGCTCAAGCGCTTTGGCGATAATATCACGGTAATTATTGTTAACTCCCAGATCTTGAACATCAAAGCCCGCAGCTTCTAGCATTACTTTAACAATATTCTTGCCAATCTCATGGGTATCTCCTTCAATTACGCCAATGCTCACCTTAAGGCTCGAGCTTGTTTCAAATTTACCTTGAGAGCGCAATATGCTTAAACCCAGATTTAATGTATCTGCACAAACAATAAGCTCAGGGAGGTAAAACTCTTTTTTCTCATAAAGTTCTAAGGCTTGGGTCATACCCCTATTGAGCCCGTTTTCATAAATATCTTTAATGCTTAAAGAGGGATCTTTGAGCGCTTCATGAATTTGAGATTCTATTGCAGCTCTATTCATATTTAAAACGCTTTGAGCAATATCTAAAAGAATCTTCTTAGGCATCTTTTCTCCCTTAAGTCTTAAGCATCTTTTGACGATAAGAAAGCTTGATGATCAAGCACGCTACAACACTCTTTAGCAATACTCTTTAGCTTATGTATTTCATCCATTGTAACAATCTAAACTGGCGCAGATACATAATAAGCCAGCTTAAGAACCAGCAGAATACTAAAATAACTATAAAGGGGAAATAACCCGCCCAAATATCTTCTGAAAGTTTATGCCCCCACTGCTCCAATACTACATATAAATTTGTATGCACAACATAGGTAACAACACTTGCCACCTGCATAAATTCTAAAGCTTTTGAGTTATCCTTATATTTGGGGTGCATCAAAAGTAAGATCATAATGCTTATACAGGCAGGAATTAAAGCAAAATAAGCATCACCTGCATAAGACCAGTTATTGCCAAAACAAATATTTGCTTCCATATACAAGAGAACAATAGAGACAATACATCCAACCAGCACTACAGCTAGTGCAGTTTTCTTAGTCTTAAGTGCTATAAAATATTCAGCGCCCTTATCGGCAAATAAAGCACCTAGACTTACCCAGAAAAAAGCAATACAGCAATTGTTATAAGGCCAAGGAATATAATTTGTAGCTAGTTCTAAATAAGGATGTAGTGCGGGAACATAAAAGTAATTAGCTGCAAGCGTAGCAAAAACAAAAGGAATAAAGCTAAGTATAAGAACTTGGTAGCCTCTCATAAAAGATCTAAGAAACAAAACTACCGTGACCGCAATAAACAAAGCCATAATAAACCAAGAGCTAATAAAGGTAGAACCCATAAAGGTGTCTCGTGCAAGATTATATATGCCACTAGAAAAACCTTCTTTAAACCATTCTCGGTATTCCAGCATAGGCTGAAAAAATATAAGAGCCCAGAAGAAATACAGTATAAGTGTACGCTTTGCAAAGCTTAGATACCTTTTGCGGCGCTGTTTACCGTCTTGACAGCGATTAATGCCCGTAAAAAACAAATACGCGCTAATGAGAAAGAACACGGGAACCGCTAGACGCAAGAGCGGCATGGCAATGGTCCAGCGAAAATAATTAGTAGGGCCCAAGTGCAAAAAGACAATCATAATACTTAAGATGAACTTGGTGATATCAAGCACTATATCTCTTTGCTTAGCCACTACGCCCGCCCTTTCCATTGATATGTTAGCCAGCTTCTATCTTGCATGAATTCAATATTAACAAGCATGCTGTTTAGATTCTGTTTAGATACTCTTGGCACCATAGCTGAATCTAATTCATCTTGAGCTTCAAAACAATACTTTGTCAAGCTCCTTTGATCTTTGTCACAATAGCGATGAGATCTCATTGTGATTTGGGTCACGTTTTGAAAGGAGAGCTATGTCCACTCCCCTCTTAATTGGCACCTTACTTATTGCCATAGTTTTAATTGTAGTCTTAATTGTTAAGGCTAAACTTCATGCTTTTATAGCACTATCTCTGGCAGCAATTTTTGTTGCCCTGGTCACTCAAATGCCTTTAGAACAAATTGCAGGCTCTCTGGAAAAAGGCGTTGGTGGCACCTTGGGTTTTCTTGCTTTAATTATTGGTCTTGGCTCTATATTAGGAGCTATGCTAGAAGCTAGTGGAGGAGCTCAAAAAATTGCTCAAACGCTGCTTAGACTATTAGGTAAACAGCGTGCCACCTGGGTCATCATGATAGTTGGCTTTATTGCAGGTATACCTGTATTTGTTGAGGTTGGCTTTGTTTTATTAGTTCCACTGGTATATGTTATTGCTCGCGATGCCGGGCTTTCTAAAATTCAAATTGCTGTACCCTTAGGTCTATCTTTGATGACCGTACACTGCATAGTCCCACCTCATCCTGCAGCAATGGCAATTTGTGCTACTCTAGGAGCAGATGTTGGAAAGGTTATTGTCTTTGGCCTTCTCGCGGGGCTTCCTTGTGCTATTGTGGGCGGACCTTTGTATTCTAAATACTTCTACAAACCATCCCCAGAAAGAAAAGCCTTAGATCTAAAGGAAGAAAAAGAATCAAAAGATGCTACGAGCATTAATGATGACAAGCTTCCCGGCTTTGGTATTACATTATTTACCATTCTACTGCCTTTACTTATTATGGTTGGAAAGACCATTTGCTCTCTATTTATTAATCCTCAAGCAAGCATTATGCCGCTAGTAGAATTTATTGGTAATCCTATCACTGCTTTACTGTTATCAGTCTTTTTTGCCTACTGGAGTCTTGGTTTATCACGCGGATACAAAATGGATCAACTTCTTAGCATCACTGAAAAAAGTTTTGGCTCCATAGCAGGAATTTTACTCATCATTGGAGCAGGTGGTGCCTTTAACCAAATCCTTATAGATTCTGGCATTGGCACAGCTTTAGCTGATGCGCTCTCTGGACTGCCGATAAGCCCTGTCCTTCTCGCCTGGCTTATTGCGGGCATCATGCACTTTGCCGTTGGATCTGCAACTGTAGCCATGATTAGTGCAGCTGGAATAGTTCTTCCTTTGATGGCAGGAAGCTCTGTACCCCCAGAGCTTATAGCTATTGCAATTGGAGCAGGGGCTATTGGCTGGACCCAAGTAACAGATTCACTATTTTGGCTCATTAAGGAATATATGGGCATGAGCTTAAAAGAAACCCTGAGATATCTTACCGTCCCTATGACTATTGCAAGTTTTGTTGGCTTGATTATTTGCTTGGGTGTAAGCCTTATTGTCTAACGGGCTTTCAAAGAGCCTTCAAGGGGCTCTAATAAGAACTCTTATACAAGAACAGGATGCATTATGTTGGATATGAACAGTATGGTAGAAGGCAAAAGCCTTGAACAGTGGATACAGGAACATGAAATCCTTCAAAGCCTTGTTGATCTAAAAGAGTGCGCTTGGCTTAACAAAGAAGCTCTTAAGATTTCAGATGATGAAGGCTTGAAGGCTGTTGGTCTCAGCAAAGAGGATGTACAAGATGCTGCTTTAAGACTTAAACGCTTTAGCTCTTATTTTGTAAAAGAATTTGAAAGCATAAAAAAGACTAATGGCATCTTGGAGTCTCCACTTTGCGCTTGTCCCAGCTTACAGGAAGCTCTCTGCTCCCAATATAACTGCACGCTGCCAGGTAGACTTTGGCTTAAACTTGATTCAGAACTTCCCATTTCTGGATCTATTAAAGCCAGAGGCGGAATTTATGAGGTCTTATACCATGCAGAGCAGCTCGCTGCAGAGGCAGGTCTTATCGACCCTAAAAATCCTCAAGAAGATTATGCTAAGTTTGCTAGCCAAGAGTTTAAGGACTTCTTTTCTCAATATACAGTAGCTGTTGGCTCAACAGGTAACCTTGGCCTAAGTATTGGCATTATGTCTGCAAGCCTTGGTTTTAAGGCTGCCGTTCATATGAGTGCTGATGCTCGTCAATGGAAAAAAGATAAGCTTAGAGCTGCTGGTGTTCAGGTTATTGAATATGAGGATGATTATTCAAAGGCCGTGCAAGAGGGTCGTAAACAGGCTGAGGGAGATCCCTATTGCTATTTTGTAGACGATGAGAATTCAAAGACTCTTTTTTGTGGCTATGCAGTAGCAGCAAGACGTCTTGCTCATCAACTTGCAGCCTATGAGTGCCGTGTTGATGAGGATCATCCCCTCTTTGTATATCTACCCTGCGGTGTTGGTGGTGGACCTGGAGGAGTTGCCTTTGGTTTAAAGCTTATCTTTGGCAAGCACGTTCATATTATCTTTACTGAACCAAGCCATTGCCCATCTATGATGTTGGGGGTTGTGACCCAGCTTCATAATAAGGTAAGCGTAAAAGACTTTGGTATAGATAATGTGACAGCAGCTGATGGTCTGGCATGCGCACGCCCCTCCGGTTTTGTCGGAAAAGCTATGTGGCCTTTAATTGATGGCTTTACCACGGTAGATGATGATGAACTCTACAAGCTCCTTGCTTTAGCATACAAGACTGAGGATATATTTATGGAGCCCTCATCTGCTGCAAGCATAAAAGCCTTCGTACAAAGCATGCAAATTGAAGATATATGCAGCCAGTTGAAAGTTAAAGAAGAGCAGCTACAGCAATCCACTCACATTGCTTGGATAACCGGTGGATCTATGGTTCCTGCTGAAGAGAGGCACAACTATCTTAGTAAAGGGAATGATCTCATATAATTCTTCTTATACTGCTCTCTTATATTCCTTTCTTATCCTGCTTTCTTATAAAGAGGCTAAGACTTCTTAAACGGGGCATTAAGAAGATAAGTTAAGTAAAAGGCTAAGCTAACAGACAAGGAGTTAAGGTATGAATAATAATAAAACTAACATGCTTAACCTTGCTGAAAAGCTTAGCCTTCCTCATAACCAAGAGCTTCTCAAAACCTTCGAGATAGCTGCAGAGTTTTTAAGCTTTAAGGCCGCAGCCACCCAGCTTATGCTTAGCGAAACCAGCGTCTCTCACAGAATCAAAAACTTAGAGCAAAATTTGGGCTTATCGCTATTTATCCGCTCAACTCGCAGTCTTATTTTAAGCGCTGAGGGCAAACAAGTCCTACAGGCCTATCAAAAAGCAGCGCATGCCTTCAAAACAGAACTTGAAGAAAGCCTCTCATGCAGCAACAACAAGCTGCATCTCTACTCTCACCCTTCGGTCTTACACAGATGGCTTATCCCCCGACTCAAGAGCTTTTATGAAAGCAAACCAGAATTAAGTTTGCATATCACCAGTGGAAATACGCCCTTTGATTTTAGTTCCGATAATAGCGTAGATCTTGCTCTCTACTATGCCCCTAAAGCGCTTACTGGACTTGACTGCATCCCACTTATGGATGAAAAGGTGTTTGCAGTTTGTAGCCCAGACTATGCTGCCTTACATGGGTTGACGACAAGCAACAAACCTCTCCTCATAGAAAACTTTAGCCAGGCCCTGCCCCAGCTATGCTTCATACATGACAATGCCTGTTTTCATTATTCTGAGCGTTACTTAGAATGGAGGGCCTATTGCAAAATGCTAGGCCTTGCTTTTGAAGATTGCAAACAGCATCTAAGCTTTGATACCTCAAGTAATGCCTTAGAAGCAGCCCTTAATGGACTGGGCGTGGCCATGGGTAGATCTCATCTTGTTTTAGACTCGTTAGAACGAGGAGATCTTATTGCACCACTTGGAACAGAGCCTCACATCTTATATAAGAATGATTATTGGATAGTTTTGCCCAAAGAAAAGCGCAAGCTTTCTCAAGTACAAAGTTTTATAGCTTGGCTTAAAAGTCTTAGTCTTGATACATAAGTAGCGTAAAGACCTTTACTCACAAGCTTGGCTAGTAATGTGTGGGTACAACGTTTGGATGCTTAATGAAAAAGCTTGTTCACGATTGAACGCGCTGCCAAAGCTCCGCTAGCCCAAGCGTAGGTGAAATTGTAACCTCCACAATTACCATCTATATCCACTAGCTCTCCCACTGCATATACCGAAGGAAAAGCTTTAAGCTCAAAACTTTTAGAAGAAAGCTCACGCAAGCTTAATCCACCCGTTGACAAAACGGCCTTTTCCAGCCGATCGCAGCCTGTGAGCTGAGTTTTAAAACGGTGAAACACTGCAAGAAGCTCAAGGCGCTGCTGCTTTGTTAAATCTGCTAAATGATCATCAGCTTTTATGCTAAAGCTTAAGCTGTTCAACAAAACAGCCCGCAATCGATCTGGTAACTCTGTTTTGTATATCTGCGAAAGCCTAAGTTTGGGATTCTCTTTAAGGAGACTATCAGCTTGTGCAAGCAGCTCCTCATCACGCAAGCTTTTATCGGGCTTTTTTGCAGAGCAAAACTGTGGTGCAAAGTTTATGTGCAGCTCCCCATACGGATAACGACTTATCCAGCGAGAAATATCCATGGCGGCCTGTGCTCCCAGCCCTTTATGTCTAAAGATCAGAGCTCCTCTACTTACCTGAACCTTAAGCTTTTTTCCATAATCATCTCTCAGCCTGTCTTTACTTGAAGCTTGTGGCTGCTCCTGTTGCTGCGCTTGTGAGGGAACTTGCAAGGCTTCCTCAAGAGGGAATATCTTAAGCTCTACCTCATCCAAGGAAAGTCCGCTAAGTTGATCAAAGAGATGAGTTGAAATCTGCAAGCCGCTTAAAGCACTACAGAAATCAAAACTAGTCAAGCCTTTGCGTTTAAGTAGGCGCAAGATGGCTCCATTAGAACCACTAGAAGGAACAGAGGCTCCTCCACAAGCTAAAACTAAAGCCCTACAGCTTAAAGATATAAACTTATCAGCACAGTTTATACGCTCGATTTCCTTCTCTTTATCTAGTAAGCGTAGTTTTATGGGAGGACTTGCTGCTGCATCTGTAATGTCTGTTGCTCTTTGCTCAGGTATTTCAAAATCTATAAGCTCATACGAAGGATGGAGAGAAACGGAAAGCTGCCTGAGCGCGTCACAAGCTTTATCCCTTAAGCCTCGTGCTTTGCTGGAAGAATACACTCTATCTTGCTTGTTGCCCTCAAAAGATGGCTTTACGCCCCAGGCGCTAATATAGTCTAATAAAAATGAGGGGTCTGCATAAGAAAAGCAGCTATTTAAAAATTTCCCACTTCCAGGAAAATGTTCTATTAGCTCTTCTTTAGGCATCATGCGTAAGTAATTAGAGCGACCCCCACCACTTAAGAGCAGCTTTTTTCCAAATTGTTTTTGACTATCAATAAGACATACAGAAACTGGGTTGCTGCTCTTCTTGGCTAAATAGGCAACATGATGTGCTGCCATAAGTCCTGCAGGGCCACTGCCCACTACCACCACATCATAAAAATCTAATAAGGTGTTGCTTTGTCTTTTTTGCCCAGACTTCCTACTCATAGAGATTCTTCCTCAGTTTTAATGGTGGGAATACGAATAAACATAAGCCAAGCTAAAAATACAGCAACGCAAGAAAGAATAATCCATACATGCAGCTTTTGAGCAAAGTATGCCGATAAGCCCAGAGCAGTATACGATATAAGCAGAATTCTTAGCTTCTTTTTAAGGCTTAATCCCTTATTTTCCTTAAAAGGTACCACATAGCTTTGATACAGATGCGTTGATTCCAACCATGAGTGAAAACGCGGACTAAAACGAGCAAATAAAGCGGCAGCTAAAAGTAAAAAGGGCGTAGTGGGCAACACTGGAACAAAGACACCCACAAAGCCTAAGGCCACACTTATCCAAGCTAGAGCTAAGGCACAATAGCGCACAATACTATTCAAACTACTTCACCAATAATCTTTCTATATAACAAGCTCTCTGTCTAAAACTCTCTTTTGGCAGAGGCTCTCTTTTGGTAGAGACTCTCTTTTGATAGAAACTCTCTTTTAGCAGAAACTCTCTTTTAGTTGAGCCCCTCTGCCAAAAAACTCTCTTGACAGGATAATGATTACTGTTACAATCAATTACTATATTTTACGTAAAGCACGCATATAGTAGGTTGCAAATATGAGAACAATTCAAGCACATACTTCATATGCATGGTTTTGGTTTAAGGGTACTACATCCTAGCCAAGACCAAGTTGCTTGTGCGCCGGATGTAGACATCTTAAGTCCGGCACAGTACCAAGCGTCTTATAAGCTTTAACTACTTACCCGGACAGGCCACCAGCCCTCCGGGTTTTTGTTAAAGAAAGGACGCAAAGCCATGCCTAGCACAAATCCAGCTCTTATCGGCAAGACCAACCAGCGCTTAAATCAACTTGGCCCCAATGAAATCCTTGCCTTTGATACAGAGGTTTCATCTATTGAAGGTATCATCAAGCTTACCCTTGGAGAACCCGATTTTTGCGTGCCCAAAGAGTTAAAAGAAGCCGCAAAAGCCAGCATTGATGCCGATGAATCCCACTATAGCCCTGTTACTGGCACGCTACAATTGCGCCAAGCTATTGCTAGTTTTCTCAAGGATCTTTACAAGCTTAATTATGATCCCCAAACAGAAATCTGCGTAACCGTAGGTGCAACAGAGGGTATTTTTGTAAGCCTTGAAGCCCTCTTAAATCCGGGCGATAAGGTCTTGATCCCCACTCCTGGATTTCCGCTGTATGAGTCAGATACCCTGATTTTGGGAGGTCAAGCCATCTCAATAAACACTTCACAAGATGGCTTCATTTTAAAACCTGAGCGCCTTCAACAATGCCTAGATGAGCATCCCGATGCTAAGGTCTTAGTTCTTAATTATCCTGGTAACCCCACTGGTGTGAGCTACAGTCGTGAAGAGCTCAAGGCTCTAGCAGATGTTTTGGCCGATAAAGCCATAACTGTTATTGCTGATGAGATCTATTCTGAGCTCTGCTATGACACAGAGCACTGCTCAATTGCAGAATTTCTCCCTAGACAATGCTTGATCTTAAACGGTGCTTCAAAATCTCATGCCATGACGGGCTATCGCATTGGTTTTATTGCTGGACCAAAAGAACTTATGCAAAAAGTCATCCTCTGTCATGCTTATGCTGTAACCACCTGCGCCAATCCTTCTATGGCAGCTGCTACTTATGCCTTTGCGAGTCCAGAAGGGCGCTCCTGCACCCAAGTCATGAAAGCAGCTTATCTAGAGCGTAGAGATTATCTTTGCGCTGAGCTAGAAAAACTGGGCTTTGAATTTGCTAAACCAAGTGGTGCCTTTTATCTGTTTGTAAAAATACCCAAAGCTCTCAATCAAGATGATGTAGCCTTTGCAAAAGAACTTGCCTATGAAGCAAAACTTGCCTGCATAGCCGGCTCCTACTTTGGTTCTGGAGGAGAGGGCTATCTGCGACTTTCATATGCAACTAGCATGGATAAGCTTCAGGCTGCTGTAGCCCAGCTCAAAGCCTATCTTGAAAGAAAAGGCCTGATTTAATCGCCTGCCCAGAGCAAATATGCCAAGCCGCTAAAGAGCCAAAAAGCTAAGCGATTAAGCATCAAGCACGATATAAAAAGCTGGAAACAAAAAGAAAAAGCAACAAGCACAATATAAAAAGCTGGAAACAAAAACAAAAAGCGATTAAACACATAAAAGGAGTTAAAGATGAAAAAGATCTTGGTATGCAATGTACGAGAAGATGAAAGACCAGCACTTGAGGCCTACAAGCAGGCACATCAAGATGTTGAACTAGTTTTAAGTCCCGCTTCCTTATCGCAATCAGCAGACTTATCAGATTCCAGCATTGATGCTATTTCCATACAGCAGCGCGATAAACTGCCTCAAGAAATGTATAAGCGCATGCAAGAGCTTGGCATTGCTTATATCAGCACCAGAACTGCTGGCTATGACATGATAGATCTTGAGGCCTGTAAAACCCATGGCATTCATGCCTGCAATGTTCCTGCCTATTCCCCACGATCAGTTGCAGAACATGCACTCATGCAAATCTTTAAGCTTTTACGCAAGAGCCCTGAAATAGACAGGCGTGTAAGAAATCATGATTACCGCTGGCATGAGCTACAAGGAAAAGAAATTCATAGCGTATGTATTGGCATCATTGGTGTTGGTCGTATTGGTGGAACCTTAGCTAAGCTGTGTCATGCTTTGGGCGCAAAAGTCTTAGGCTACGATCTTATCGAACGCGAAGAAATGAAGCCATACTTAAGCTATGTAAGTAAAGAAGAGCTGCTTAAGCAAGCCGATGTTGTAAGTCTTCATGTTGATCTCAACCCCAGTTCTGAGGGCCTCATTAGAAAGGCGGACCTTAAACTCATGGGCCCAGAATCATACTTAGTAAATGCCAGCAGAGGGCCTGTTGTTAATACAGCTGAGCTTATTGAAGCACTTGAAGAAGGGCTTATTGCTGGAGCAGCTCTTGATACCGTAGAAGGTGAAGAAGATGTATTTACCAGGTGTTTTGAGCATGAAGCTTATGACGATAAGATCATGCGCCTACAAGCCCTCAACCAAGTTATCTTAACCCCGCATATAGCTTTTTACACTAATGTAGCTGTACAAAATATGGTTGATATTTCACTCGATGATTTATGCCTTTTGATTGAAGGTAAATCTTGTGAACATGAACTCTAAGCTAGGGCCTCTAAAACTTCTATGTAAAAGCAAGAACTAATATCTGCACTCTAAAGGAGAAAAAATGAGCTCAAGTTCTTTGTTTCCACCCGCAAAGGAGATAGTCCTAACCGTTTTGAACGGCTGTTCTTTTGCCATCATAGTCTCACTCATACCTGCTGCTCTACTCTCTCAGCTTTTATCTGCCCTCCCGCAGACTGCCCCTGTTTTGGCGATTACCAGCATGATTAATTTAGCTCAGTGTAGCCTTGCTCTTTTAGCAGGATGCGCTATTGGCTACCTTTTAAAACTTAGTTTGTTGCAATCAGGATCTATTGCACTTGCCTGTTTTGTTTCTGCAGGAAATTATCAGCTCACAGAAACAGGTTTTATATTTAATGGTCCTGGGGTTATTCTTAATATTTTGATTGCTGCCCTTGTTGCAACATACTGCAGCATAGTATGCGAGAAATACTTTGGCGCCTTAAAGTTGGTTTTCTCATCTACGGTAGTACTCGTGGTAGGAGGAGGTATTGGTTTTTTAAGCCTTCCTTACACAAAAGCAGTGCAGCATGTGGTGGGGCAAGCAACCGCCATGGCCACTGATTTTACTCCCCTAACCATGGGTATTGTACTTGGAATTATCTTTTCTATCTTGGTAGTCTCCCCTCTTTCCTCAGTGGGGGTTGCCATGTCCATTGGCCTTGCAGGAATTGGATCTGCAGCTGCCAATGCAGGTATTTGTGCGGGCGCTTTTACCTTGGCTTTAATAAGCTGGAAGGTAAATCCCTTTGGCATTAGCATTGCTCATTTTGTTGGGTCCCCAAAAATCCAAATGGCAAATATGTTGAGCAAACCGCAAACATTTATACCTGTAATCTTTGCTGCTACTATAGCAGGAGCATGCAGCGCGCTTTTAGAACTACATGGCACGCCTTTTTCTGCAGGCTTTGGTTTTAGCGGACTTTTGGGGCCACTAACCGCTTTTCAGACTTCTCCAGGTGAAATGCTAGCTTTGCGAGTGATTCTTGGCTTTATCGTGATACCTGTAAGCTGCGCATTTATCGCACAATTTATCTTTGTCAAAAAACTTAAACTAATTAGCGCCGAAGACCTTATCATCAAACAACAATAAGAAAGAGTAAACCTAATAGTAAAAGCCCTGAGATTTCATTATTTTCTCTATAAGATTTACGCTTTGTTTAAGCTGAGATTTAATCTGCTCTATCTTCTCTTGACTTAGATCAAAGTTCATAAAACTCACTGATAAGGCAGCTACTATGCTGCCTTTATAGCGCAGAGGCAAAGCTATGCAGCGCGCATAGGGCGCTATCTCTTCTGTCTCATATGCAAAGCCATCGCTGTGTTGATGAATATCAGCATAAAGAGCTTCTGCATTCTTGAGAGTATGTTCTGTAAAAGCCTCAAATTCTTCGGGGAAGAGCTCGAGCAGCTCCTCTTTGCTATGATCTTGCAACAAAGCCTTACCCAAGGCAGTGGCATAGGCCGGAAGCTTTTTTCCAACTAAAGATAAGAGCTGCATGGGCTTAGAGGGAGTAACTTTTTTGAGGTACACAATCTGTTTTCCAGACAAGACACCCAAATGAGAAATCTCATGTATATTACCCACCAGCTCTTCCATCTGCTGTTGGATAATATCCAAAATGCTGCCTTCAAACTGATATGAATTACCCAAAACAAAAGCTTGTGATCCCAAGCTATAACTTAAATCTTCAGTTCCGCAACAGATATAGCGGTGTTTAGCCAGGGTGCGCACAATAGGGCTTAAGGTGGACTTGGGACAAGAGCATGCTCGTGCTAATTGCGATAAGGTCATAGCCTCATCCGCCTTAGACAGCTCCTCCAATACTTTGAGCACCCTTAAGGTTGGCATATGATCTTCTTGCACGTCCAAACCCTTTCTATCCTACTTGTAACAGCCTCGTATAAGCATATCCTCTGTGTGCTATTTAAGCTGCGTAAACTTCGCTAGGCTTCCTTAAAGATCGCCTTAAAGATCGCTATAGACCGCTAAAGATCACTAAAATCACTATAGATCGTTAACATCGCTAAGCTACCTTAAACTCAGTTTAAAATGTGGAGTACCAAAGCTACAAAAAATGGCGTCTTAGCTTTTATCGCCCAAGACGCCATACCTAATACGCACTAAGCTTACAAGATCTTACGATAGATTTGCTCAATCTGCTCCTGTGTCACCTCAGCAGGGTTTCCTGGTGTACAGGCATCATTAAAAGCACTTTTAGCCAAGAAGTCTAAATCTTTTTCTTGGACACCCAGCTCTGACAAGCGTTTTGGAATGCCCACCTCTTGAGCCAAAGATCTTACCGCCTCAATAGCAGCCGCTCTATATTCATCTTGCGACATCTCATCAAGACCCTCAAGCCCAAAGGCACGGGCAATTTCTTTGTACTTCTCTCCTGTAGCTGGAGCATTGTACTCTAAAACAGCACAAAGCATCATAGCACAGGCCTTACCGTGGGCTATGCCATATAAGGCCGATAGGGGATGGGCCATAGAATGTACTATACCAAGACCCACATTACTAAAACCCATTCCCGCAATATATTGCGCAAGTGACATAGCCTCACGTGCCTCTGGATCACCTTTAACTGCTGCTGGAAGGTTTTTAGCAATCATTCTAATTGCCTCAAGATGAAACATGTCAGTCATAGCCCAAGCGCCCTTGGTGATATAACCTTCAATAGCGTGCACTAAGGCATCCATTCCTGTTGCTGCACACAGTGATGCAGGCATGCCTTGAGACATATCAGGGTCAACAATAGCAACTACGGGTATATCATGAGGATCAGCGCAGACAAATTTTCTCTGTCGCTCTATATCAGTAATTACGTAATTAATAGTCACTTCGGCAGCGGTGCCTGAAGTAGTACTCACAGCAATAAGAGGAAGACAGGGATTTTTTGTTTGTGCCAAACCTTCAAGGCTACGCACATCAGAAAATTCTGGATTTGTGGCAATAATTGCAATAGCCTTTGAGGCGTCTATGGGGCTTCCTCCGCCCACAGCAATAATGGCCTGGGCATCAAATTCTTTGAGCGCTTTTAAACCTGCCTGGACATCTTCAATACTGGGATTTGGGTTGATCTTAGAAAAAATTTGATACTCAAGACCAGCTTCTTGTAATAAGCTCGTTATCTTATCGATAAGACCAAGTCCCAGTACCCCCTCATCAGTATTGATCATAACGCGCTGAACAGATCTATTTTTAAGTTCTGGAATAATCTCTTGAATTGCACCTCTACCAAAGTATGAGGTTTGATTAAGTGTAATGCGCCTTGTCATAGCTAGTCCCCTTCATATTTCTTTTGAATTGAAATCAAAAGATCTTTTACCTCTGCATACGACTCTTTTTGCTCAGCGCTCAGCGGCATAAGTGGAGCACGATAAATCTCGCTAAAGTTTATGCCAGCTTCTTGTAAAATCCACTTTAAGATAAGGTTAAACTGATCAGGCTGTTCATAAATACTAAAAGCCCTATCAATCTCCTGCTGAAGCTGAGCAAGCCTTGCTAGATCCTTATCCCTTATGGCATAAAGCAAGGCCTTACAAGCAGCAGGAATAATGTTTGAGAGTGCTCCAATGCAGCCTGCTCCCCCAGATAAAACAAGAGCTGCACAATTATTATCATAACCGGTATAAACTTCAAAATCTGGATACCTAGAACAGATCATTTGGATATAGCGCTGTGAGTGGCGCAAAACACTATGAGTATCTTTTACGCCCACCAGATTGTCATGCCTTGACTTAAGCTTATAGAGAAGCTCAGCAGAAATGTCATAACCCATGCGCTCTGGATAGTTATAAAGATAAACTGCTCCGTCGATCTTGGCAATCACTTCATCGAAATACGCAAAGATCTGCTTTTCACTTGCAGCGCTATAGTATGGCCCCACCAGCATTACTGCGTCAGCACCCTCACGAAGGGCAAACTGAGAAAGCTCAATGGTTTCTTCTTTATCGCAGCGACCTGTGCCACAGATAAGTTTGATACGAGAGTCTACAGCCTTAACACCCTTTTGTATAAAGCTTTTCATCTCCTCAAAACTTAAGGCATAAAATTCTCCTGAACTTCCACCCAATAAGATACCATCAATATGATTGGCACAAAGATAGTCGACAAAAGCTTTGAGCTGTACTTCATCTACGCTTTTATCGGAAGCAAAAGGGGTAAGTGCAGGACAAATATATGATGCTTGCATGGGGCCATTCCTCCTTGAATGTTAGTCTTGTTCCCTCTCAAGACCATCTAAATCATAAACCATATCCATATCGGCCCACCACTCATCCTTGCGTGCATCTTTTATGCGATACTGACAAGGATCTGTTTCTTTCCACCAGCGGTTAGTCTCTGGGTCGTCGTCCATTTTATGCATATCAAATGCAAAATCATCGCCCTCATACTCAATTAAAGAGAATAAGGTCTCATCACGATGCCAAATTTGATAGCGGGTAATACCACACTCCCTGATCATTTTATTAACAGCGGGGAATGGGTCTGCATGAAGCTCTTTATAATAAGCAAGCTTCTCTGGACGCACATGAATAGTGTTTGCAATAATCTGTACTGGATTTACACGATAAAGCTTTTTGGCATTTTTACCAAAGAAATCTGGGCAATCTTCAAAGATCTCACGGCATATATCAAGATGCTCTTGTAAATTGCCATATACCTCAATAACAGGGAAGTTTGAAGCATAAAGCAGGCGGCTGGGCTCAAAGCTCTCTTTTATAAAGCTTAAAAGCTCGCGTACAAAGTCTTTATCTTCCAAAGGAAAACCGGATACCTTTAGGTAAACATTGGGCAGCTGAGCAAAAGATTTCATGAGTGCTTTATAATCCTCAGTAAACTGCTCTTTGCGCTCAATGTTACCAAGATGATTGATAACCAGCTTAAGCTCTGGAAGCATTTGAGCCAGTTTTAATAAATCAGAAAGCTCCTCAAAACGAATACAAGCCTCAAATACCTTCTTGGCTTTAATAAGCTCTTTTAGACCAGCAATAAAGCTTGGCTCTAAACAACGACCAGCAGGAGAGCTTTCAATATGCAAAGGCTCTCTTACACCACTTGCATCCAATGGCAGGCGTAAGTTGGGTGCAATCTGCTCCCTATATAAGCAGGCCTTTATTAAATTGTCAGGATCCTGCTCACGGCTTTCTCTTACAAAAGCATCCTCTGCACGTGGATCTGTGCAATCAACTTCAACATAGGCCACGCCCTCTAAGTTAAGAGCAGGTTTATCGCCTGGCTGATAGGCGGCATAAGCCGCCTTCAGCTCATCAAGCGAATAGGATTTGTTTATACTGGGACAAGAATTAAGCCACTCTAGTTTTAGCTTCTCTAAATCCCAAATATGAATGTGTGCATCAAATACGGATAACATAGGCTATCAGCCCTCACAATCATTTCTTAGATCATTAAGCTTGCTGCTTAAGCTTGCTGCTTTTTGTGAGCTGGAGAAAGTCCAGAAAAACCGTACCAAGCTACATAAGCAAAGCAAGGGAGCAACAACAGGAAGGAAGCGCCCATACCAAACTTATCTGCCAAAGCACCCATGATACTGGGGGCAATAGCTCCACCGACGATGGACATTACCAAAAGTGAAGAACCCTTCTTTACCAGACGTCCTGGTACGTTGTGTAATGCCAAAGAGAAGATAGTGGGGAAAGAAATGGACATGAAGAAAAATACCAACCAAAGGGCAATAACTGCTGCCAAACCGTGGGCGAATTGCAGCACCACCATTAAGATAACGTTAGCAGTTGAATAGATACCCAAGAGCTTATCGGGGCTCATCTTCTTCATAAGAGGAGTGGTTACTACACGGCCAATAAGGAAGAGCGCAAGAGCAACGCTCAAGAAATAAGCTGCCTTCTCATGGCTTAAGCTTTCCCAACGCTCGGCAACGTAGTTAATAAAGAAGGCGCCGGCGCCAACTTGAGCTGCTACATACAGGAACTGAGCAACTACGCCAAAGCTGAAGTGCTTAAACCTAAAGAGCTCACCATAGCTTGACTTGCCTTCCTCAGAAGCTAATTCCTCAGAAGAAACCTCTGAACCCTCAGGCATGCGGGTAATAAAGAACAGCACCATTACTACAATAACAACCAGGGCTACAACACCATAGATAATTTGGATGTTTTGCATATTTTGAGAGGCCTCACCGTGGGATAAAGACAAAAGCAGCTTACCACCAATGATAGGACCAATAAATGAACCAAGGCCGTTAAAGCTTTGTGCAAGGTTCAACCTAAATGATGAGTCCTTCTCGTCACCCAGCTTAGTAATATAGGGGTTTGCATTAGTCTCTAGAGAACCAAGACCGCAGGCCAGGATAAAGAAGGCTAAAAGGAAGAAGTTAAAGCTATGGGCGTTGGATGCCGGGATAATCATGAGTGCACCAATTGCATAAAGCAAAAGACCCATGATAATTCCACCCTTGTAGCCCATCTTACCTGCAACCATAGAAGCAGGAATAGCAATAATAAAGTAGGCACCAAAATATGCCATCTGAACCAAACCAGACTGTGCCTTGCTTACACCCAGCTGAGTCTGAAAGTTTGCATTCATAACGTCCACTAAGCCATAACTAAAGCCCCAAAGGAAAAAGAGTGAAGTTACCAGGGCAAAGGCTATTTTAATATTGCGTGAACTAATAGGTTTAGCTGCTTTGTTCATGCACTAACCTCCATAAAACCAAGGCCGCCTTTTAATTAAGAGCACGGTCCAAATGTACATATCCACCATCAACATAGATCCACTGACCTGTGGTATGTGATGAGAGTGGCGATAAAACAAATGCGCTTGTATCAGCAATTTCTTCTACTGTAGTAAAGCGAGCCTCCAGAGGAATCTTGTCAGTAATAACCTTTTTGCGTGCCTCTGGATCATCAAAGGTTTGAATCCACTTAGCATAAAGAGGGGTCCAGGCTTCTGCCACAACAATGCAATTAGCGCGAACGCTATCTTTAAGTAAGGCAGCAGCCCACTCACGGGTAAGACCCAAAATAGCGCCCTTAGCAGCAGCATAAGCAGAAGTTTTACCCTGTCCAGTAAGGGCAGTTTTAGAACCTATATTAAGGATTGAACCCTTTGATTCTTTTAGATATGGAAGAGATGCATGCACCATCTCATAATAATGGGTTAAATTGCCATGCAAACTTTTCTCAAAGTCTTGCCAGCTGGTGGTCTCAAGATCTTTATTATCATTAGCGCCTGCATTATTTACTACACCATAAATTGAGCCGTAACGTTTATAAACATCATCTATAATGGGCTTGATCTTATCGGTATCATTTAGATCAATCTGAATAAACTCCCAGGTACCACCAAAAGCATCCATCTTTTGAGTGAAGTCTTCATCAAGACCTGAGCGCGATAAGATAACAACCTTTGCACCCTCTTGCATAAGACGCAGTGAAATGCCTGAGCCGATACCTCTTCCTCCGCCTGTTACCAGAACAACCTTGTCTTTTAACTGTAGATCCATGACGCTATCCTTTCTGTTTTAGATCCCATCTCATGGATTAGTTGTATAGCTTTAAGCCTATTTAGACTGTTGTTGCTAAGCGCCAAATAGAAAAGTCATTTTGGCCATTGAGCTCAGCCTTAGTGAGCCTTCCTTTTGACACCTCAACGATACAATCTAGAATCTCTTCACCAACTTGCTCAATTGTTTTTTGACCTTCAATAATGCTTCCTGCATTAAGATCTATGCTGTCATTCATATTCTTGAAGCAAGGGGTATTAGAAGCTATTTTTATGGTTGGACAAATGGGGCTGCCAGTTGGAGTGCCGCGACCCGTGGTAAAGACCACAACATTGGCACCACCAGCTACCATACCTGAAAGCTGTTCAATATCATTTCCGGGTGTATTCATAAAGGTAAGACCCTTATCAACAACAGGCTCTGCATATGCCTTTACTGCTACAACAGGACTATTACCTGCTTTATAAATACAACCCAAGGATTTTTCTTCAATAGATGAGAGACCACCCGCAATGTTTCCAGGACTTGGATTTGCACCTCTAATATCGGCATGAGAATCAATAACCGTCTGCTCATAGCCTTGTATAGTTTTTAGAATTTCTTGAGCTAGATCAGGAGTTTGACCGCGCTGTGCCAAGATATGCTCTGCCCCAATGAGCTCGGTGGTTTCTGCAAGAATAACACTACCGCCCTGATGCACAACAATATCTGAGGCCACACCAAGAGATGGGTTGGCGCTTAATCCTGAGAAGCTATCAGAGCCGCCGCACTCGGTTCCCAAAACCAAATCACTTAAATTGCCTGTTGTTTTTTGCTGTTCTTGAGCCTGCGCAAGAAGACGGGCAGCTATCTTAACACCTTCTTTAACGCTATTTTCCGTACCACCCATAGCTTGAATGTTAAAAAATTCAACCTCTTTATAGGGGCAACGAGCTTTAATTTGGGCAGCTGTTTCTTCCGCCTGAACAACTTCGCAACCCAGACCTACAACCAAAACAGCATATACATTAGGGTTTGCGCCAGAGCCTACAATTACAGCTTGGGTCTGATCAGCATCATAGCTAAGTTCTGAGCAGCCATGTTGATGCGTTACATAAACGACCTTACTATCATCTCTGCATTCATAATTGCCGTAATTGATGGTATTTGCTATACGCTCTACTACCTTATTGGCGCAGTGTACGCTGGGTACGATAAGAACGTGATTGCGCAGGCCAAAACTTCCGTCTGGCCTTCTATATCCTTCAAGCTCATATGTTTTATCACTAGAGGCCATAAGTTCTTTAGGACGAGCCTCTTGAGAGATAAGTCTTACAAGGCTATCAGTATCTCCTCTGCCACGCTCACCCTCTAAATTATGGACATGAACCCATGCACCCTCTTCAATATCTTGGGCAGCCAAACCAATGTGAGCAGTATATTTAATAACCGGCTCACCCTTTTGGATGCGTGATGTTGCAAACTTATGACCTTTGGGAATATCTTCAAGAATAATAGTGCCCAGAGCGGTATCACCTTTTGATAAAGGCTCTAAGGCGGTAGCTACATTATCTAAGGGACTAACATGGATTGCATTCATCAGATAGACTCCCTCTAAATTAACCTTCTTTTTAATGCTAACTCCAAGGTTTGACTAATGCGTACGCATATACATACTTCAGTCAAACTCTGTTATTACTGATAAGTATACGTCTGTATCTATGCTTTTAGTCTTTATCGTAAACACATACTTATATACGTACAATTTATAGATAAAAAAGAGAGCCATCTATATAAATAGATAGCTCTCCAACTTGTAGAATATCTAATCTAAAAGTGCCAACAAGCAAATACTATGCAAGTTCTTCAGCTGATTTTGCAGCTTTCTTATAAAGCACAATAAGCATAGCAATTACCACTACTAGACCAATGATCTGGCCATAAGTATCGAAGGTTTCTCCCACAATAGCCAAAGGCTCTGCAGCACCAGAAGCAGCAATGATAGCAGCATATACAACACCTATCAAAGCTTCTCCAACAATAAGTCCCGTTGCCAGCAGAACTCCAAAACGCTTCTTTTGTTCAGCTTTAGCAGGATTCTTATCTGCCCACTTATCATAGAAATAACCAAGAAGTGCTCCAATAGCAATGGTTAGTGTTGATGACATAGGAAGATACAGACCCATACCCACTGCCAAAGCTGGAAGTGAGAGATTTTTATTAGGAACGCGGTGTAAAACCTCATCAACTATAATTACGGCAATACCAATACCAATACCAATGCCAATTCTAGACCAGTCAAGCTGATTGGTAAAAATACCATTAGCTAGAATACTCATAAGGCCTGCTTGAGGGGCCGCAAGAGCGTCTGGGCCTGCACCGGGTGCACCCTGAAAACCAAAGGCGGTGTGCATAAGCTCCATTACAGGAGGAATAATAGCTGCACCAAATACAACACCAATAACAAGTGCTAACTGCTGTTTCCAAGGAGTAGCACCTACCAATTGACCAGTCTTCAAGTCCTGAAGGTTGTCATTTGAAATGGTTGCAATACCAAATATTACCGAAGCAGTAAACAAGGTGAAAGCTATAAGATGGATGGTAGTTTGGGCATCTGCCTGGCTACCAAAGAAAATCTTTACAAGCAAAGAGCCAATAATTACTACCAAGATTCCAACGCCTGAAATTGGTGAGTTTGAAGATCCGATAAGACCTGCCATATAACCGCAGACAGAAGCTACAACACAACCAATAAGCAATAAATAAACTGCACCCAAAATTACAAGACCTGCAGCATGTTGAGCAAAGGGTGTTCCTTGCAAGAAATCCCAAAGAAGCCAAACGATGGGAATAAAGCATGCCATAATGCTTAAACCCACATATCTAATGGGGATATCCTGCTCAACTAAGGCAACTTCCTTGCCCTCTTTACGCAGACGGGCAGATGCAGCAGCTTCTTTCATTCCTTTAAAAATTGGGCCAGTAATTTTGATAAGGGTCCAAATTGCTGCAACAGCCATGGTACCTGCACCAACCAGGCGAACCTGACCAGACCATACAGAGGATAAAACTCCCTGCCATCCATCTGCGGGTAAGGCTCCATTTGCAAAAATAGGAAGCAAAACAAAGTAAGATAATACCAAGCCGGTAAGCATAGCAATACCAACAGCAATTCCAACGAGGTGCCCAACACCCACCAGAGCAAGAGACAAAGAACCACTTACCATGGTTCCACTGCTAGCAATCTTAAAACTCTTGCTTACTGAAGCCGCCGCAAGTTTAAGATAGGTCAGAATCATAAACCCTGCGGAACATAATGAACCCCAAATAATGATTCCCATGCCTTTTTTGTTCTCAACATTACCAGCTTCGCTATCGCCTACTTTGAGTACTTCGGCAGCAGCAACACCTTCTGGGTAGCGTAAATCAGAACCAGTAACCAAAGCTCTACGCAAAGGTACAGAATACATTACACCCAAGATACCACCCAGGGCGCATACAGCAACTAATTCCCAATAAGGAAAGCCATTCCAATAACCAATAATAATCAGTGCAGGTAATACAAAGATAATTGCAGAAAGTGTACCTGCAGCAGAAGCAATAGTTTGAACAATATTGTTTTCTTGAATGGAATGGCCAGCAAATTTATGCAATATTGCCATTGAAATAACAGCAGCTGGAATTGAGGTAGCAAAGGTTAGACCAACCTTAAGACCCAGATAAACATTTGCAGCTGTAAAAATGAGGGTGATAATACCACCCAAAATAATGCCCCTAAGAGTGAGCTCTTTATAAGATTTTTGAGAGAGATCTTTATTGCTCATACCCTCCCCTTTCTAAAATAGACACATTTAAAGGTTTTGTCTATTCTATCTTTTGCAAAAAAGTCCTTGCATGTTAAAGCTTATCCATGCAAGGACTTAAGGTTCTTACTATTCTATTGAGAAGCTGCGCTCATTAGAGCTTAATCTCAATATCAACGCCTGCTGGAAGATCCAAACGCATCAAAGAATCAACTGTGGTAGGAGTTGGATCAGTGATGTCAATAAGGCGCTTATGAGTGCGCATCTCAAATTGCTCACGACTATCTTTGTTTACATGTGGTGAGCGGATAACGGTGTACAGGCTACGCTCTGTAGGCAGAGGAATAGGACCTGAAACGCGTGCACCGGTCTTTTGAGCGGTATCAACGATCAGCTTGGTAGATTGGTCGATGATCTCATGATCATAACCCTTCAAGCGGATACGAATCTTATTATTAGCCAAGGTTCTTACCTCTTTCCTTAAGCATTAGCGCCTGATTTACTGATGATTTCTTCAGCTACACTCTTTGGCACAGGCTCATAGCATTCAAATTGCATGGTGTAAACAGCACGACCCTGAGTAGCAGAGCGAAGGTCAGTTGCATAACCAAACATCTCTGACAAAGGAACGCTTGCTTTAATTACCTTAGAGCCTGAAACATCGCCCATACCCTGAATGTGTCCACGGCGAGAAGAAAGGTTACCCATAACATCGCCCATGTACTGCTCAGGAGTCTCAACCTCTACGGCCATCATTGGCTCAAGTAAGATTGGGTTGGATTTGCGCAAAGCATCCTTAATCGCCATTGAACCGGCAATCTTAAATGCTGCTTCAGAAGAGTCAACCTCGTGGTATGAACCATCAACCAAGGTAACTTTGATGTCTACTACTGGGTAACCAGCAATAACGCCTGACTCAAGAGCCTCTTGAATACCCTTATCAATTGGGTTGATGTACTCTTTTGGAATAACACCACCAACGATTGCGTTTACAAACTCATAGCCCTTACCAGACTCGTTTGGCTCAATGTTGATGATGGCATGACCATATTGACCACGACCACCAGACTGACGTACAAACTTACCCTCAGCCTTTTCAACAGCCTTACCAGCGGTCTCACGATAAGCAACTTGAGGCTTACCAACATTAGCTTCAATCTTGAACTCACGCTTAAGACGATCAACAATGATTTCAAGGTGAAGCTCACCCATACCTGCAATAATGGTCTGACCAGTTTCGTGATCAGTATGAACCTTAAAGGTTGGGTCTTCTTCAGCAAGCTTTGCAAGCGCAATGCCAAGCTTATCTTGCTCAGCCTTGGTCTTAGGCTCAACAGCAATATCAATAACAGGATCGGGGAATTCCATAGATTCAAGAATTACCAAAGAATCCTCATCGCAAAGGGTGTCACCCGTGGTGGTATTTTTAAGACCTACAGCAGCAACAATGTCTGATGCAGAGCACTCATCAATATCAATACGATTGTTTGAGTGCATCTCGAGCAAACGACCTACACGCTCGCGATAATTCTTGGTTGAATTCATAACGTATGAACCTGAATCCAAGGAACCAGAATATACGCGGAAGTAAGTCAGCTTACCAACATATGGATCAGTCATGATCTTAAATGCAAGTGCACTAAAAGGCTCTTTGCGATCAGACTTGCGAACAGTAGCCTCACCAGTATTTGGATCAACACCATCAATAGGAGGAACATCTAAAGGTGAAGGCAAGTAATCTACAACAGCATCAAGAAGCTGTTGGATACCTTTGTTCTTATATGAAGAACCACAAATTACAGGATGAAGCTCACATGCAAGCGTACCCTTACGGATAGCAGCCTTAAGCTCTTCAGGGCTAACTTCTTCATCCTCTAATACCTTAACCATAAGATCATCGTCAAACTCTGCAGCTGCTTCAATTAAAGCCATGCGCATAGCTGCAGCTTGATCAGCATAATCAGCAGGAATTTCTCCCTCTTCAGGCTGAATCATACCTTTTGAGTCCTCGTTAAACATCCAAGCAGTGTTGGTAACAAGGTCAACAAGGCCATCAAAGTGATCCTCAGCACCAATAGGAAGCTGAATTGCAATTGCATTTGCTTTCAAGCGATCATGCATGGTCTCAATTGCATGCTCAAAATCTGAACCGGTACGATCCATCTTGTTGATATATGCAATACGAGGAACGTTGTAGCGATGAGCTTGACGCCATACTGTTTCAGACTGTGGCTGAACACCTGATACAGCATCAAATACTGCTACAGCGCCATCCAGAACACGCAAAGAACGCTCTACCTCAGCGGTAAAGTCTACGTGGCCCGGGGTGTCAATAATCTGAATGCGCTTCTCTTTCCAGAAGGTAGTGGTAGCGGCGGAAGTAATAGTTACGCCGCGCTCCTGCTCTTGAACCATCCAGTCCATGGTTGCTGCACCTTCGTGCACCTCACCAATCTTGTGGCTCTTACCAGTGTAGTAGAGAATACGCTCAGTGGTAGTAGTTTTACCGGCGTCAATATGCGCCATAATACCGATATTACGAGTATCGGCGAGGGGATACCTCTTTGTTGCCATACGTACTTCCTAACTTCAGTATCTCTTACCAGCGATAATGTGAGAATGCGCGGTTTGCCTCAGCCATCTTATAGAGGTCCTCACGCTTCTTGATTGATGCACCCATTCCATTAGCAGCATCTAAAATCTCTGCTGCAAGGCGCTCCATCATGGTCTTCTCTTTGCGAAGACGAGAAAAGCCAACAATCCAACGAATTGCAAGCGTGGTAGCACGACGAGAATTAACCTCCATGGGCACCTGGTAGGTAGCACCACCAACACGCTTTGGCTTTACTTCAAGGGTAGGACGAACATTGTCCATAGCCTTCTTAAATACGCTCAGAGCGTCTTCACCGGTCTTCTCGGCGACCATATCAAAGGCACCATAGACAATACGCTCAGCGGTTGATTTCTTGCCATCCCAAAGAACCTTATTAATTAACTGGGTGACAAGACGATTGTTATAAACGGCGTCCGGCATTACTTCACGACGGACTGCTGCTGCACGACGCGGCATCTTATATCTCCTTGGGGTCGTAATTACTTAGGACGCTTAGCACCATAGCGGCTACGAGCCTGCTTACGGTCATTAACGGGGGCGCAATCAAAAGCACCACGGATGATCTTATAACGTACACCTGGTAGGTCACGTACACGACCGCCGCGAATCAAAACGATTGAGTGCTCCTGAAGATTGTGGCCCTCACCTGGGATGTAAGCAGTAACCTCAAGGCCATTTACAAGACGCACACGAGCAACCTTACGAAGCGCAGAGTTAGGCTTCTTGGGAGAGGTAGTATATACACGAGTGCATACACCACGCTTCTGTGCATTACCCTTAAGAGCAGGGTTTTTCTTCTTTACAGCAATTTTGCTGCGTCCATTTTGGACTAACTGGTTAATTGTAGGCAAAGCTCTACTCCTTAACGTAGTTTTAACCTAGTGTTTACTAGAAACCTCATCAGTCGTGGACCCAAACCCCTTAGAGCTCTTTGCAACATAATAGCTCTAAGCTTGTGTATCCACTAAAGCTTAAGCCTGTGTCCAGATATCTCTCAGTTCGAAAAACGAGACGTCTACACACATAACTTTATCCAGGTGAAAACACCCTGTACTGAGCCAAGTGCTATATTTGCATGTGCGACCCGCCTACTTTAAGGCTTTATAGAGCTTACCTTGAGATAGAGCTCTTAACAGCAGCCGCTACCTAGCTTAATAACACTGGAGCATAACCCTCATATGTACAGTCTGGGGATTGCCCTTCCCTTGCGCACGCAAGCTAACCCCGATAGCCCGCAACTCATTCCAACTGTACAAACGCCAGCCAAGCTAACCAAGCTAACTCAGCTATATGCTAGCTTGCTTGAGTTGCCGCTACCCCCTGCATGCAGAAGTGCATCCATCAGATAGACCTATTAATTTTGACAGTACTTAAAAGCAGTATCCAGAACCATCCTTCATTAACAAAAGAAAACCATAATTAGCCCGGCTTAGCTCAGCTGATCATCTGACGTAAGCCATTTGTTTAAATTCTTTTCTTTAAATATGCTTGCTGGGACGGGCAATTGTTTGCCTTTACTAACGAACACCGTGCCGTAGTAAAAATGATGATCCAAAGGATTTTGTTCCGATAAGAACCTATCAATTACAAGCAGATCCAGCTCTTTTCCTTGAGGAAGATCTATGTAGCCTTTGGGACTAATTTTGAGCGGAGAGCCATCAAAACTCATTACCGCTGGTACTGAAGACACAAGATTTTGGTTATCTACGCATCGTAAATGGAATCCTGATTTTAGGTATCCAAGCACGTCACCACCAGTAAATTTTGCATCAATGTTCTTTAACGTGAGATGTGTGCACACAAATAAGCTTGGATCATCTTTCCATTCTTCTAGTTTCAGTTGCACATCTTCTGAAAAATCATATTGACTAGTAACCTGAGAGAGGTCATCGGTAACATAGAGGCCCAGAACAGTAGCTTCTAGACTACCGCTTTCTATTGCAGAAAGCGTCTCAGAATCTACTGCCACCTCAGTGTTAAATACTTTAAAATCCTTAGTAGAAACTAAACTATCCTTCACTTCATGAGTCTCAGCACTCTTAGAAATTAACTCCTGTTGCTGTTCACTTACAGCTAATTTCTCATTTAACCACTTGTACGCCTGAAAGCCTCCCAAAATTATTACCACCGCAAGCGCAATTATTCCAATTCTTTTTTGTTGTTCCATAAAAAGCGAGGTGCAATTATATGCACCTCGCTTCACCTCCCAAAGCTTAAACGTTTCCTAGTTGTTCATAACAGTGTAGTTCCTGTAAGAATCAGGACTCCACTGACCCTTCATCATTCCATAAGGCGCCTTCGTACACGCCTCTACACTAGCATAGCTAAAACCGATCTCTATAACATTATTTGTAATGCTGAACTTACCTGTATCTCCACCATCAATATAAGGAGGATCACCTATTGTGGTATCAGTAGATCCTGTGCCAGACTCATTAACTGCGCCTAGGACGTAAAAATATACTTTATCGAATACTTGAATCTTTTCAACATTCCAATAAATTTTTGATTTATTATATTTCTTCTCATAAGTTGTAAAATTACATTTACCGCCTTCAAAATTGAAGTAATATGCCCTATCCTCATTACCAGGTCCTGCAAAAGCAAAACTCAATACTTGAGGAACTGATAACATACAAAGCAGCGATACTGTTACTAGAGTTTTAACTCCAAACTTACCTTTCATTACGCACTCCTTAGAACTGAAATTATTGAATCTCAAAATCAACTATCTGTCTTATAGGCTGTACACCAAGAAACAGCTCAAACTTCTTGCCCTTAATACTCCTCTGTAAACTTTTCTCCTTCCCTAAGTTTGTTACAAAAGGTAGCCAAACTTCCTTTTCCCTGTTGGGAGGTATTGCAATATTAAAAAGTTGGCCCACCTTTCCAAATGCTGATAGATGCAATAAGTCTTCGTTTAACAACAAGGTTCTCATTTTTTGCTCTGGAAACACCTGCACATCTCGGGTGGATATCATAGCATCTACATTATCTTGATTCTTTATTCTTACCTTCACTGCCAAAACTGCATCTTTTACCTCACCTAAATCGTTCACTGTACGCAAACCCAAGATGGATGATGCAAACTCTGAAGCTGAGCACAATTTAGCTTCTTCAACCATTAAATA
>JAEZZM010000017.1 GCA_023418575.1 Actinomycetes bacterium | reverse complement strand
AGTGAGGACCTATCTATGAAGGTAATGGTAGCAGATCCATTTTTATTCACCACTACATTACTAATGCCAGCGTCAGGGTACTGATCACGGAACGCACTTTGAGCTTGGCCAATTTCTAGAGGTTCTAATGCTGTTGGATCAGTAGCCTCATAACGGGGGTTAAGTGCCATAAGCACATTACCGTCTGTGTCTTTCCAGCGATCAGCGTGATTTCTAGCAGCAGTAAACTTCTCTGAGATTGTAGGCTTAGTAAAAAGTGGGCGCAGATCAAAACCATCTGACCACACCTGAATCTCGAGCTCTTTACCCTTGAGATTTTCAGTATTTACTGAAATTTCTTCGTACTCAGGATTTGGCACGTTATTATCGCCATAACCTTGGTTAACTAAAGCAATGGTATTACCGTATTTGTTAACGTGATTTTGCTCTAAACGCTTAAAGACCTTACCCATCTCAAGGCGATAGTCACCATTTGCATCTGCCATGGTTTCTGCAATGGGGGTATTTGAACCTTTTGGATATAAAGCAACTACGGAGTATGGAATTGATTTACCATCAATACGTTCATTTTTCACACCTAAAGGCTTAACCTTTGGTGCGGGAATCTTACCAACGGTGGGATCAGTACCGGTGATTTTATAGTTAATGAGCAGGTCTTGAGGGTTTTTATCTGTGATTTCAGCACCGTCATTTGTGCCGTCTTTATCGGTATCACGGTTATAGGGGTCAGATTGGATACCCACCTCATAACGGTCGCTCAAACCATCAGCATCTGAGTCCTTATCGGTAATCCAAACTGCCTTGTAGTGCGTTCCCAAAAACAGGGTTGAATGGTCGTATGACTTAAAGTGTCCACCAACAAAGGTACGGTGATTTGTTGCGTTAGGGAACAATGGCAAAAGGTAGCGCTGGGTCTCAAACTCAAAGCTTACTACATCTGTTGTAGTGCGGCCTTCCCACTTATTATCCAGCTCGAAGTTCCATATAGCGCCCAAGTCATCAGCAAAAATGCTGGGCTGACCAAAGTCTGGATTTTGACCGCGATTAGGATTGGTGTGTACAGTATCTTTTGTGGTGTTGTACTCCCAGTGATCCATCTCAATCTGGTTTTTGAACGTAGGGTCTCCACCATTTAAGCGGTCTCTAAGAGTAGCTACTGGACTACCATTGTGCAGAGTTGGCATGGTTGTAAGGGCCTGAGGTGCTCTTAACTTACTGCGTTTACGACCCTGAACATCATATTGAGGATCATTATCAAGCTCAATAATCTTGTGATCTTTATTGTTCAGATATGGTGAGATTGTTGTGGTATAAGTAGTACTTGCATCACCCTCAGGATTACTCATAGTAACCTTAACATCACCAACAATACGCATGTCGCGAGAGTGCAGGATAGTGAAATAGGGTGTTGAGGTGGAAGCCTCTTGAAAAACATTACCGCTTCGATAGTCGATAATTCCTCTGTTAAAGGTAATGCGCCATTTTTGACGGCGAGAATTATCTTCTTCTGTGAGTTGTTCAACAAGAACCATGTTATTGACGAGCTCTTGAGTTGAAACTGTCCTCCCTGGAAAATCTCTTTGGAATCTATCGGCATATATGCGGGGCCAATAACTGGTTACGTAACGATCTTCCCACTTGGTAATCTTTCCACCATTTTGCTGTGCAAGGGAATTCCAAGCGCTCGTTGCATAGCTACCTTCATCAGCAGATGCAATAAGCGGATGAGCGCTGGCTAAAAGCGTAGTTGTACATGCAGAAGCAACCAAAAGGGCATACAAAGATCGAGTGCGTTTATAGTTTCCCACAATATACCTTTCGCAGACATTTAATTAGAAGTGAACAAAACTACGAAAATGATACCCCCCCCCCGCTAATTTTACAAATTGTCATATTTGGGTAGAATGTCTATTTATGCAGTTATTTGAGCTTGCATCCTTTCTCATCTGCAGTTTTCCCTATCGACTTAGTAGGCAATACTAGGTACATTCAAAAATAATCCATAAGTATAAACTATCTCTTGTTAATATTTGTTTGACACTTGAATAATCTGCTTCTCAAAAAGCAAATTAACTAAGAAAAAAGCGGCTCTCCTTCAAGTAAGGAAAACCGCTTATTCATGCTGCTATGTGTAAGAATCTTTACACTTTTATGCTTTAAGTCTTTTGGCAGCTTACCCTCTTAAGCTTCCATCTGAATTAAAGCTATAACGCAAGCCAGAGATATAGTGAGTTCCGGTAAGCATGTAGCCATCTCCAGGTTTGAGGTAATACCACTTATTATTATCTTTAAGCCAGCCCGTAAGCATATGGGTATTATTAGGCTCAAAGTAATACCACTTACCTGAGATATAGTTCCAGCCCTGTGCTGAGTCTCCATCAGCTTTTAGATAATACCAAGAGCTGTTATATAAGATCCAGCCTCGTTGCATAATACCGTCATCACCTAGGTAATACCATTTGTTGTTATAGCGTATCCAGTCTGTTTGCATAGCGCCATCTTGATCAAGGTAATACCAAGAGTTTTTATAGGGGAGCCATCCCTTTTGCATATAGCAATCCTTAGTATGGAAGTGATACCAAAGACCGTCTAGCTCTAGCCATCCCTTTGCAGCGTATCCTCCTGGCATAAAGTAGTATCTGTCACCATTAATGGTGTTCCAGCCTAGTGCCATCTTTTTTGTTACGGGGTCTAGGTAATACCAATCATTTTGATAGAGGAGCCAGCCTTGTGATCTAGTACCTGAATTGTAGTAATACCAGCTATCATCTTCATAGACCCAGCCATTAAGGCTAGGGCTAGGTACAGGTTGGGGCTGAGCTTCAGTTTCCTTAACAGCTTTATCGCCTTCAGCTTCTTGTTCTGTATCTGTAGCGTCCTTAGTTTCTTCTGGAGTTTTACCAGCCTCTTCCTTAGGCGGCTCTACAGAGCTTTCCTCAGGTCTTTCATCTGGCTTTGACTCAGGCTGCTTGCCTGGCTCAGCTTGCTTGTCCTGCTCGCTTTGCTCGGGCTTATCGCCCTTATCGCCTTGCTCCTTATTAGCCTCTTTATTATCGGCTTGCTCTTTATCAACTTGTTCTTTATCGGTTTGAACTTTATCGCCCTGCTCGTCCTTCTTATCTAGCTTTTTATCCGTATCCTGCTCTGCGCCTTTGCCATCTTTTACTGCGGGCTTATCCTCTGTGACATCAGCAAAAGCATTCTCACCCAAGCTCATACTTTCAAACTGGGCTGAAGGCGTGCTAGCAAGGCTTACAGCCTTAATGCCGGCAAAAGCGTTCTTGCCAATATAACTAATCTTGGGGTCAATCTCTATAGATTTAATATCATCTAAATAATCATGCCACGGCACCTGCTGCGGGCTTTCAAAATCACGCATCTGACCACTGCCGCTAATCTTGAGCACGCCGCTATCAAGAACCCAATCTATCTTCCAGCTCTTATTGTTTGGGTCTTTAGAGTTGATGCGACCCGAATCAATTTTGATTCCCTCTTTGAGCTGATTATCCCTATCCATCACGTGACGCTCTACCAGCTTGGTTATTTGATAGCCATACTTCAACGTTTCAACACGATCTCTGTCAAACTGAGTTGCCCCATCTCTTTTGCGTCCATATTTGTAATCAGGACCGCCACCAGCAAGGAAGGGATTGCGCCAGGAGGAATCAGTAAAATCTGTTGAGTAGAATTTATCGCCAATTTTAATAACAATCCAGCCATGGCTAATTCTGTTATAAATGCCAAAGACTGGAATTGCCTCAATTCCTGCTCGCTGCAACATCAAGGTAGAAAGAGCAGAATAAGCATCGCATACAAATTTCTTTGTAGTAAAGCCTGTGTAGCTGGCGTGAGAATAGCTCTCATAGTCATACTTGATATTATCTGAGAACCAAGCCCATACGCCCAGATACTTCTCATAGTCAGATTTTAGGTCATTATCTGCCCTATATTCATAGAGAGCGCCACCAGGAGCAAAGATCTTATCGACCTCTTGTCTAACATATTTTTCTTGCTCTGGGCTATTAAAGTTAGAGGTTCGAACATATCCAATGATGACTTGTACCTTATCGGTTTTATTGAGAAGGGAATTTGGCTTTAAATATTGCACGCGATAACCCAGGCCGCGCATACCAGACATACGCTGATACTCATAGATGCCCCTAGAGATGCTGTCGCGCGCGGCTTTTACGTTATCCTCTAAAAACGTATTCCACCAATCAGTATGCTTGGTAAAATCTTCCTCAACACCAATGCCCACCATCTCTTGATACTTATCAACATCTATAGTGAGATTATTGGTAATGCTGGGTCTCCAGTTAAGCCACATCTCTTTTAGGTCAGATCTAATCTGAGAGCTTAGCTTTTCACGAGTAACTTCTGCGCCAGAAAGCGTGCGCTCAATGCGCTCTGAGTGATAAAAGTCTGCTGACCAGTAGGGTAAATCTTCGTCTGGTATATGTTGAGCCCGGGCTGTATTGACCGATAAAAACGAGAGCCCTCCAACTAAGCTTAGAACAGTTGCCAAGCTTAAGCCTACTTTTAGCGCCTTAGGTGTAGAGCCTTGCTGAGCTTGGGGCTGTTTATTGGGTTTGAAGCTGAAAAATTTCAGGAATATCACACTCCCTATAACAAAGATATAACTATACAGCTACGAGAAAGAAGTGCAAGATAAAAGCGCAGGGCTGATTTACCTCTCAAGCACGCTTGATACTCACACTAGATTTATATGGCGTACAACTTAGTATGCGCAATACATCTGCGTAATACATATGAGTAATACGAGTAATACATTTGCGTAATACGCTTAGCTTTGTACATATAAGCTAAATAATGATCAAGCTATAATTTTGACAGAAATCTAAGTTTGTATACCTTTCAAGAACGCTTTTTATTTATCTTCTTTACTTCCCTATTAAGTCTCCATAAGCTCTTTTGAGCTTTTTTCAAGATATCTCATGAGGCTCTGCTGTATATATAGTGCTGCAAACTATAGTTTGTTGCAGGTAAATCCAGATAAAACGTATCAAAGTATCATAAGCAAACTCCTGTAGATAGTAGAGCTATTTAGGTGGTGGAGCTACTTAAAATAATTCACAACCCTAATTTTAAAGGGGTCGAATTCGACCCCTTTAAAAAACAGGCAGGAGCAAATGCCTTTACATTATCGCCTCAAAGATGGATTGAGGATACAAATGCGATAGGTATAGTTTCTAATTCTGGGAGAGGTGAAGGAACATTTGCTCATCCCAAGAACCAAGTGATGTAATCAAAAATTGGATGAGAAGAAAAGATACTATTGAATTTCTTGGTTTATGGGAAACCTTAAACAACATGAATTTTAATTCGGTCGAATTCGACCGAATTAAATCAGAAGCTGGATTTAATTCCTTTACTTTGTCTCCTAAAAAATGGGTAGAGAAAACAGAAGCTATTGGAATTATTTCAAAAGGCGGAAGATATGGTGGTGCATTTGCGCATACAGACATTGCCTTTGAATTTGCTTCATGGATATCAGCTGAATTTAAGATGTATGTAATTCAAGAATACAAAAGACTTAAGTCAGATGAAAACTCAAGACTATCTCTTGCCTGGAATCTTAATAGAGAAATTTCTAAGATCAACTATAAAATTCATACAGATGCAATCAAAGAATATCTCTTAAAAGATCTCACCGATGAACAACTGTCTTATAAATATGCCAGTGAAGCAGATATGCTCAATGTTGCCCTATTTAACAAGAGAGCAAAACAGTGGCGTGAAGAAAATCCAGGGTTAAAAGGCAATATAAGAGACTATGCAAGCTTAAATGAGTTACTTGTACTTGCAAATATGGAAAGCTACAATGCAGTTCTTATCGCTAAAGGCATGAAGCAAAAAGAAAGAATGACAGAACTAAGAAAGCTTGCTAGAACCCAGCTGATCTCTATTGAAAACTTGAACAATATAGGTATTAAAAGCCTGGAGGATAGATCAAAGAAATAAAAGAGCGACACACTTTGAACTGTGCCGCTCTTCTTTTAATGCTCGTTAGCTAGTCTCTCAAGCGCTTGCGCCTTCAGCAGTAAGGCCTCCACTATCAGGCCCATACCTAATGTATTCCTTCACTTACCTTATCTAGCCCATCTCTTGTGCCTACTACTCCTCTTTTCTCCTTAGAGCAAGAACTCCTGCAAAAAGTCCCAGAGCTGATAGGGCACTTGCCAAAGCAAGATCCTTACTTGAGCTATCAGAGGTCTTGGGTAGATAGCGCTTATTGTAGTGTTCTTCTTTCTTTCCAAAGAAGAAGTCTTTTAGGCTGTCGATAAGACCAGGACCCTTATCGCCCTCATCTTTTCCTGCATTTGGATCAGGGCCAATGAGAGCTTTAGCCTTAGCACTAAGCGTTGATCCATCCTTAAAGGTCACTGTAATCTCTACTTCTTGAGTGAAGTCTTCTGGCTTAGATGGCTTAGTATTTACCTTGCCATCAGGCTGGCCTATAGCCTTAATGCTTATAGTAGCTCCATCAGGTAGAGCTGCAAGCTGATCTGGATCAATAAAGCCTTTATCATGCTCTGACTTATACTCTTGGCCAAAGTCAAAGTGTTGGTCTTTGCCTTTGAGGGTGCCGTGATCTTTCTCAAAGAGCTCAGCATCGGTAATGGTAACTGTAATGGGAACCTCTACCTCTACTTCTGAACCATCAGGGAAACGCACAATAACAGTAGTGGGGTTTTCACCAGGAATGCTGGTGTCTACAGGGTCTTTAAACCTTACTGTTGTGCCTTCAGGTAAGAGAGGCTCACCCTTATCGTCTTGCCAAACAATAGTCTCTGGCGCTCTATCATCACCAACAGGTGTGAGGTAGTCTACGATAATACCAGGTCTAGCTGGGATGATGGTGTAATATCCGCTTGCTGGACCAATGCAGACAGGCGCATTCTCAACAACAATTGTACTCTCATCAGTAAAGCTGATGGTAATGCTTACCATCTGGTTTCTTCCCTCAGGGCTTAGAGGTTTGGTATCAATCTCAGGCTTGGTGCTAATCTGTGCACTATCAGGCAAGAGATCACCTTTGTCCAAGAGCTTCTTAAGATGATCTTGCGTGAGCTCAGTGCCATAAGCAAAACAGACCTCCTGAGGCTTGATTTCACCATTATTATCAATCCAGGTCTCTTTCTGTGACTTAATAGTAAAGCTTACGGGCAGCTCATCTGTTGAGCCATCTGGATAGCTTAGTACTACCACAGCTTGTTTTGCACCCTTAGTTGAAGTGTCTACAGCACTCTTAAAGCTGTAACTGGTGCCTTGTGGGATGTCCTTTTTAACTTGAGTTCCATCTTCTTTAGTATCAACTACTGCCTGAGGATCAACTAAGGATTTGATTTGTTCTTCTGTAAGACTGCTTGCTGCATCAAAGCTCTTTTGAGGACTTGCAGCTTGAGGATCAAAGGTATCTGCAGCGGTAAGTACTTTTACTTTCACCTTCA
>JAEZZM010000050.1 GCA_023418575.1 Actinomycetes bacterium | reverse complement strand
CTTAAAGAGCTCTTAATCTAATAAACTTGCGCTTTCCAAGCTGCACGACCTGATCGACAAGTTGATCTGATGCAAGCTCATAGCTTCCAGACTCTAAAGCAGAACCATTGATCTTTACAGCACCTTGATCAATCATGCGACGAGCTTCTCCATTACTTGAGCACATTCCGGCCGCCACAAGAACCTCGGGCAGATATACCTTGCCTCTAAGCTCATAGCTAAATTCATCAATGTCTTCGGGGATTGCATGCTCCTTAAAGAGCTTATCAAATGCCTCTTCTGCCTTAATAGCTGCGTCCTCATCGTAATAGCAAGCAACAATATTAGCAGCCAATGCACGCTTTACCTTATTGGGATGTAAGCTTTCATCGGCAAGGCCAGCTTCAATCTCATCGATCTTTGCCACTGACTCCTGTGAGGCAAGGCGATAATAGCGGACAATCATATTGTCTGGAATGGACATGATTTTACCAAACATTTCAGCTGGCTCATCAGTTAGTCCTACATAGTTTCCATAGGATTTAGACATCTTTTTTACGCCATCAGTACCTTCTAACAGTGGCATGGTGAGACAGACCTGAGGTTCTAGCTCCATGCGCTCCATCAAATCACGACCAGCTAATATATTAAAGAGCTGATCTGTTCCACCCAGCTCAACATCAGCCTCGATCACCACTGAATCATAAGCTTGCAGCAGTGGATACAAAAACTCATGGAGTGCAATGGGGGTTTTTGAAGTATAGCGCTTCATAAAATCATCGCGCTCAAGAATGCGGGCTACAGTAAACTTACTCATCAGCTTTAAAAGGTCAGCAAAGTTAAGCTTGAAGAGCCACTCATCGTTATAAACAATTTTGGTTTTATCGGGATCTAAGATCTTATGTGCCTGTTGAATATAGGTCTTTGCATTTTCCTGAATCTCTTCAATACTCAACTGAGGGCGTGTTGAGTTTCTTCCTGAAGGATCTCCAACCAGGGTTGTTCCTGAGCCTATAATAAGTACTACGTTATGACCAAGATCTTGAAATTGTCGCATTTTTTGCAAGGTTACCGCATGACCAAGATGTAAATCTGGTGCTGTGGGATCTACACCTAGCTTAACAGTAAGCGCTGTCCCCTTTTTAAGTTTATCAAGCAAAGCTTGTTCGGGAACGATGGTCGCTGCACCTGACTTTAAAATATGAAACTGTTCTTCTGCTGAAAGCATAAGCCCTCCTTGCCGCTAAAGTACTTAAACCCCTTTAGTATGAAAAACCAACCTAGTAACCAACCTAGTAACCAACCTAATTTGATGAGTATAGCACACTATTCTATACCTCTATACATATGACCTGCAGTGCGCTTATCTAGTCGAGCAAGAGCTTCTTTACCGTCTTTAAGTGCCTTGATTTGCCTATGTATATGTTCAATTTCTTGACATAGAGCTTGTGAATCTAAAAAGCGCAGGTCAAGCATGAAGTATCTTAGGCCGCAGTCATATAGCTTTCTAAGCTCGGGGCTGATGTCCAGTGAAACAGAATTATAAATATGACAACGCCCATTAGAATCCGAATGCACAGGAAAGCAATAAGATTTTCTATCCTTTAAATACTTGGGCTTTTTACGTCTGGAGCAGCGAGGGCAATCTTCATTGCATGGTCCCATGGACATTAAAACACAGTGCTCTGAAACCATAAGTTGCTGAGCTCCACTTATGACTATCCCTAGATCCATCTGATCTTGAATTTTAGCTGTTAGAGCCTCAAGCTCACTTAGTGACAGCTCGGGAGATAGCCAAAGCTTTTTTGCACCTAATTGATACAAGAAAGCACAGACAGAGCTATTTATTGCTGGAATTGAATTCCATACTTCTAAGTCTTTTGCACTCTCTTGCAATGCTTTAATTTGAGAGACATTTGCCACAGCCACAGCGCAGTCACCTTGGATGCTAGATAACATTCGCTCTAAATCTTTATCATGAGAAACCTCGTCTAAGAGCAAATGAAATCTGCTTGGATCAAGCCTATCTTTGAAGCGAGAAAAGTCTTCCTCCTGATCTAGAAAATCTTGCACCGCCACGTAAATATGATCAATGCCTAAATCTAGCGCCTCCTGCGCTTGTTTTGCATCTTTAACAAAAGCGCAAAGTTTAAGATCCTCAAAGGCATCTGTAGCTTTTCGTTTTATCTGAGTAGCAGTCTGAGCATCATTAGAGGCTTTACTGGCTGCTTTGCTAAATACGGAAGCCAAGCTTGTCTTTACTTTTCTCTCTAAGTTGCGATTCTCATAATCATGCAGTATAGATTTCTCTAAATCATCAGCCGCTTGCTTACGCAGCTTATGCAAGATGGAAAAACCCATGCCTACAGACTCATCAAGCTCTGCGCTAAAGGCATCCAAATAAAAGGGGCTTCCACCAAAGCGTGATAAATGCTCTTGCGCTTCATCCAAGGATAGAGCCTTAGTGCGAGCCCGCTCTGCCACAGGTCCGTACACTATACATTCATGACCGTCCTTATCGGCAATATGTAGGCTTATCTGTTTTCCAAGCTCTGCCTTAAAATGAAGATTCACAGGCCTTGTTCTTATATACGCATGGGCTGTATGCTCCTCAATTTGCTTGGCGATACGAGCGCTGCGCACTCTAAAGACGCGATCACCCACCGATACAGCTTTTGAGAACTTAAAGCGCACGCGCTGCTTGGGCTGGCCTTTCCCTGGCTTTTGGCGTATTGAGGATTTAAGGGTGCTGTTCTTATCGCCCACCAACTCAAAAGAGGCAAGCTCTTCTGTATAGCGACCCTTTGAAGTCCAGTATTCCAAAATATCTCCAGGCCATAGATCCTTGCCTGAATCTAGAGCAAGATCTATAAAATCTTTTCCTCGCGCTGCAACTCGAGCTACTTGAATACCTCTATTATTAGGGCGCTGATAGCTCATCATTTCATTAGATCTAATCTCAGACATATAAGCCTCAGAAAAGCCCCTGCTAAAGGCCTCTGTAAGAGCGTCTTTTTCTTGAGGGAGGGCTTGATAGTGAGCAGGGTCAGCCAGTGCTCGGTCTAAAGCAGCACGATAGGTAGACACCACGGTGCCAACATACTCAGCAGATTTCATGCGTCCTTCAACCTTTAGCGAGCGCACACCTGACTCAATGAGCTGAGGCAATATATCAATGGTAGATAGGTCTTTGGGCGATAAGAGATGCTCCCCCGCAACAGTTGAGACGCTGCGCCCCTTGTCATCCAAAAGCTCATAGGTCAAGCGGCACGGCTGAGCACAACGTCCTCTATTTGCAGAGCGCTGACCAATCATGGAACTCATGAGACATTGCCCAGAGTAACAAATGCAAAGTGCGCCATGACCAAAGGCTTCGATATCTACGCCTTGTTCTGCTAATTTCTTTAACTCAAATAGTGAAAGCTCTCTTGAGGTAGTTACTCGGGTAGCGCCCATGTCTCTAGCAAATCTTACTCCAGCAACATCATGGACATTTGCCTGAGTAGATATGTGCAGCTCCACCTCTGGATAGGCTTGAGCTATCTCTGCTAGCAGACCCCAATCCTGAATAATAAAGGCATCAACGCCCGCAAGATAAGCATCATGAACAAGCTGCAGGGCCTCTTCAAGTTCCTCTTCTTTAATTATAATGTTAAGCGTGAGATAAACCCGTGCCTTTGAAAGGTGGGCAAGCCTACAAATCTCTGCCAAATCATCTAGCTTAAAGTTTTGCGCAGATCTTCTGGCATTAAGCTTATCCACACCAAGATAGATGGCATCTGCACCTGCATATAAGGCAGCTCTAAAAGCTTCCAAACTTCCCGCTGGAGCCAAAAGTTCTATCTGCTCTTTCACTGAATTCAAGATGCGTATTCTCCCTCTACAAGTCTTGTATTAACTCTGTTTTAATTGCGCAGCACTTCTAAATATATATGCTTTTATCTCACATGAGAAGCTCAATTGCGTAATAATAAAAGTTCTGAGTAATAGTATGGGAGGTTTCTTTTATGGCATCTCGCATTAGAAATGCACGAAGACGCGATAAAACCCATGTGTCGGGTTTTGTTATCTTAGCCATTATCATCACCTTGTTCGCTGCACTTGCAGCTGGAGTTTTTAGTGGTTTTAAACTCATTGGTTCTTGGCTACAAGACTTACCCGACTATACTGATGCTGATTCTTATCTTTCAGCCGAACCTACACAAATCTTAGATGCTGATGGCAATGTAATTGCTTCGCTTTATCTTCAAAATAGAAAAACGGTAGAAAAAGATCAAGTAAGTGACTGGGTTTTTAAGGCCACCGTTGATACCGAAGATGAGCGCTTCTATTCTCATAAGGGTGTTGACCTCAAGGGTATCGCCCGAGCTGCCTTCAAAACTCTTACGGGTGGTGGTATGGAAGGCGCCTCAACCATCACTCAGCAGCTGGTAAGAAATACGGTCTTATCGGATGAGCAATTTGAAAAGTCTCTGCGCCGTAAAGTTCGTGAGGCTTATATAGCCTTAGAGCTTGAAAAACGCTATAACAAAGATGAGATCTTAATGATGTATATCAATACCATCTACTATGGCTCTGGAGCCTATGGTATTGAAGCAGCCGCTCGAACCTATCTGGGAAAAAGCGCTAAGGACTTAGATTTGGCTGAGTCTGCTCTTTTAAGCGGTCTTCCTCAGTCTCCCAACAAGCTTGATCCTACCAAAAACCCAGATGAAGCAAAGAAAAGAAGAGACACCGTATTAAGACGTATGCTCAGTAATGGCGACATAAATGAGGCTCAATACAATGAGGCTACTAATTCTGAAATTACGCTCAAATACACCCCTCCCACCAATAATGGCACCTTAGCCTACCCTTATTTTGTTGATGCAGTAAAAAGCATTCTGCTTAAAGAATATCCTCGTGACATCCTCTTTAAGAGCGGTCTTACTGTTAAAACAACTCTGCAACCAAAACTTCAAAAGGCTGCAGAAGAATCTGTGCTCTCAGTGGTAGGAGATGTCGATAAACTTGAGTCTGCTTTGGTATGCATTGATGCAAGCAATGGTGATGTGGTTGCCATGGTTGGCGGAAAAAGCTATGAGCAGGATCAGTTTAACCTTGCTACCCAAGCAAAACGCCAGGCTGGATCTTCTTTTAAGGTCTTTACGCTTGCAGCAGCCATCCAAGAAGGGCTTGATCCTGAAACCCGCGTACTAGCTAATTCACCAGCGCAAATTACCCCAGAATGGCAGGTTTCAAACTTTGCTAATGAAAACGCTGGTGTTGTAAGTCTAAAAGAAGCAACTTGGCGCTCACTAAACACTGCCTATGCCCGTGTTGCCCATGCAATGGGTGCCGATAAGATCGTATCGGTAGCAAAAAAGATGGGTATCACCTCCAAACTTGGTGAATATGATGCTGTTACGCTTGGTACTGAGGGAGTTACTCCACTAGAGATGGCTTCAGCATATGCAACCCTAGCTTCAAATGGCGTATATCATAAGCCTGTTATGATTGCTGAGATTTTAGATAGAAAAGGCACCAATATCTTTACGGCAGAGCGCAGCTCAGAACAAGTACTTGACCCCAAGGTTGCCTCTGCAGTCACTAAGGTTTTGCGTGGCGTTATGACTAATGGTACTGGTAAGACTGGTGACCCTGGAACGGGCCAGGTTGTTGCAGGAAAAACTGGTACTACGCAAAACATTCGTGACCTTTGGTTATGTGGTTATTCTCCTCAGTATTCAACTGCGGTTTGGGTGGGATATCGCAAAGAAGCAACTATTAAATACAAAGGTGCAAACGGTACTACCCGAGCCCTCCCCATTCCCATTTGGAAAAACTTCATGAGCTCAGCGCTACAAGGTCTTGCTAAGAAAGAATTTGTTGATGCTGGTAGCCCTGAATACAAGTCTGATCTTAATTGGGATTTGGGCGCCAATTATGAGGAAAATACCGTTGATGCAGAAGGTCGTGCCTATATCCAAAGCCTTAAAGAGCAATATCCTGGATATAAGATTGTCCAACGATTTGTTGAGGACAGCAGCACCCCTGCAGGCAGCATCATTAGAACAGAGCAGTCGGTACTAGATAATACTATTACCGTATATATCTCTAAAGGCAATCCAGATGATAACCTGGAGCGTGGAGAAAACTCTGGAGATAATGACTTCAATCTCTTTATGGATGATTCTTCTCGCCCTCAGCGTAATGATAGCTATAGTAACGGTGTCCCACAGGATTATTATCAAAACCCACCAGACTATGACTCTAGCTGGTTAGATTAATTGTGATTAGCTTAGCGAGCAGCAAGGCAATAAAAGCCAAGTCCTAACTTATAGGACTTATAGACCAAAAGAAATACCGCCGTGAACCTTAATGGACCGGCGGTATTATTTTGTTTATAAGGGCTTATAGACCCACTAGTAGACCCTAGCAAGAGCCTTTGAACATAAAACTAGGCTAGCTTATGATGTGATGGGCCTTAAGGTCTTAAGAAAACTGTCGTATGATTTCTTTTGAACGCCCGTATGAGTTTTGAGCTCCCTCTCCACCTGCGGCATAAGCAGCAACCATAGCAGCAAGACGTGAACTATCCTTAAGACTAAAGCTCGAGGCAAGCCCAGCAAGCAAGGTAGCCATATATGCATCTCCACAACCAGTGGTGTCAACTGCGGTAGTTACGCAAGCTTCAAGGATAGAAATTTCTTCTGGCTCTATAACTACCGATCCAGCGGATCCCAAGGTAATAACAGCTTGACTAATTCCAATTTCAGAAAGCTTTTGGCGCGCAATTTCCCAACAGCGCATATCCTGCGGCTCAAAAGATAATTCTTCTTCATCTTCTACGCTTAGAGCTTGAGATCTCAGGATCTTTGTAGAGCGCAAGACCTCTGCAAGCTCATGTTCATTTACCGCAAGCACATCAATTAAAGGCCAAAGCTCATCACTTACCGGCAGTATGGGCGAGAAATTAAAGACTACCTTGGTTTGATGCTTGTTTGCTATTCTTGCAGCTTCAAACACCGCTTCATAAGGAATCTCAAGACAAAGGCCTAAGGTATCAGCTGAGGCGATAAGCTCTTCTGCCTCTGCAACCAAAGTGGCATCAACTAAACCGTTTGCTCCTGGAGAAACCACTATAGTATTCTCGCCGCTTTTATCGACAGTAATAAGAGCGGTACCCGTTGAGACACTTATGCTATGCACAAAATCCTGATTAACTCTGGCAGCCTTAAGTGATTGCCTTAAAATTTCCCCGTTGCCGTCCTCACCCACGGCTCCAACCATATGAACCTCTGCACCCAATAAGGCAGCTTGGACCGCTTGGTTTGCAGATTTTCCTCCTGGCAGAATGCGCAAGCCTTCTCCAGAGACCGTCTCTCCTGGAAGGGGAAGCCTTTGAGTTACCACCGTAAGATCAGCATTAAGCGAACCTACTACTACAACCTTACCTGAAATACGTTCTAGTGCTTGAGGCATGATTCCTCGCTTGCCTTTTTCTCTGAAAGAGTCTTAATAGCGTCAATTACCAGATCCCAGAAGCGATCAAAATCAAGTTCTGTAGCTGCCCAGGTATTGCAATCTGCAGGTGCTGGAGCTCTAAAATCTGCTACGGTCATACCTGTTGTGAGTAGGCCTTGAGTTTCAATATCAATGGGTACTTGCACTGTCTTAACAATGCTTGGATCAATGACATAGGCAACTGCGCAAGGATCATGTACAGGCGGATACTCAAAGCCTTGGCTATCTTTATATGCTTGCCTAAAGAAGGCAAAAAGGCCTAATACAAAATCTGCAAGTTCTGTATTAAGCGCTGCGATTTTATCGGCAATCTCATCTGTTGCCAAGGCTTGATGAGTAAGATCAAGGCCCACCATAACTACCTTCCAAGGTAGATTAAAGACAATATGAGCAGCTTCTGGATCATTTTTGATATTAAATTCGGCACAGGCTGACCAGTTTCCGACATGATAGCCCCCACCCATAAGCACGACTTCTTTTACGCGCTCAACTATGCGAGGCTCTTTTCGGGCAGCCATTGCTATATTAGTAAGAGGTCCCGTTGGAACCAGAGTAATGGTCTTGGGCTCATGGGACATGATAAGATCGATAATTAGATCAACACCGTGACGCTCATCTAATTTAATCTCTGGCTCAGGAAGCTCAACACCATCAAGGCCTGAGTCTCCATGGCAAGAGGGCGCTACATCTATCTCTCGTAAAAGTGGTCCTGCACAACCCGCCGCAAAGGGAACATCCTTTATTCCTGCAACCGTAGCAAGCGCAAGAGCATTTCTGGTAACTTTATCTAAGGTTTGATTACCTCCAACCGTGGATACACCAAGCAGGTCAATCTTGGGGTTACCCTGCGCAAGCAAGATGGCAACCGCATCATCATGTCCTGGATCACAGTCCAAAATAATTTTATGAGCCATAAGCTAAGCCTTTCTGGCTAACAGCATTCATGCTGTAATCAAAATCACAGTATTATTTTACTTGTTTTAGACATCTATGTGCAGCATAATAAAAAAGTTACTATCACTGTTTAAGGAGGACACAGGTGTCTAATTTACATGAGAGTAGCCAGGCTAAAAACTCAGTCGTTTTACTGATGTTTGCTCTGCTGGTTGCAATTTTTGCTTTCCAGCTCAATGCCTCTATGCTCTCCCCCGCTCTTGCCACTATGGCACACGAACTGCAGGTTGCTGATAGCGAGATTGGCCTAACGCAAACTGCATTTTTTGCAGCAGCTGCGCTGTTTTCACTCTTTCTTCCCCGTTGGGCAGATCTTATCGGTAGAAAAAAATTACTCTTTGGCATGCTTGCTGTAACGGGAATTGGCTGTGTGATATCTGCCTTAGCACCCACAGTTCATATTTTGGGCTTAGGACGCGTTATTCAGGGCGTTGCTGGACCTGTTGTCCCCATGTGTTTAATCATGCTGCATGCAGAGGTAAAGGATCCCAAACGCTATGCCAAGCTTATGGCAGTGCTTACCTCGGTTAATGGCGGTATTGCCGGTGTTGATGCTTTAGCTGGAGGATTTTTAGCTGGTAATTTTGGCTTTAGATCTGTATTTTGGACCATGGCTATTGTCTGTGCCCTTGGTGCACTTTGCATTCTCTTCTTTACTAAAGAATCTCGTGCTTCAGAACAGGTACCGATGGACTGGAAGGGTGTTGTCCCCTTAGTAATTGTACTTGCGTGTTTATATTTTGCTTTTAATGAGGCAGGAAAACTTGCAGATGCAAGTTGGATCCTTATTGCTGTTCTTGTGATCATTGCCTGCATATCTTTTGTCATCTTCTGGAAGACTGAACAAAAAGTTAAGCATCCTTTAGTTACTACAACCTATATGAAACAGCGTCGTACCTGGGGCCTGCTTCTCACCACCCTTCTTACCATGACGGGTGTCTTTGCTGTTATGAATGGTCTGGTTCCCAATCTTGCACAAGACCCTAGCGTTGGTCCTGGTCTAAGTGCTGATGTTGTTTCATGGTTCACGCTCACACCTTATGCAATTGCAGGTCTTATCATGGGCCCCATTTCTGGACAGCTTGCTGCTAAATTTGGCTTTAAGCCAGTTTTGCAAGGAGGCCTTATTTTGAGCATTATTGGCCTAGCAATCTTGGCCTTCCTTGCTCCTAAGATTAGCTCCATGAGCCTCTTGGGTATGTCAATTTTTATTGGTATTACCTATGCTGGTGTTTGCAATATCATGCTTAATGGTCTGGGTATTGTTTTATCACCTGCTGATAATCAGGGTTATCTACCTGGCATGAATGCAGGAGCATTTAACCTGGGTGCTGGTTTATCATTTGCAATTCTTTTTGCAGTTCTGTCTGCTGTAGGTGCCTCTGGAAACCTTTCTTTTGCTTATCAAGCCTCAATTATTGCCGGCGCAGTACTTATCGCCTTAGCTTTAGTTGCAAGCTTCTTAATCCCCAAACCTGAGGATCTAGAAGATTAATCTATCATAATAGCTTGTCTTTTAGTCGATAAGCCAAAGCTTATATAAGATATAAAGCCTCAAGTAGCAATGCTTGCTTGAGGCTTTTGCTTCTTATATACGCTCATCAATTTGATATTATAAAGTCATACTAATAGCAGTAAGGGCGTAAACCAATATGGCAAGGCACAAAGAGCATTTTCAGCACTTTCTAAGTCATATAAACTCATTTGTCCATAAGATTCCTGTTGTGCTACGCGCAGGCCTGGTTTTTTTGTTTATTCAACTCGTTATTACAGTTCCCTTATGGATATTTCAATTCCCCGCTCAATCTGATGCACTATTCTTCCAACTAATCCTAATCGTATTTTCTTATTTCTTCATGTCTCCAGTTTTTGCTGGCTGCTCATATGTTTCTCGTGAACTAAACACGATGGGGTTTGTTAAATGGGCTATTATGCTATTTTTTCTCTATTTATCCATTTGCCTTAGTAGGCTTAGCATCTTTAATATTGATGAGAATGAATATTTCACACTGCAAGCTCTAATGCTTTCTGGCTTTCCACTTATCATATTTGTGGCGGTAGCCCTCATTAGATCCAGAGCTACCACCAATGATTAATGCTCTAGTTCCAAACTACGACCACACAAGTTTCGCCTTAGTAAAAGCAGCTCTAAAAGCCTATCAAGAGAATCGAGAATTTGTAGATTATGAATTTGAACTTTATAGAAAAGAGCTCAAAGAACGTGATGAGCCTGATAGCCATATAAGGCTTTAATGAAATTTCATTAAAGCCTAATTCATTCCCAATGCTGAACGTCTAACGGCAGGTATAGCCGATAAGATCATAAAGATCAAAAGACCTGAGCCGCAATACATAAGTGCATAAGCTCCCCAGAGGGGCTTCATACCATAGACGCCAACAAAGCTGTAACCAAAAATCATTACCGCTGCTTGCATAAGGGGCCAAACAAGTGCAGCCAGCAATACCACTGCAGCACAGAGTGTAACCACACTTATACGCTTTGAGGTCCAGTTATTATCGCAATAATTGGGAAGAAAAAGGCAAATCAAAAGAGAGGCTGCTGGCATTGCAGCAAGGGCTCCTGCCTTAGCACCTGGCATAAGCTCAGCAGACCTACCTTGTAAAAGCTGGGAATAGCTCATGCTTAAACTTTGCACAGAGGAGGGATCATGGAGCTCAACAAAGGGCGCAAAAAATCCCAAAGCTATAATGATAACTAAACCTATTAACATTACAAACTTAAACGCATTTAATCTCATGTAAACCTCTAAACAAACTTGTCCAGCAAAGCTCTAAACTTATCTTGCAAAGCCCCAGCTAAAGCGCTCTATTTTTTTGATCTTTTATATAAGGCATATATCAAATAAATAAACAAAACAGGTAAGAGCAAAATGCAGGCAAAAAGCAGGATATGAATAAACGTTGCTAGCATGTCTCCCCTTCTGTTTCCTGATAATTTCTAATTTTACTAATAAACAGCTCTGCTTGCTGCGGGCTTTCACATACAGCTAAGACTGTATCATCACCTGCAACCGAACCCAAGACATCTTTCAACTTAGCATCGTCAAGTGCTGCAGCCACGCCAGAGGCAGTTCCTGGAGCGGTTTTTATAAGCACTAAGTTACCTGCTGCTACTATTTCTTTAACCAGGTCAGTAAGCATTCGCCTTAGATATAAATCCTCTGGCAAGACATAGCGCCCCTGTGAATTCTTCTCTAGACTTAAGTCTGCTATATCTCTTGATACAGTTGCTTGGGTACAGCTGTAGCCCAATTTATGCAACTCTTCTACCAGACGTGCTTGTGTCTTGATATTAAGGTCTCTAATAATGCCTCTTATTGCATCTTTTCTCTTACTCTTCTTCTCCATTTTCTCCTCCATAAATCAGGCTCTTACCAGGACCTTTCTTCTTGGAGCTTAAATGTGGGAACGGCCTCTAATAAAGCTTGCTTGATAGCTTGATCACTGTCTTGGGTATGAGCACGCAAAAGCTCTAACTTCTCTAAAACTTGCTCACTAGTAACTTCTTCCCCAATTGAAATCATTATATCTTGATAATCAGTTGCAATGGTCTTCTCGGAATCCATCAAAAGCTCTTCATATAATTTTTCACCAGGGCGCAAGCCAGAGAATTCTATAGATATATCTTTTCCTTCACTTAAACCTGAGAGGCGTATCATATTCTTTGCAAGATCTAAAATCTTTACGGGTTGGCCCATGTTAAGAATAAAAATCTCGCCACCTTTAGCAAGTCCACCTGCTTGAATAACCAGGCGAGCTGCCTCAGGGATGGTCATAAAATAACGTGTGATATCGGGGTGGGTAACCCTAATGGGGCCACCCTGAGCAATCTGACGCTTAAAAATAGGGATAACTGATCCATTCGATCCTAAAACATTACCAAAACGCACTGCAGTAAACACAGTGCTCGTACTCATCTGTGCATAGGCCTGAATAATCATCTCACCCATGCGCTTGGTAGCACCCATAACATTAGCAGGATTTACGGCCTTATCGGTAGAAATAAAAATAAAGCGCTCTGCCTGGTAATCAAGGGCTGTTCTAACAGTATTAAGCGTGCCAAAGACATTATTTTTTACCGCTTCCCTTGGGCAAGCCTCCATTAGAGGGACGTGCTTGTGCGCAGCTGCATGCAAGACCACCTCTGGTTTATACAATTCAAAAACTTCTTCAAGGCGGCGCTTATCACGCACCGAGCCTATCTCTATATGAATTTCTGTATCTGGCTGCTTCTCTAAAATCTCTCCTCGCAGCTCAAAGACACCGTTTTCATAAATATCAAAGAATATGAGTCGCTTAGGAAAAACTGGGAGGATTTGGCGCACCAGCTCAGATCCAATTGAGCCACCTGCACCAGTAATAAGAACCGTCTTATTTGCAATATATGAGCTAACTAAGCGATTATCAAGCACTATCTCTTCTCTGCCCAAAAGATCTGAAAGACTAACCTCTCTTAGAGAAATATTTCCCAGCTCACTAACACGTATGTCATGAACATCAGGAAGGGTAAGAAGCTTGCAGTCTGTTTGAGTACAAATAGAGAAAATATCTCTACGCTGCTCAGGTGGTGCAGCCAAAATAGCAACAACAATTTGCTCTATTTCGTGCTCTTGCACCAAACGCAGTATATCATCGCGAGTACCCTCAACTTTTACACCATGTATGCGCATACCTTGCTTGGCCGGATCATCATCTACAGCTGCAATAGGGATACCTTGAATTGCATAATCTCCATTGATCATGCGGTTAATACACATGGCACCTGTTTCACCTGCGCCCACCAAAAGAGTCCTAGGGCGCTCGGCTACCGTTGCTCGTTCACGTTTTTGCTTTCCAAAGAAATACTTATATCTAAAGATAAATCTCAAGCCACCAACAAAGCACATAAGCAGCAAAAAGGCTACAACAAATACTCTAATGGGCGGTCTTACCCCAATAACCCAAGATAACAGAGCGCCTGCTATAGTTGCTAAAATCACCGAAACAAAAACCTGAGTAATAGTGTCGTATGAAGCAAATTCCCAAAGGCCACTATAAAGGTGAAATAGACCAAAAACAAGGACATTCACAAAGGCAAACAGAGCTATAACAAAGAGATAATCAGTACTTACAAACAGATCATCCCACTGAAAAGTTAAGACTGTCGCCAAAAGATAGGCCGCAAAGGTAACAATAATATCTGCAACTAGAAGTAGTGCTTTTCTTCGAGTAAACAGACGTTCCATAACATTCCTCTCACTACTAGTTCTTAGGCTATCTGGCAAAATAAACTGCTAAAGTTCTGTATGTTTGGGTTCTAAAGGTTTTATTAACGATAAAACCAAGCCCCTTGCCGTACCCCAGCCATAGGAAATATGTAGCATAAAAAAGAGTAGCGGCATAAGGCAAGCATAGCAAGTAGCTATGGGCATCCTGGGGAGACTTAAGATAGTCATACACAAGGTAAGCAAAACATAGGGTATGAGCACCAGGGCCAAAAGCCACCAGCAGCTAAAAATACATCCAACTACAAGACCCAAAAGCAAAGCGCAGAGAAAAACAAAGGGAACAAGGTGATACCAGCTTATACAAGCAGGCTGTTCTCTAAGACCTCTGCCAATCCAAAAACCATTTCCATATTTTTGCCTCAACATGGCCTTAAAATTTGGACGAATTTTTTGATAAGAGATAATAGAAGGATCAAACCAAAGCTCATAACCAGCTTTGCGTATGCGGTATGACATATCATTATCCTCTATACGATGTAGTCTCTCATCATATAAACCAACGCGCTCATAAACCTCTCGTCTATACAATCCATGAAATAGCGATGTAACCGGTCCTGCCTGAGGAGCTCTGCGATAAGCAGCGATTGAAGCTCCAAATAAAGATTCCTCAAGTAACCACAAAATGCCTGACCAGGCTGTCTTTACGCTATCAATACAGGGGCGCTGACCCCCTACCACATCATGGCCTTCTGCCAAAATTGAAACTGACTGGGACAAGAAATTTGGAGGGAACTCTGCATGTGCATCAAGGCGCACAACAGCATCCCCCTGAAGCTTCTTTAAAGCAACATTGATACCAGCAGGCAAGATACGCTTGGGATTCTCAAGCATATGCACCGTATCAAATCGCCAGCCGTGCTCCTCTATAAAGCTTTTAAAACAAGAACGAGTCTTATCAGTTGAAGCTGAATCAACCAAAAGCAGTTCAACTTGTTTTAGAGGATAATCCTGAGCAAGGAGGCAGTCAAAAAAATCTGGCAACTCTTGCTCTTCATTATAGGCCACCACAATCAAGCTAATTAGCATGAGCCAAGCTCCTTAAGCTCCTTAAACTCCTTAAGCTCCTTAAGCTCATCAAAAGCCTTAAGCGCCATGGGTAGTAAAAGTTTAACTTGCTGATAGGCATGCAACAGCGCATTACCATCTTGTTTTCCTAACAACTCCTTTGCTCTTTGTCGCAAGAAATGGCGATAATACATGTAGCACAAGGAGCCTGTATATAAAGCTTGCACAAGCAGGCTTTTCTTGCCTAAGCTACCATCCCCTGAAAAAGAAACTTCAAGCTCTGGATCAAACTGAGCGCAAAGCTCAAAAGCCTCCTGATAATCAAGATTTAAACTTGCACATAAATTAGTGTAATCAAAGAGGGCGGGGGCAAAGGCCGCCTCTTCCCAATCAATAATATGTAGCCTATCATCCTGATCAATTAAGATATTATCAAGAGCAAGATCCAGATGACATATTTGCTTTAGAGCACATTCAGGCAACTGAGCATCTACACCAGCAGCAAGATCAAGCGCCTTGCAAAACTTTGTTACAAGCAAGCACATCTGCTGGTGCATAAAAAGAGCATCCTCACTCTTAAAAAGCTCATATTGTTGCAGCCGCTCTAATAGCTGCTCAATGTAGGCTAAAGGCTTAAAACTATAGAGCTCAAGCCTTTGCACTCCAAGTTTTATTGAATATGATCTTAAGAGGCCAAAGGCATCTTTTAGCTGAGCAAGGTCACTGCTAGAGCTATGCGTAAAACTACGCGTAGTATCAACAAAGCGGCTTAGTTTATATGCACTTTCAGTATCAATATGAATAAGGCTGGGATATAAGCCAAGCTCCTTTGCAACACGAGAAAAGTATGCCTCCGACGCTCTGTCTACCTCAAATAATTTGTGATCTAAAGCTTGCCGATATACATACATGTCATCAGCAACAATAAACCTAAATGATCTATTAAGGCCCGTTTTTATCGGAATAAATCCCATGATTTCTTCAGGCCTAATAGACAGGCAGCTTATTATACGTTCAACTGCCTTAGAGTCTGAGTTTTCGATAAAGTCGGGATCAAATTTAAGAAGATCATCAATCGAATCAAATTCTTTTATTATTCTGGATGGGTAAGGCCTCATGCGCATAGGCAATTCATCAAGATGTTCTATCCAAAAGTCTTCCCATAGCTTAGAAGCTGAATCGGGAAGATGATATATGGGCTCTACCAAAGATAGGAAGCGCCTACTAAAAGCCTCATCAAAAAACACGTGCCCTAGAAGGGTAAAACAATCCCTACCACCAATATGAACAGAGCTAATATACTTTTGGCTATTACAATGAGCACAGTACTCATCAGTGGGTCCTTGCTGATAGACTACTGAATAATATGATTCATAGACATAGTCCTCAAAAACATTTTCAGCAAAGTAATTATCTGAACTGCAGATAAAGCTGCGGCGCATATGATCTTTAACTACCAGCAATGATGACATGTTGTTATGCGTATTATAGCGCTCATTAAAAACCAGTTTAAGCCGTGGGTATTTTTCGCTTAGGTAGAAGAATTCCTCTTTTAGATAGCCCAAGATAACAATTATCTCTTCAATACCCGCTTCATAGAGTTGCTCAATTTGCCTGTCGATAAGGCGCTGGCCTCTCACTGTCAAAACACCTTTGGGTTTTTCATAGGAAATAGGCGCAAAACGAGAAGAAAAACCAGCTGCCATAAGCAAGGCATTATTGACCTTATAAGGCTCAAGAGCCTGGAGTCCGGCATCTAAAACTTGGGCTGTAGCAATCTTATCTTGTCCTTTGCTTAAGCCCTCACCGTGGAGCTCATTTTGCCTGTTATTTTGTCTGTTATCTTGAGTCTTATCATGCTTAAAACTGATATAAGAAGCCTCTTCAAGACTCATTAAAGTGGAATCAAGCAGATCTTTTTTCTTTAGCTCATCAAGTTTAAGCTGAGCGCGCTTACGATAAAGCTCCTGCGGACGTTGCAAATTATAGAGTGCATAAAGCAATTCAAATTCTTCAGCTCTAAGCTTACCGGGATTTGCTATCATTGCTGCTTTCATCCTCTACATAAATACCTTCTTGCTTAAAGATAACTGCAAAGGTCCTAAAAAAGACTTTACAATCAAGCAAGAAGCTAATCTTATCAACATATATAAGATCAAGCTTCAGACGCTCTTTCCATGGGATTGAATTTCTTCCATAGACTTGAGCATAGCCTGTAATGCCAGGTTTAACCCTTAGCTTATAAGCCTCGTCACCTTCATAAAGAGCCGCTTCTTTTAAATCATCTGGCCGGGGGCCAATTAATGACATGGAACCCAAAAATACATTTATAAGCTGGGGAAGCTCATCTAAACTTGTAGCCCTTAATTTTGCTCCAATTTTTGTAAGGCGCGGGTCATCAGCAGCATTATAGGTAGAACCATCAGCAGTACGCAGGTCTGGGGCATTTTGCTTCATAGACCTAAACTTATACATCTTGAAAGCTTTTCCCTTATAACCCATGCGTTGCGCATTATAAAAGATGGGTCCTCCATCTTCTTTTTTGATAGCAAGAGCACAAACAAGCATTAAAGGAGAACATAAAATGAGCCCTACACCCGAGCATAAAAGATCAAAACATCGTTTTACCACTAGGGTGTAGAGCGTGTGCTTAGCTTGTATAGGCTGGCCCTGAGAATCCAGAACCTCATAACATTCTTTTTGACTCATTAGTCCATTATACAAGCTTTATTTCAGCTTCACAATTAAGCAAGTTTTCACATACATAGGCATGCTGCTCATCACTTAAACAGGTGTGAAGCGGCAAGCTTATCTCATGACTATAATGCTGATAAGCATGAGGAAAATCTTCTATCTTAAAACCTAAATTCTTATAGGCACTTAATAAAGGCAGAGGTTTATAGTGAACATTACACGCAATTCCCTCTTGGGCCATACGCACAATAAGCTCATTTCTTTGCTCTAAACTGCAGCGCTTAAGGCTCAAAAGATAAAGATGGCCAGAAGAGCTCTGTGGTATAAGAAGTCCTGTTTGACTTTTAAGATCTGAATAATGATCTAGATATGAGAAACGCTGCATATCAGAAAAAGCTTGATTATATCCCTCAATAAGCTCACGCCTGCGCTTGAGTTTTTTGTTATAACTTTTCATTTGAGCTAAGCCTAATGCTGCATTAATATCTGTCATATTACACTTATAATACGGTGCAACAATATCATATTCCCAGGATCCCAGCTTAGTTTTTGAGAGCGCATCCTTAGTCTGACCATGTAAAGAAAGGTTCATGATAGTTTGATAAAAGCTTTTGCTGTCGAGACCAGCTCTCTCTTTCCAAACTAAGGCGCCACCTTCTGCAGTAGTGAAGTTTTTAACGGCATGAAAGCTAAAGCTGGTGAAATCTGCAACCGAACCGCTCTTATCGCCCGCCTGCTCTGCACCAAAAGAATGAGCTGCATCAGCTAAAACAATGGGTCTATCAAAGCATTCTTGCAAGGTCCCCTTTGTGGGTTTAAATCTATGCTTCACAGATTCTAGGACTTCAAAAAGCTTAGGGTAATCCACCATTCTTCCAGCTAAGTCAACAGGGATAATAACCTTGGTTTTCTCGCTTATAAGATCTGCAAGCTTGTCATAGTCCATCTCATAGCTATCTTCTTGTGAATCAACAAGCTTGAGCTCTGCCCCCACATGACAAACAACGCTTGCGCTGGCCGTATAGGTATAAGCAAGGGTTATAACCTCATCACCGGGGCCCACAGCTAAAGCATGTAAGCACAGCTCCATGGCTGCGGTTGCTGAATTGAGACAGCAGGCATATTGCGTATTGCAAAAAGCGGCTATCTCTTTTTCAAGCTCTTTGGTCTTTGGCCCGGTAGTTATCCATCCAGAACGCAAAGCATCGCAAACCTCATCAATTTCTGCTTGAGAAATATCGGGTGGTGAAAAAGGAACCTGCATATCTACCTCCACGCAAAGAGGCTGCAGCCCTCGCTTATTGAGAGAACTGCAGCCCAGATTCTTAAATAATGAGCTTAAAGCTTATTATAGTACTCTTACAGACTAAGAGCTTCTTAGGCTTGCCCCTGCAGCCTTACTCACCTTATCAACTACACGACTGTGTGCTTTTTCTACTTCTTCACTGCTTAATGTGTGATCATCTGAGCGATACACCAGTTTGAAAGCAAGCGACTTTTTGTTTTTGCCCAAACGCTGTTCATCTCGATAGACATCAAAGAGGCGTACGGACTCCAGAAGTTTGTTTCCAGCACTCTTGATCATCTGTTCAAGACGCTCAGCGCTCATTTCCTCGTCTACTACTAGAGCAAAATCAAGCTCAACAGCAGGAAGTTTTGGTACATCTACATAGGGGCGGCGCTCCTGAGCATGTTTTATAAGCAGATCTAAGTCAAGTTCACAGACAGCTATAGGACCTTCTAGATCAAAAGCTTGAGCAACTTTGGGGTGAAGCTCACCAAAGAAACCTATACTTGAAGAGCCTGCAAGTAGTTCTGCTGCTCTACCAGGCTGCAGACATGTATCTTTAGTTTCAAGCACTCTAAAGCGCGCCTTTTGAATGCAAAGCTCACGCACAAGGCTTTCTAAAATACCTTTCATATCAAAAAAGCCCAGCTCTTGAACTTCTTGATTCCAAGACTTCTCAGTAAAACTACCAAACAACACGGCTGAGATCAGTCGTTTTTCCTTGGGTTGAATGCTTTTAGACTGCCCATAAAAAACTGAACCTTCCTCATAAAGCTGTACATTTTTAACACCATGAGCTTGGTTATAGGCAAGATTGCGCAACATTCCTGGCAAGAGAGAACGTCTTAGAACAGATTGTTCTTCTGACATTGGATTAAGAAGCTCAACAGAAAAGCCTCTGCCCTCTTCTGAAAGCCCCAAGCTAGCTAGATCATGAGGGCTTACCAGTGAATAGGTAATGGTCTCATTAAGACCCAGAGCACGCATAACTTGTCCAATCTTACGCTCAATCTGCTGCTCTTTGCTTAAACCTCCCCAATGCCCGCGTGCTGCAGGAATACTAGAGGGCACACGCTGCATACCCCAAAGCCGCAAGACCTCCTCATAGAGATCTATCTCTCTTGTGAGATCTGGACGAAAACTGGGTACCACGACTTCAAAGTGATGAGGCTCTTCTAAAGCATTTAATTTGCAGCCCAGTGCTTCTAAAAATGCGCAGGATTCCTGGTCACTAATCTCTGCACCCACAAAGGCTCTGAGTTTATCTGCTCTAAATAAAAGTTTAAGTTCATCTTTTTTAACTGGATACACATCAATATGTGAAGCCACAGGCTCAGCCTCAGCCAACTTAACAAGCAAGGCGGCAGCATACTCAAGTGCAAATAAACTCATCTGTGCATCAACCCCGCGCTCATAGCGCATTGATGACTCACTAAAGAGCTGTAAGTTTCTAGAAGTTCTGGACGTGTGAGCAGAAGAAAAGACCGCACTTTCAAGCAGCACTGAGCTAGTATTCTCAGTGACCTCGGTCTCCTGGCCCCCCATTACACCTGCAAGCGCTACTCCCTTATCGCCCACCGCTATAAGACTCATATCTGGATTTAAGCTACGCTGTACACCATCTAAGGTTTGTAGGCACTCACCTTCATGGGCAGCACGCACACTCATCTGCAGGCGCTCCGACTCCTTATAAGCACACAACTTATCCCAGTCAAAGGCATGTAGAGGTTGTCCCAACAAAAACATTACGTAATTAGTTACATCTACTACATTATTTATTGACCTACAGCCGCAGGCATTCAATCTCTCCTGCAGCCATGCAGGTGAAGGACCAAGCTTAACATTATGCAAGAGCTTTGCAGTATAGCGATAAGCCCGCGTCTCATCTTCTATCTTGAAATCTAAAAGATCTTCTAAGCTCTTTCCATTTGCATTTTTTACGCTTGCTTTGCTTGCCTCTTCCAGAATTTTTGAGGGCTCAAAATCCCCCAGTTCAGTGGGGCTAGCCAAGCTATAAGATGTACCAAGCGCTGCAGCAGCTTCGCGTGCCATACCATACATGCTTAAACAATCAGGACGATTGGGCGTAATTTCAAGCTCTAAGATTTCATCGCCCAGACCTTGGTATTGTGCAAAAGGCATGCCAATGGGGCTTCCTTTGGGCAAAATAATGATGCCTTCATGATCATCCCCCAAACCAAGCTCTCTGTACGAGCAGTTCATGCCACAGGAGAGCACGCCTCTTAGCTTGGACTTCTTAATTTTGAAATCTCCCGGCAGCACGGCACCAATCTTTGCGGTAACTATATGGTCACCAGCTTCAAAGTTTTGGGCGCCGCAAACAATTTGCAAGGGCTCTTCTTCACCCACATCAACCATACAAACCCACATATGATCTGAATCAGGATGGGCTTGTTTAGATATGATCTGCGCTGTAACTATATTGTCAAACTGCTGCCCCAATGTCTCTACAGCCTCAACTTCGGTACCGGTACGCACTAATTCTTTTACGAGGTCTTCAGACTTAAGGGGAAGCTCAACTAATTCTTTTAACCATTTATATGAAACTCTCACGAGTAGCTCCTTTGTATCTACTGCTTGAATACGGGATTTTTGCTGTATCTAACGGCTACATCTGGCTGCTGCAGCTGGTAGCGACTTCTGACAGCTGCGTCTAGCAACTTAGAATTGACGCAAGAAACGCATATCTCCTTCTACAAGCATTCTTAAATCTGGAACATTGTACTTGAGTGCTGCAATGCGCTCTATTCCCATACCAAAGGCAAAACCGCTATATTCTTCCGGATCAATATCCACAAAGCCAAAAACATTAGGGTCAACCATGCCGCAGCCCATTACCTCAATCCAGCCTACTCCCTTGCAAAAACGACAGCCTTCTCCATGGCAAACACCGCAGCTTACATCAACTTCTGCGCTTGGTTCAGTAAAGGGAAAGAAGTGGGGTCTAAAGCGAACCTTGCGTTCCTTACCAAAAACCTCAGTCAAAAAGTACTCTATGGTACCTTTCATATCTGCAAAGGTAATGCCCTTATCGACAACCAAACCTTCAAGCTGATTAAACATAGGGAGATGACTAGGGTCTGCAACATCTCTTCTATAGACTCTACCAGGGGCAATCATAAAAATAGGAGGCTTTTTCTCCTCCATAGTGTGCACTTGCACACCAGAAGTTTGAGTTCTAAGTAAAACCAAGGATTCCCCTGTAACCTGCCCCGCTTGGGCTTCTTCATTTTTGATATAAAACGTATCCTGCATGCCACGGGCAGGGTGATCAGCGGGAGTATTTAAGGCTGTAAAATTGTAATAATCAGTTTCTACCTGAGGGCCATCATAAATACGATAACCAAGACCAGCAAAGATTTCTATCATTTGATCTTTAATCTGATTGATAAGATGTTGAGAACCAATGGGGCGCGTTCTACCGGGTAAACTAATATCAAGAGCGGACTGGGCAATATGTGACTCAAGCTCTTGATCACGCAAGTACTCTCGCTTAGCTTCAAAGGCCTGCTCTAGTTTAAGCCTAAGTTCATTAGCACTTTTTCCAATGATGGGGCGCTCTTCAGGACTTAAGCTTCCCATCTGCTTTAAAATGCTTGTTAATGTACCTTTTTTACCAAAAATTGCTACGCGCAATTCCTCAAGCTCTACACTTGTTTGTGCCCCATCAAAGGCCCTAAGAGAGCTCTGTTCTAAGTCATGTAGCTCTAGAAGCGTCTGCGGCTGTTCCATGCTTTTCTCCTCCATACATACAGCTAACAACAAATGTGACCTAGTCAGTCTACACAGATGCAAGAAAAAGAAAAGCCCTCAAGCAATCTGTGTTGATTACTCAAGGACGACATAGATTATTAGGAAGAAATCCCATGAACTATACCGCGGTACCACCTTGATTGGGCGCAATGACCCCGCTTATTAAAACCTATTACGGAGGTTACCGGCAAAACCTACACAAGCAAGCTTATCCTGTAGCAAGGCATGCTTACCCTTCAATCTTGCAGCTCAGAAGTGAAACACCTAAGACTAAGAGCTACCCGCCTTAGATCTTCGTCACAGCCATTAAGCAATTACTATAACACAAATGGGCTGCCAGTTAAATACTGACAGCCCAGGCATATTATGCGATAGTATGTGAGACTCTTTGAGGCTTATGGCTTAACATTTGGCACTCAGCCCCAAAACTTTGCAAACTTTGCTACGCCAACTGCGCCTACTCTCCTACTGTTCTATACGATGCAGGAAGTGAGGCCCGTATCTAAAGAATAAAAAGTTTATGGTTTGAAATACTATGGCGATAAGAACAATCTGAATAATCAGACTGGTAATTAAAGCCAGACCCAGCAAAAAATGCAAAAGGAATACGGGCACGCAGCACACAGCAGCAAGCGCAGAATTACATAACATCAAAAAGTATATTCTAAAGACCCTATTTTTAAGCTGGCTCTCATTTTCCCAATCAAGTTTTGGAGAAACGCAGTCAGAAAAAATTGCCAGCATAGAACTTAAAACAGTACCCAATAATATGCTTGCACAATAGATAAGCGTAAGAACTGGGCCAAAACCGCATATAAGCATCAGTAGGAAATAGCATATGAGCGGCAAAAGACCATTTAATAACAGTGAGATCTTGAGCTTGGTGAATAGATAAGTCTTCCAGTCAAGTGGCATGGCCTTAATTCTAAAAAAGTCTGAGCCTTCAAGCGAAAGTGCTGAAACTGCGTAAGCGCCAAAAGAGCAGCTAAAAACACCATAGGCAAAGGCTATAGGTATACCAAAACTAAGCAAATAAGGTCCAAATTCAGAGCTTTTTAACCAGTCTCCTATGGCAAAAAAGCTCATCTGCGACTCAAGCGCGTTGTTTATCGAAAAGTAAAAGACTATAAGCATTATGAGGGGAGCAAAAATGGGTCCCAAGATATACTGCTGCAACATCATTGGAGAGCGACGCAAACGCATCCACTCCAATTTAGAGATACTCTTGCCAAGCTTAAGCTTTTGACTTTGCTTGCTCAACTCTGCCTTATCTAAGGCTTTGTGCAAGCGAGCTCCCCCTGCATTAAACTGGGACGCCAAACTGGTATATTGTGGTGCATACAATGCAAATATCAAAGCAATATAAAGAGCGCAAATTAAAATAGCTCCTGCAAAGCACAGTAACTTGACTAAAGCTGATCCCTTTAAAATTGGTGTTATAAGCAGCTTTACTGGTGATAAAAACGATAAAACTATACTTAATACTGAACTGGCGGTGGGATTAATATCTAAGTTTAAACCCTCTTCTCTATAGCCCAAAATACCTGAGGAATAAAAAAGATATACCAGCACTATAGAGGCAAGAGCAGATAGAACTCCTATGATGGTCATAAGGCGATCTTTGTTTTTGCCTATCTTAGTCCAGCGGATAATTGCATAACTTATAAGCAGGCAAATAGCTGAGGCAGGAATGCCGCATAAAACAATTAAAACACTAATCAGTATCAATGAAGATAGTGCATAGCCCTGCATAAGCCCAGCTGTAATAACAGCAGGGATAAGCAAAAGACAGATGGTTGAGATTTGATAGAAATACACACTCAACTTAGCAGCAAGCAAGGTTTTCTTGCCAATGGGCATAGCCAAATATGAGCTTATATCCTTTGAAAAAAACAAGGTAGTAAGCGCATAATAGATGCCAAAAAAGATGCAAATAAAAACCATGAAGCCCGTAGCACCCTCCGCAAGAGATTCTAAAGAAATTCCTGAGGCGCCAAGACCCAAACCCACCATGGCCGAATATGCCATAAAGACCAAAAGCAAAACAGTCATTAAAGATTTTTTTAAAATGGTATAAGCCTTGGTTCCTGGGCTTATACCAAAAATCTTTTTTGATCCTCCGGTTAAATACTGTGATGAATCATCCGCCTTTGAGATAACGCGGCACAATTTAAAATACAAGTTCATAGCTATCAAACCCTCTCACTATTCTGCAAAAGGATTATGTAATTGCTGTTCTATTTTTTGCTCTTCTTGGAGCTGCTTACTATAGGACTCATCCGTAATCTCCAAGAAGATCTCTTCAAGACCCTGATCAGAATCTTGCTGTTCACGCAGCTGCTCTAAGCTACCGCAAAAGATGAGGCGGCCCTGATTTATAATGGCAAGCTTGTCTACCAAAGACTGTGCAACCTCTAATACATGAGTAGAAAATACTACCGTATTTCCTTGTGCTACATGCTCTTTCATCAACTGTTTGAGATTATAGGCAGAGCGCGGATCAAGACCAATAAGTGGCTCATCTAATATCCAAATGGGAGGATTAACTACTAAAGCACCCATTACCATCATTTTTTGTCTCATACCATGCGAATATGAGTTAATCTGATTAGGAAGAGCGTCTTGCATCCCCAGCTGCTCTGAGAAACGCTGGATTCTCTCTTGTCTAAGCGCTGTATCTATCTGATACACGTCACTAACAAAATTGAGATATTCTAAGCCTGTAAGCCTTAAAAAATTATCAGGAGAATCTGTTACAAAGGCAAACTGACGCTTAGCCTCTAGTGGACTAGTTTTAATGGAATGCGAGTTAAGAAAAATATCCCCATGATCGAGCTTTAACACTCCTGTCATAAGCTTAAGCAAGGTAGATTTTCCTGCACCATTGGGACCAAGTAAACCAAAGATACTACCCTCTTCTATAGTAAAAGAGATGTTATCATTTGCCCTTTTACCCCCTGGATACACTTTACTTACTGCTTGAATATCAATCATTGATGCTTCCCCCACATTCACATTCCCGTTTACCTTTGTATTCATATTCAAATTTAAATTCAAACTTAAACTAAAATCAACAGGAATCTAAGCACTAAGATCGCAAGATCGTATAGTCATACGGCTGTAGTTTAACTAAGTTAGCATTTACCTCATTATAAACAGATTGATAAGTAAAGTTACCTGCTAGAGCTCAGATGTTGCCAAAACGTTTACTCCTGTCAGGGCAACGTTTTCTATGAGAATCTCCCCTATTATAGGCTCGTGATCAAGCTCTTTTGCATGAATTTCTTTAAGAACATCAAATATTTTTTCTTTAGCTACAGCTGCAGAAGTCTTAACCGATACGGGCTTGTCGCTTACACTGGTACGCATTAAAGTAGTAATAGTGCGCACGGGCGCAACAGCTTCACTGTGAGCATATTTTCTACCCCTACCACAGGTATAACCCTTAACTGAGCTTACCTGAGCATCTTCTAGCTCAACATCCATCAAGCAACCCAAGGGACATTGTATACAGGTAATTTCTTTATGCTCTCTTTTAGACCGTATGTTTTGAGTAGTCGCAGTTTCTTGCTGAGCTTCTTGCAGAACTTCTTGCTGAGCTTCTTGCGAAATCTCTTGCTCTAAATCTTTCTTCCCGTACATATCTATTCATCCAATTCAAGGCTGATTTCAAGTGTATCACCAAGTTGAGCTTGCTCTTGGGAGCTTAGTTTAATATCCATCATTTCAGAAGGAACTACTATTAGCTTCTTTTGCTTCTTAATGACCTCACCTGCACTCTTTAATACAACAGAAGCGTTTTTTGCTGAGAGATTGGGTCTAAACCTAATAATTAGATCCTCTGCCTGACCTTTTGGATGCTTGATGATTTGAGGAGTTGCACTTCCAATTCCAAAACCGCAGATTAACTGAGTTTCTGCGTCTGCATGAGCAAGATGCCCCTCTCTTCCATAAGCTGCCCACCATGCAGCAGAAGCGCCCGCAAGTTTTCCTTCTTCTGAAACAAAATCAACCAAATCATGAACATGCAGTTCATTGCCGCAGCAAAATACTCCTTCTGCGCTCGTCATGAGATGTTGATTAACCCAAGGCCCCTGAGTTTTTGGATCAATGAGAATTCCTGCATTTTGTGCAAGACCGTTTTCTGGGATAAGACCCACAGACAAAAGCAAAGCATCACATTCTATGCGCTCTATACTATCTAAGTTTGGCTGAAGGCTTTCTGGATCTACCTGTGCAATACTTACCGCTTCAAGGCGATCAGTGCCATGTACCTCAACGACCGTAGTAGACAACTTAAGCTCAATACCATAATCATCAAGACATTGAACAATATTTCTTCTCAGACCTGAGGGCTGGCTCATAAGTTCACAGACACAAAGGACCTCTGCCCCTTCATACAGCATGCGCCTAGCCATAATAAGACCAATATCACCCGATCCAAGAATAACTACGCGCTTACCCACTAAGGCACCATTGATATTCACTAAACGCTGGGCACATCCGGCCGTAAACACTCCGCTGGGTCTTGAACCTGCAAGATTTATTGCCCCACGCGTTCTTTCCCTGCATCCGCAAGCAAGAACTATGGCCTTGGCCTGAACCTCTTCTAGGCCCAACTTTGGTCCTACAACCTTAAGCTGCATCTTTTCGGTATCCAAATTAAGGACAGAAGTCTGCGTAAACACTTCTAGACCCTCTAAGCTCAATACTTCTTGAATATCACGGTGGGCATATTCAGGGCCGGTAAGCTCTTCTCCAAAACGATGTAGTCCAAAGCCATTATGTATGCACTGATTGAGTATGCCGCCCAAGCTATTCTCACGTTCAAACAACATGAGGGATTGTGCACCTTGTTTTTTTGCCGATAAGGCCGCAGATAAACCCGCTGAGCCACCACCAATAATAGCAACGTCACAGCTCAGCATCTTAATTTCTCCCCCTCTTATAAGGAGCAAGCTCAGTTGAACTTCCCGCTCTTAACACCTCTTGTATGCTGCAGCCCCGTTTGCTTGCAATAAGCTCTGCAATCACAGGAGCACAAAATCCTCCCTGACAACGTCCTGTACCCGCTCTGCAGCGGCGCTTAATAGCCTCAATTGAATACACCGGCAGCGGACCATCCATACAGGCTAAAATCTCAGCCTTTGTTACCTGTTCACAGCGGCACAGAATGTGAGCGTAGTTAGGATCTTGTTCAATTATACGTTTGCGCTCTTCGTCACTAAGCTCAATAAAACGGGGTGCCTGAGTTCTGTGGGCGATAAAATCTTGGCGTTGCACCGCTGAAAGCTTTTGAGCTATCTGAAAAGAAAGCTCTAAGGCCACTGCAGGAGCGGCCGTAAGCCCTGGGGATTCAAAGGCCGCAATATGATAAAGCCCCTCAACATGAGCAGAAGCTCCAATAATAAAATCTCCGCCTTCACGAGGCTTGGGTCTTAAACCGCAAAAATTTTGAATTATATGTTTGCGAGTCAGAGCTGGCCACGTAAGCTCTTGCGCTTTTGAAAGCATTTCTTGCAAGCTAGTAGCATGAGTAGCTAGATCTAATTTATCCTCTCGATCATATGCATTAGGTCCAACTAAAATATTGCCTTCAACTGTTGGAGTCACCAAAACACCTTTGCCAAGTTTTGAGGGCACCATAAAGATGGTGTGCTTAAACTCCCCTTCAAGAGCCCTGTCAAATACCAGGTATTCACCTGCTACCGCATGGATCTCAAAAGAGTGATCCCCAAAAAGAGCAGCGACCTTATCGGCATACACTCCAGCACAATTAACAACTACCTGAGCATTAAAGTGCTGAGCATTTTTGCAAATAAGCTCAAAACTAGCGTCATCGTTTCTGCTTGCCTCACAAAGCTCATGCTCAAAGTAAAAATCTACACCGTTTGCTGCAGCGTTTTCTGCATAGGCAACACAGATGCCAAAGGGATCGCAAATGCCCGCAGACTCACAAAGCATCGCTCCCTTTACCTTGGGATTTAAATTTGGCTCAAGCTCCAAAACTTCCTCTGGACTCAACTTTTTTAAACCTTCAACACCCAGACTTACGCCACGCTGATAGAGTTCATTTAAGCCAAGTAATTCATCTTCATTTAAGGCAATAAGCAAGGTTCCGCGCTCTTGGTATCTAAAACCCAGCTCCTTAGAAAGGCGCGAAAATTCTTGTTTTCCTTTTAAGTTGTAATAAGATTTTTTTGTTCCAGGCAGCGGATCGTATCCGCCATGAACAATGCCTGAGTTAGAACGGGTAGCACCAGAAGCAATGTCATAGGAACGCTCTAACACTGCTACAGAAAGATTATAGGCAGAAAGTTCTCTAGCTAGAGAACAACCAGCTATTCCAGCCCCAACAATAATAACATCATAATGATGCAAGGTATTCTTTTTATTGCACACGCCTTATCCAGCGCCCCTCTCAATGATTAGCCACGTGTAAAAACTTAGGAGCAAAATACATTGTGACGGGTCTAGAGGAGCTTTTCAAGCCTTCATGGCCTACGTGCGGGTAAGAACAACGAATTTGAGTATGAGTGGCATTACATAGACGTAGACTTATTTGATGGCGATAAACCCCGGGATTATCGAACAAAAGCTCTGCTTTAAGCTGATTGATACCCCTGGGCGCATCCTCATCTAAAAGCTCTACTTGCGTATCTCTAATGCCAACATAAGCCAGATCTTGTGGGCATGGCCTGTCAAGCCTTAGGATTGTATTCCAATCGAGAGCCTTGATTTCATTTTGGCTTATAGCTTGTGCTCTTGAGATATTATTAACCCCCACCAGCTTCATAGAGGCAAGTGCCTTGGGCTGGCGCATGAGATCTTGAACCTTCCCGCTATCCACTATTCTGCCTTTATCAAGAACATTAATGCGATCACAAAAGAGGCAGGCCTCATCTATATCATGGCTAATGTAAAGACGAGGACCCTCAAATACTTTTAAACTTTCTAAGAGCTCAGGATATAACTCTGCTTTAAGGTTAGAATCTAAGGCAGAAAACGGCTCATCAAACATCATGATTTTAGGCTGAGAAGCAAGCATGCGTGCAAGCGCCACACGCTGTTGCTGGCCACCAGAAAGCTGACGTGGATGCTTCTCCAGCAAGCCTTCAAGCTTAAAGAAGCTTACATATGAATCTAAAAGCTCTTTCTTCTCTTTGGAAGAGAGTTTGGAGTTCATTCCCGCGCAGATATTATCGGCAAGGCTCATATTGGGAAAAAGCTGGTAATTTTGAAACAGATAGCCAACTTGGCGCTCTTGCGGCTTAAGATTTACCCTTGGAGACTTTCGAGCTTGCTTATCAAAAAAGACCTTATCGCCCAAACGAATAAAGCCCTCGTCCGGAGTCATAATACCAGCTATGGCTCTTAGAAGCTGGCTTTTACCCGCTCCAGACTCCCCCATGATGCCCAGAGTTTGCGCCTCAGCCTTAAATTCAAGTTCTAAGTAAAAATCTTTGTAGCGCTTTTTTATTGAGACCTCTAGCATAGAATCTGACCACCCTAGCTTAAATACCTGAATACTTCTGCTGATTTTTGCGTTCTATATATTTGTTGATGGCAAAAACTGAAACAAAGGAAAAAATGGCGATTAAAATAACCCAGAGGCCGGCAACGCTCATATCGCCTCCTGCCCAAGCAAAGTACACTGCCATAGGCATGGTTTGCGTAACACCAGGGAAATTACCTGCTACAAAAAGCGTTGCCCCAAATTCGCCTACAGCTCGTGCAAAAGCTAGCACAAAACCTGCAGCCAAAGAAGGCCAGGTAAGAGGCATCATAACTCTAAGTAGTATTTTGAATTCAGAAAAACCTAATATGCGTCCAGCGGCAATAAGATCTGGATCTATTTGCTCGAAGGACCCGCGAACGGTTTTATACATTAAAGGAAAAGATACAACTGCAGCTGCAATAACGGTTGCAGGCCAGGAAAAAATTAGGCTAAGGTTGTGGTCGATAAGCCAGGCCCCTAGCGCTGTTTTTCTTCCCAAAATTACTAGTAAAAAGAAGCCCACAACTGTAGGGGGCATAACCATGGGAAGAGTAAAAATGGCATCAAGCAAGCTTTTGGTGCGCTGAGAAACCTTAAAGGTAAGCCAGGCAGCCAAAATACCAAATATACTGACAAAGACCATGGCCGCTACGGCTGTTTTCATAGAAACAAGAAGCGGACGATAATCAAATTGTAAAAAGAAATTTAGATCTATGGCAGAAACAAGATGCAGCAAGATACACCTCAATTAAATGTCAACAGGTCAAAAAAGGAGCTCTCAATCAGGGAGGGGGATCTGGATGAGAGCCCCACTAAGAGAAGTGAACAGACGGCTCAATGAGACACTTAGTCTAAGAGCTTGCGATTAAACAGCAAGCTTAAAGCCATATTTCTCAAAAATCTGTGCAACTTCTTTAGTTTTTAAGAACTCTAAGAACTCATGAGCAATCTCTGGATTTTTAGAGGTACTGAGTTCTGCAGCTGGGTAGATAACCTTGTCATGACCATCTACAGCACCAACAATTTTAACCGTATCTTTTTGAGTGAGAGCGTCAGTCTTATAAACTAGACCCGCATCAGCATTGCCGGATACTACCGTAGTAAGAACCTGAGTAACATCTTTGCCTTGTACAGCCTTAGCTGCAAGCGCATCTGCAATACCTGCAGATTCAAAAGACTGCTGTGCATACTTACCAGCAGGAACAGCAGAAGGCTCACCTACAGCTACATGCTTAACCTCTGCAGCTGTCAGGTCTTTAATAGAGGAAATATTGAGTTTGGAATCGGCAGGAACGATCAAAACGAGTTCGTTTTCAAGTAGATCAGTGCGTGTTCCTTCTTTTACCTTTCCATCCTTTTCAACATCATTCATCTTTGACTGGTTTGCAGAGATGAAAATATCTGCTGGGGCACCCTGCTTAATTTGCTCTGCAAGGGTACCTGAGGCATCAAAGTTGCCAGTGATAGTTACATTGGGATGAGAGGCATTCCATAAAGGAATGATTTCATCAAAGGAATATTTAAGTGAAGCTGCTGCCTGAAGATGAAGTTCAACTTTTTCAGCAGGCTGTGAGCTTTGTGTTTTGGAAGCCTGATCAGCAGCTTTTTCCTGAGAACAGGCAACAAGGGCTGCTGATGAAGCAAGTAGAGAAGCGCAAGCAAAAAGGGTAAGCATGCGCTTAACAAGTGACTGTTTCATACACAGTCTCCTCTCATAATCTGGTCTGAGTTTTTGTCTTTGAGTGCAGATGGAGGTCCACACTCAAATTTATTATAGCAATTAAAGAATAATTGACAACAGGCTTCCTGAGCTATGGGAGCCACATAGCTCCTCGGGCAAAAGATTGGAAGTTTTTGGCCATAAGCCAAAGTTTTTGCTAAATTGGATCCCGATATTCTTAAGAACAAAAGAAATCTGGAATGAATGCATTCTTAGACAAACACACTCATTCCAGCATTATTCAAGTAGCTAATTACAAAAGTCTGCAGTATTTTAAGGTCTCTAAAATTACTCCTACTCGAGAAAATAAAATGTTCTGTTTTTACGATTTTACCCTTATTTTATCCATGGCTTTTTCTTGTTAATAGCCGTATTCGGTTAGAACTTCTATGGGAAAACTCATCCCAAACTCAGCCCTTTTCATTTCATCGTTTCATGAGTTTTGCACCTGAGTTCTAATGGGAGGACAAAATTACCATATGACCAGCAAAAACCCGTTATCCCTATTCGATTGAATCCTACTTTTCCGAATGCAGTTCTTCTTGGGATGCAGGCAAAGCCTCATAGACCGAAAAGACTGCCGGAGGTCAGAACGCTTGTGGAAAGTAAGGAGTTTGCCGCTGTCTTTCTGATTCTTGTTTCTAGCCTATAGTCTAGTCGTCTTGGGCGTCTAGACTAAAATAGGGCAGAATGACTTTCGCGATCCCGCCTCTCAAATCCGAAGGTTTTTAACTTGATTTATTGGGCTCCGTTCCTACTCTGTGCAGTGTGTTTTCTACCCAGTTTATCTTCTTTACCTGATTTACGGGTATCTGAACATAGCAACTTGCTGCGGCATACAACGGTACAGTGCTGGAGCAAATGCCGAAACTCAAACGAAACTCTTCCGAATCGAATTTCGTTTGAGTCGCATCGAGAAACGGAATAATATGAGGCGGGGACGCCTGGAGCTTTTCCCTGATACAGGATCAAGGTTGCTCATTGCCTGCCGTGGAATAGCCTCCATTTTTCGTTTTTGATATCGCTTTCAATCAATGACTTCACTTTTGACAGCCATTCTCTGTGTTTCAAATATGCAACACCTGCGGGCAGCTGAGCAGCAATCGAGTCAATCACCTCAATTTCCTTGATCCGCGCTGAAATAAAGCCTTTTTCTAGAGATCCGCTCATTGAAGATCGATGGAGATTCAAATGGTTGATCGATATCCCGTCTTTGTCGAGTGTCAGAATAAGAGTGATGGCCCTGATTCTCGTCTCGTCATTGCAATCAGACAAGGCCCAGCTAATTTTGAATAGACTATTTGCGTCGGTGATCCTTTCGCGAATGAGATATTCTAGGCGGTTCCAGAAAATATCGCTCGAAAGCGCATCTGTGTTACGAATGGGAAACAAAGCGGCTATTTCAGACTTGCCGAGTGGTTCGCTCAGCGCTTCATCAATTAATGCTTTCAGCAGATTCCAAGCGTAATCGTCCTGGTCAATCCAAAACGAGCTGATTCCTTGCAAGAGATCGTGCCTTTGATGGTAGTCGAGGTTGGAGGTGTATTCTAGAAAGCGATCAATCATTGAGCTTTCAAGGAGTAAAAGACAGCGCAAAATATTAAACTCATAGTCGAAATGAGGGCATCCTTCAAGCGCGAGAAAATATAGATTAACAGCTGGTAAGGGGCTGGATTTGAAACAGGAGCCTAGAGCGGAGACACATCTTTCATTTCCGTAGTTGCCAAAAAACCGCCAAACCCCATTAGCATCATTCACGTGTTCGCTGAATCTCGTGGCGTAGGCAAGGACATAGCCAGGATGCTTTGGCTCGACTATCTCCAAATCTTCCAAGCAGAGATGCGTTCTGCCGTCATCGAGCCTTGTGAGGATCTCATCGAGCTCCTGCTTGTCGGGTCCGTTCTTTATTGCCAGCAAATCAAGATAGTCAAACAGGGCCGGGTGGGCGCTCACGTCGACCACCGCGCCCAACTCGTTTCTTAGGACCTTCCTCCCGATGGCTTCAGCAAGATAATCAAGCGCTTCGTACGGGACGGGAATCGTCGAGGATGACGATGCAATATGGCGCGCAATTATGCTCGAGGCGACACCTGGAGTCCTTTTGGCGATTTCCAGAAGGACTTTTCCGATAGCCCTGCCCGACCCCCATTCTTCACCGGAGATCTCATGATCCTCGGCTAGCTTACCAAGGGCTTTGGACAGTCGCTCTAGCGGTAAATCTTCCGCAGACACCCTCGGCTCTTTCTCTGTGAGAGACTCAGAGTTCTTCAAGCCAAGCGCGTCGAATGTGCTTTGGCAGAACCCCTCGAGGCTCAGAGGGGGGTTCTGCGCGCATGTTTCGTAAATCTGGTTGATGCTTAAGCTGCATGAGAGATTGATCGTCGAGTCTTCGCTTATGTATTTGGGTAATAGCTCCTCGATCCTCGAGAGCACTGAATGCATATCCTCTGCGTGCTCCGCTTTAGGCTCTTTGCCATAAAACGAGAAATGCTGCCGAAAGGCGGATTTAACTCGCGCGCCGAATTCGGTTTCGGTTAGTACGGAGAGCGCCCGGAAGCAATGGGCGTGGAGCTCGGCCAGCTCTGATGTGAAATTGAAGGTCAGGGTGTTGTACGTATACGTTATGCCATTTTGCCGAATGCGCTGAGCTCTTGAAGAGAGGTATGAACTCGTCAGGAGGATCAGGCATGCTGCAACATTGCGGGAATGCGATTGCTGATATTTTTGAACGAGAGCATCGAGCTTGCTGTTCTCCAAATCGAACCCCGTGCGATCGAAATCGTAAGCGAAAGCGCCGTCTGACCCACATGCCCATCTGTATTCAGATGCCTGTTCAGTGCCTTTCTTGATGCATTCAACAAACAGTTCGAGAGCTGTTTGCGAATACTCGCCCGAGTTCATCAGGGATACGGAAATATGCAGGGGCATAGATCCGTCCGATGCCGAATTCGTCCCGAGAATTTCTTCCGACACGTCTGCTCGAGCAGCGTTCTCGATGCGGCTAGAGGCGAAGGCGAGCGCCTGTATGGGGAGGAATTGATTGAACGCGATTATGAACTGGTCGGCAATTCGCGTATCCCAATTCTTTATATCATTCCAAGCTTTCTCGCATTCTCTTCGAAGGTAATCGTACACGCTCACGCTTCCGCACACTTCAGCCATTGACTTGGCGGCTTTGAGATACGGCGCGTGCGGCATTTTTGCGGTATGCAGAACGAAATCCGCAAAACTGCCGCTCCTCTCTTTTGCGAAATGACGGCATATCAAGAAGTCGCGAAGATTCTGCTCTTCCATCCTTATGGCCAGCACGCCATCGGTGGAGGTAAGGGTCGTAACGATTTCCTGATCGTTCAGCTTAGATGCTAGATCCCGGATCTCGGCGTCGTTGTACCCCAGGCCCAAGAGATCATCATAACAAGGGTCTCCTCCAACAAGGTCGCAGTAGTCGTAGATCGCAAGGGTCTCTGCGAGGAGCTGCTCCCTGTGGGAGAAGCCAGCTAAGGCGGAATTCATATAGATGTTCAGAAGATCGTATGGTTCTTGGATGGCTTCGAAATTGCCGCCTGTTATAGAGCTTGCCGCCATGATGGCCAAGCACAGGTTCCCGTTTGCGATTGCCGAGACCCTCTCCCTTAGTGCGAGGTTCTTGACGTCGTATTCGGTCTTTAGTATCTCTTCGATGTTTTCCGCGGTCAGGGGCTCCAGCTCTATCTCTCTGAAGTTTAGATAGCTGCCGATTTTCGCGGTCAACTCTCTTCGATGCATCTTCCTGCAGGTGAAGACAATCTTCAGCTTTTCGTTTTCCAAGCATATTCCCAGCAAGTGTTCAAGTGACAGGTTGCCGTTTGCGTCATCGACCAGAAGGATGATGTTTTCCGACTCCGACAAAATCAGCTCGATATCATCATCGAGATACGTCGAATACCTAGAGTCCAAGATCAGAAGATCCCAGTGATGCCGATAGCTGAATGATTGGCATGCGTTGAGGGCGATCTTGGTTTTCCCCGATCCAGACTGTCCTTGAATCACCACTGCCTTACTTTGCTCTATCGATTCGACGATACCTGAAAACTCAGAATCCCTGTGCATGAGGGGTTTCGACAGGTCGGTTGCGAAACGGTCGTTCAGGCTTCGCTCGATGAAGCGGTCTGGGGAAATGAATGACCCCTTTCCGAGAGGAACGCCCAATATTGTATGCGCTAGCACAGGGTATTTTACATCAAGGTCGCTCGCAATCGTCTCCGGCCCGATTATCTCTACCCGCGGGTCGACAGCATAGACTTCCGCGGCTATTGACAGAGAAAGACGAGGAGTCGTATGACACAGGACGATTCGATCTATGAGTTGCGGATCGATCCCGGTTTTGCTCTTGTCGAGACAGTCTATAGCATCATTTATCAGCTTATCGCGGATGTCGGATTTAGAGGTTGTGTATGCCGCGAAGAGATAGTGTCCATTCTCTTGCACAGAGTACATGTCCGGCACTCCGGTCGTAGTTTTATCTGTGCCGCATTGGGATCCTAATTCAATAATGTTGTTGAGCGAATACCTCCTATATAGATACTGATTCGCCAACGTTTGAAAACGCCCGCCTTCGATCTGTCTCAACTCTTCCTGGATCTGGTTTATCTGGGACATTTTGCTCCTCGCGGTAAATTCGCCCTTTGATTTCTCTTTTCCTGCTCTAGGCCGCCTAGTTCAGCAAGTCTTGCGAGCTCGAGGGCTGAGTCGACGACATCCTCGAAGTCAAGCCTTGCCGCATAAGGCGATCCGGCGACGTAAGAAGCCCAGATGCCCTGCATGATGCTGGATTCCCTGACCTCTTCGAGAACGGCTGCGTAATCGGCCATCCTGTCGACCGACCCACGCCTGGATGCCGTGGCGGTGATGGCCTCGTGAAACGATCTCCGGTCGATGTCTTTCGACTTCAGGCGCATCAACGCATGGATGTCGTAGAAGTCGCGGCCGCGCGTGTTCGCGATGCCGCGCGACACGACCGTCTCGAGCTTCTCGGCCAGCACCGTCTCGAGCGGGTAGGACAGAACGCGCACCGAGCCCTCTTCGAACATGAGCGGGTAGCGGTACTCGATGAGCCCTGGGACTATCTCGTCCCCCGTGGTGATGTCGACCTTGATCGGCGCGTCGATCTTGCCGTACCCGACGCGCAGATGGGCCCGCCAGTTGGCGTACTCGTCGTCTGCGCGAATCGGCTCCATCCTCTCGAAGGAGTACTCCATGCCGTCGCAGACGGCGACCGAGCAGATAGAGGAGATGGCGGCGCTCACAGCCCCCTCGTCCATGTCCATGCCCACCACCGTGGCGTCCATGTCCATCGTCGTCCTCTGGGCGATGCCCGTCATCGACGAGATAAGCAGCCCTCCCTTCAGGACGAACGTTTCCGCGTAGTCGCTCTTCTCGAGTCGCATCAGGAGGTGCTCGAACAGGTACATTTGCAAAAGCTCCTGCGGCTTCAGGTTGCTCTTATTGGCCATCGCCTTAATCTTGCCCTTGAGGCTCGCGTCGCTTCTTGTCATCTGAGCACCTCCAGATACATCCTGAACTCCTCCTCGACACCAAGTGCCGTGCACATCCGTGCGAGGCCCTCGAGGTCAGCATCGGTTCTCTTGAAATAGCCCGCGACCGCGTCGTGGACGAGCTGTGGATCGGCTCCACCGGAGGCCCTCTGGGAGATTAAGTCCGCCACCGCGCGCTGCGCGCAGTACGTCCTTACCATCGCGCCTCCGGGGGATTTTGCCTCGATGATTCCCAGCTCGTAGACATCCTTGTTGACTCTGTGGATCCTCGCATCAGGGTGCTCGTGGAAAAGTCCCCGCGGGTTGTAGCCGTGGGGGACGGTGACGTCGAGCGCGCCAGGCACCCTGTCGGAAAGCCCAGCGAGGTAAAGCGCGCTTTCGTGCGAGAGCACGCACTTCCTCCATCTGTAGGTAACGGCGGCGAACTCGTCGTCGAACACCTCCGGCAAACAGTAGACGCCCCTCGTGAGCTTGTCTATGGCGCCCGATTTCAGGGCATGGGAGATGGAACCGGGCAGGAAACCTGCTTCGGTGATCTGCGCCGCACTGGCCACGCCGCCGACATCCTGAACCAGGCTGACAATTTCCTCGCTTTTCCCCATTTTTTCCTCCTTTTGATTTTTAGACATATATTGTATCGGTATTGTGTCTGTTAATCAAATCATGCTCGAAAGAGACATGTGTTGACTGTGGGCTTTGTTTTTTGTTATGGGAGGGTTCGATAGGTTTTACTCTTGCGAAGTCACCGGTTGTTTTACACTTTTTCGTGCATTGCAATATGTCGCGAGACATAACGAACAAAAAACCGTAGTTTAGAAGTCTAGCAAAATTTATTCCCTTGGAGTGAGAGCTAAATTTTCCCGTGCGGCTGAGTTTGCGAGAATGACACTTCCAGGCTCTTCATTAGGGGCATCCGTCATTCTTGAGTTTCGTTTTTCCGAGTGAGTTTCGTTTGAGTTTTGTCGATTTTCGACGGCACCTGCAAGCTCCCGCCATCATTACCTCTCGTCGGCTTGCAGGTTTTTCAGTTCGCGTCGGTTCCCTTCGGTTCCGCCCGAGTCGTTTCAGGCTCGTTCGACCCACCCTCGTTTGCCATGGGGTGACAACCGACCATCCGTCTACCTGAGGAAACGAGAAGGCTCCTCGATTCTTTTGAGGAGCCTTGTGAGTTTCAGTCTTATTTTGGAATCATGCTGCTTGTGGGTGCGGACGTTCTGAAATGTTGTCATCGGTTGCCATCGGAACCGTTAGAAACCGTATGAAAAATAAGAACAAATGTTCCAATACTACTCCCACTCGGCAAATTCAAATATATGGGGGCGTATTTGAGGTGGTTTTACAGGAAAAACTTTCGCAAATATGTTAATATTTCACCTGCTATTTGGGACACCTCGTTTTCTTAGTATCAAAATAGTATCACAGAAAACCAGAGTTTGCAAGAGTTCCGGGCTTTGCAAGTACCTGTCGAAATTGGCCTCAATTTGAGGCCAATTTCGGCCACTGACCTCCACTCAAAATCAAAGGAGGCAGGCAAGCACCCCTGGGGCTTGCCTGCCTTGATAACCGCAGAGCAAGACCGGGCAGGGCTGTCAATGGCGGCGCATGAAATGCGCCGTTCATCTTGACCATTGACAGCTTTGACCGGGAGTGCTTTCAATATATACTGTTTTTGTAGCAATCGTATTTCTGAAAGCAAGATCATGTTCTACGAAGATCATTGTAGGAGAAAATTCCCTAATCAGATTTTCAATTTGCATTCGGGAATAGATGTCAATATAGTTAAGAGGTTCATCCCACACATACAGATGTGCTTGTTCACAAAGGCTTTTTGCTATCAACACTTTTTTCTTTTGTCCCGCTGAAAAATCTTCCATTTTCTTTTCAAACTGTATTCGTGAAAAATCCATTTTCCGTAAGATTGCCTTAAACAAACTTTCATCAATACGATTGGCTTCCGCAAACTCTGATAACGAACCGTTCAGCATGGAAGTATCTTGAGGTACATAGGACAATATCATGCCAGAACCCATTGCAACCGTCCCACGATGTTCTATTTGTTGCCCGACCAGTAGCTTGAGAATGCTCGTTTTTCCAGAACCATTTTTCCCATCAAGGGCAATGCGTTCTCCCCGCTTTACTGTAAACGAGATTGGCTGGCAAACATCTTTTCCGTCAAAAATTGGTACAACATCAGAGAAAGTCACTAAGGTATCTGAAAAATAGAGAAGCGGAGCGATTTTCAAATCTTCTACGGTTTCCAAATTTTTGAGAAGGCCGGACTTTTCCTCGATTGCCCGTTGCTGCCGCACTTCGATAGCCTTTGAGCGTTTCATCATTTTGGCAGATTTGTGACCAATATACCCTCGGTCAACCGGGCCGTTCCCATATTTTGACGCTTCAATTCGGTCTGACCAGACAGAAGTTCTTTTAGCGGCCTTTTGCATATTATCAATGCTTTTTTTCAGCTTCACATTTTGAGCGAGTTCAAATTCTTGTTGACGCTGGAAGTTGGTGAACCAAGTAGAAAAATTTCCGCTTTGCACTTCGATGTTTGACCGATTGATCGACAGGATATGGTCAACACAGCCATCTAAAAAACAGCGATCATGAGAGACTAAGATAAATCCCTTTTTCCGTTTCAGGTATGCTGAAACGGTTTCTCTGGCTTTCATATCCAAATGGTTTGTCGGTTCATCAATCAGTAAAAAGTGTCCATCATTCAGAAATAGAGCGGCAAGCAGCACCTTGGTCTGCTCTCCATTGGAAAGCGTAAAAAATGGCCTCCAAAGTACATCATCACGGACTTCCAGATAGGATAGTTCTCTCAACAGCTCCCACTCTTCCGCCAGCGGGCAGACTTCCGAGAGAATATCCGTAGTTAATCTGTTTTTGTCGTTCACAGGATATGGAAAGTAATCAAATTGCACAGAGGCTTGTATTTTCCCGTGGTATTCGTACTTTCCAAGCAAGAGATTTAGAAAAGTTGTTTTCCCTCTACCGTTTCTTCCAACAAACCCAAGTTTCCAATCTGTATCAATTTGAAAATTGACATTTTCAAAAATGTTATCATAGCTGGATGGATAGGCAAAGGTAAGGTTCTCGACTCGGATCATCGACATATCGCATTCCTCCTTTATTCCAGGGATCAAGAACATAAAATAAGAGCTGCAAGAAAGTCAATTCTTGCAGCTCGTCACAGCATAATAGTACCACCCCTATCAAGAGTGATACGCCTACGATATAATCGAGTGAATAGACTTTTAACTTTCTTGCAATGGGTACAATGGTACTGTAAAACACAGTATCACTGTATATTCCAATTTATTTGCAAGAAAAGTTAATCATCTTTCCACCTCACCTCTAATGTTTATATTAGCGTATCATAAACGCATGGAATAATCAAGTATAAAAACAAATCCTTTACTTTTACCGCTCCCCCCGATCAACAGAGCGCCGGGGCCGCTTGCGGCCTCTCTCCGCCTGTTCCCGTTGTTTGTCGGCCTGTACTGCTACCGCCACTTGCTCCGGGCCAAAGACCCGCTTGACCCGCTCATAGTCGGCGGAAACTTGCCGCAGGGCCTTGTTCTCCAGCTTTACCTCCTGCAATCGGTCAGACAGGCGGGCGTTGCTCTCCCTCACCCGGCCATAGTCCCCTTGCAGGCGCTCAAATTTCCCTCGCAGCTCCACATAGGCCAGATACAGGGAGCGCAGCACCTTGACGATTTGGGCCAACAGGGGTTTGGCCTTTTTCTCCCGGTAGGCCCGGCCTGTTTCCAGCGTTCCCGGCTCCGGCAAAATCTCGTCCGGGTCGGCGGAGAAGTCCGCAGCCAACCGCTCCATGTTCTTTACCGCCGGGGCCAGTTCTTTGAGCCGCCGTTCCTGGCTCTCTACTAGGCTTTCTTTCTCCGCCTTGACTGTATCCAGGACAGCGATCTCCTTTGCCCGCTGTTCCTTCTTATAGTCCAGTACAGACAGGTGCTTGTCATGGGTTCCCTTGTCCTCCCACTCAATCCCGTGGCGCTCCATAACCAGGGAAAGCCGCTCCTTTTCCGAGCGCACCCACTGGCTCCACTCCGTGTCACCTCTGGTGCCGCCCTTGAACCCCTGGGCCGCTAACGCCTGTTTCAGAGATACCCTGGTGTCCAGCCCTCGCTTGCTCCCCGTGGTAAACGGAACAAAGTCAATGTGCAGATGGGGCGTGGCCTCGTCCATGTGGAGGTGGGCGGAGAACACCCGGAGTTGGGGATTGCGCTCTTGAAAGCCCTTCATGTACTCGTCCAAAACCGCTGCCGCCAGCTGCCCCTCCTCGCTGTCGGCGCTCATATCGTCTCGATTGCCCACTTGCAGAATGATTTCGTGGAACGGCTTTTCCTGCTTGCCCGAGCGGATTTTCTCATAGTAATCCTCAATCCTTCTGTCGGCCCTGGTCTGTTTAGCGTTGTAGCGCTCCAGAGCCTCGTCAAAGAGTTCATGGTACACCGTCTTGATATTCTCCTGGCAGTAGGTGACATTCAAATGGGAGCGTTCCGGATCGGTGTTCTTGGCGTGGAATTTTCTGCTGTTATGGTTCACTGATCCTTGGCCCACCATGGCGCTGATCGTCCTTTTCAAATCAATCCCTCCTTCCTTTTCCGCCGCGCAAGCGGCGGGCCTTTGTTACTTTCTGCGAAAGTAAAGCAAAAGCACTTTTGACAGCCTTACGGCCATCAAAAGCGCATTTGCGCCCTACGGGGTGGTGTGGGGGCTTTGCCCCCGGCAACTGCGGTTGCCTCCCCCAGCAGGGCCGCCCTTTGAAAAGGGCACCCTGCACCCCGCCTAAACTTTGTCACTCGCCGTTGGGCAGGGTGGAAAGGCCAGGGGCCTTTCCACCGCCCGGCAAGTGTTTTCCGTGGGGTGAAAGTCAAGGGGTACGGGGTGTATTGCCTTGCGGCAATCTCCACCCGCAGGTATGCCCCCTTGACTTTCGCCCCCGCTCCCCGTGACAGCCGTGACGACCGTGACGATGTTTTGCACACCGCCTCCGCACTCCAAAAAGCTGTCACAGCTGTCACGGTCGTCACGCCTGGGGTTCCTCCAGCGAAAGGCTGATACTCCGTCCGGCATGGGTTCGGGCGCTTACATAGCGGATATGGTACTCATAGGACAGCCGCCATGCCCGGACATTCAGCCGCATAGCCAGGGCATTGGGTTTCATATCCAGCTCCAGGGCGGTGACAAGTTCCGTGGCCGTCCCTCTCCACTCTGGCCGTTCCGCCGTCACCAGGGCGGCAACAGCCTCCAACACCGGGTCAGGCGGCTCCTGCCGCAGCTCCGTTTCCCGCCGCTCCAGCTCCCACACAAGCCGTTCCTCGTCCCGTTTGAGGTAGAGGCGCTGGTCTTGCTGATCCCGCCCGGAAATGTCCAGGGTGGCGGCGTTGTCTGTCCGCCGCTCCTTTTGGAGCAGGAAGGCCCCGTCTGCCGCACCCAATAAGCCGTTGGTGCCGGAGATCATATCAAACTTATCATCGGCCTGCTGCTTGCGGGTGTGGTGTACCACCAGGAGGCAGACCCCGTTTCCATCGGCAAACCGTTTCAGTTTGGTAATTACCTCGTAGTCGTTGGCATAGCTGTACTTTCCGCCGTCCTCCTCCCGTACTTTTTGCAGGGTGTCGATGATAATAAGCCGGGTGTCCGGGTGTTCCCGGACAAAGCCCTTTAACTGCTCCTCCAGGCCACCGCCGAGCTGCTTGGCTCCGATGGCAAAGAACAGGTTTCCGGTACTCTCTACCCCAAACATCCGGTACAACCGCTCCTGTAAGCGGCGGTGATCGTCCTCCAGGGCCAGATAGAGAACTGTTCCCTGGCGCACCTCATACCCCCACAGGGAAAGGCCCATACTCACATGATAGGCAAGCTGGGCCATGAGAAAGGACTTGCCCACCTTGGGAGCGCCCACAAAGAGATATGTCCCCGCATAGAGCAGACCGTCTATCACAGGAGGTCTGCCAGGGTACACCTGCTCGTAGAGGTCATTCATAGACACGGTAGGCAGATAGGCCGGGTCGTTGACCCGGCTTATCTGCCGCATGATTTCTTCCAAATCTCTTTCCGGGGGCTTGTGTTCTGCCATGCCCTCTGTTATACTTTGGTTAGGTTTTTGTGAGAGCGACTGTCCCCCGTCTGCTGCAACAGACGGATATGGGACGGTCGTTTTCGTTTTCAATCCATCCATCTATCAATCCTCCCTCATGCCGCCCATGATGGCGGCGATCAGCCGGATGGTGTCCAGCAGCTCGCCATCCACGCCATTCCCGGCCTCGATACGCTCCAGTTCTTCCAGAACGGCGGCCAGCTCGTTCCGAAGGGCCTTATACACCCTGGGGTTGCCCCGTACCACCACATCTCGGCACAGCAGCCGCCGGGTGATGTAGTCCTGCTTGGTAAGGCCGGAGAGCCGCACGGCGGTTTCAATTTCCCTGTCCTCCTCCGGGGACACCCGGAAAGCCACAGTTTTGTTTCTCCAGCGGTTGTGTCGGTCAAGATTTTTCGCTGACATGATTTAGGCCCCCTTTCGCTCCATGTCCAGTTTGTCCGCCATCTCCGCCTGCCGGGTGGGGAACAGGTGGGCGTAGCGGTAGGTAATATCAATGCTTTCATGTCCCACACGGTCAGCGATTGCCAGGGCCGTAAAGCCCATGTCAATGAGCAGGGAAATGTGGGAGTGCCGCAGGTCGTGTATTCTGATCCGCTTGACCCCGGCCTCTTTCGCCCCCCTGTCCATCTCCCGGTGGAGGTAGGATTTTGTCACCGTGAAAATGCGGTCGGTGGGTTTCACCCCATACAGGCTCTTGATATAGTCCCGCATTTCTTC
>JAEZZM010000014.1 GCA_023418575.1 Actinomycetes bacterium | reverse complement strand
CCCAGCTCATAGCTTAGTAGATCTTCTATATAGTCAATATCGCTCAATTTAAAAGGTATATAAAGCTCAAGATCTTGCTCAAAAATTCTTTGGCTAAGCTGCTTAAATACAGAAGCATGTGACCACTGCATCTGCAGAAAAATCTTATCCAAGATCTCTGTTTGTGCCACAGTGCCGCTTAAAAGTGCGCTATTCATGCCGATAAGGCCAAATCCTCCATCTTTGCAAGGAGCTAGGCTTATTACATGATTTGCTTTACTGGCCTTTCTATAGATATGATCGAGCTTTATAAGCTCTTGACTTTGCAGGCCAATAAGATCTGAGCCTAATAATATAAGAGGTTCATTGTTTGTGGATCGCGCAGCTTCATATTCTAAAGCCTTCTTCATGCGTTGGCCTAGATCTCCTGCGGCTTGTTTAATAAAGCTTGCATTTCTAGTATAAGCTTTCTTAGGGAGTGTATGAGAAGATGTAAGAAAGCCAAAATCAGTTATATTGCCAGCATAGTGTATGGTATAGGGCAAGCCAGTTTCATCAAGACAGCGAAGAGTAGAAGAGATAAGCTCTTGTGCAAGTATAAAAGCCTCATGCTCTTCAAGAAAAGCTTGGCAGCGCTGCTTAGCAAAGCCTAAGCGGGGCGCTTTGGTAAAAAGTATAAACATAGATATCTCAGCTGCTCAAGTCTCATTTGTATACTTATCTCATGAGGGGCAATATCATAAGGTGTTAAAACAATATACTATTTATCCCAACGATGAGACTTAGTTATAATTATAAAAAATGTCATGGGGAAATATGCTTTAGAGCTTCATAAGGGGATGAAGTATGGAGTTTAGACAGTTAGAACAATTTAAAGCTGTGGTGGAAGAAGGTAGTGTATCTAAAGCTGCCCGTCTTTTGTTTTGTAGTCAGCCTATGCTTAGCACACAAATCCAAAAACTTGAATTTGAACTGGGCGTAGAGCTTTTTGATAGAAGCAAAAGACCAATGGAGCTCACTCAGGCTGGACAAAAGTTTTATAAGTTTTGCAGTACAGTTTTAAAGCAAGAACATCGCTTACATGAACAACTGCAAGACAAGCAGGAGCGCGTTTTAAGTTTGGGCGCCTCTGCCGTACCTTCTGTTCATATAATTCCCCAGGTGTTAACAAAGCTGCATAAAGAGTATCCAAGAGGACGCTATATTGTAAAACAAGCAGATAGTATCGATCTTATATCCATGGTTTCGGATAAGCTCTTAGACTGCGCTATTGTGGGTGCACGTATGGAGATGAAATCATGTCACTTTTATAAGCTTATGGATGAGCGCTTGGTTCTTGCTTTGCCTGGTAGGAAAAGTCTTGATCACCTTAATGTAGAAAAAGATACACCTAAGTCAAAACTCAGGGAGATACTTCTTAGTAAGCCCTTGATTTTGCGTGAGGGAGGATCAGGAACAAGAGAAGCAAGCCTCAAGATCTTTGAAGATCTTGAGATTGAGATGAGTGAGCTTACTATAGTGGCTTATATGGAAAGCCAAGAGGCTATATGTAAGAGTATTTGTGCTGGTTTGGGCGCTTCGATTTTATCGGAATACGTAGTAAAAGACTATGTAAAACAAGGGCTTATGCAGGCCCTAGATCTGGGTCCAAACAGCTTGAGATCATTTTATCTGGTTGTTCATGAGGATAATATAAAGGCTGAGCATATTAAACACTTTGTTACTGCTTTAAAACTAGATGACTAGCTTTAAAACTTATGTAGGAACTTTGCACATTTGTTAATACATAGCACTTTCCCAGCTAAAGACTTGTTATACAAGCAAGTTATTGATATTCTGAACTACGTGTCTTTTTTGAGGCTAGCTTTGCTGTGCCTTAAATTGACAGTATTTTTTGATTGGCTCTTAACAGGTAAGAGGCCAACTTCCTGTTGAGAGGTGTAGGGTTAGAAATCCTGCACTTAAAACCCCATGTAAGGAGTAAAAATGGCACCTCGTTTAAAAGAGACATACAAGTCCAAAGTTATGGCAGAGCTTCAGGAGAAGTTTGGCTATAAGAATGTTAACGAGATCCCTCGTTTTGAGAAGATCGTTGTTAACATGGGTGTTGGTGAAGCTGCAACAGATGGTAAAGCTCTTGATGCTGCCGTTGCAGACCTTCGTGCAATCACCGGTCAGCAGCCTATGATCACTCGTGCCCGTAAGTCAATTGCTAGCTTTAAGCTTCGCACCGGCATGCCCATTGGTGCAAAGGTTACTCTGCGCGGTGACCGTATGTGGGAGTTCTTTGATCGTTTGACTTCAACTGCAATTCCTCGTATCCGTGATTTTCGTGGAATTTCTGATAAGTCATTTGATGGTCGCGGTAATTTCTCAATGGGTATTACTGAGCAAATGATCTTCCCTGAGATTGAGTTTGAGCAGGTAGACAAGGTTCGTGGTATGGATATCACCTTTGTTACCACAGCAAAAACTGATGAAGAAGCAAAAGCTTTACTTGTAGCATTTGGTTTCCCTTTTAAGAAATAAAGGACTAGTATTGAATCTTGCGGCAATCCTGCCGCTGAATAAGGAGGAAGTGTGGCTAAGAAATCGATGGTCGCCAAGGGCAACCGCGATCCCAAATTCTCGACCCGCCAGCACAATCGTTGCCAGCGTTGTGGCCGTCCCCGCGGTTATTTCCGTCAGTTCGGTCTTTGTCGTGTTTGTCTTCGTGAGTTGGCTCTGCGTGGCGAACTTCCTGGCGTCCGCAAAGCAAGCTGGTAAGCTACCCAGGAAGCAAGCTGACGAGGCACAGCGGCTAAGGGTTGCTGTGAACCAGTTGGCTTTTGTTCATCCGGAACCATAGGAGGAAAAATGAGCGTTACTGATCCTATCGCAGATATGCTCACGCGTATTCGCAACGCGAATTCTGCGAACAAGCCAGCAGTTTCCATGCCTTCTAGCAAGAAGCTTGTTGAAATTGCTCGCATTATGAAAGAAGAGGGTTATATTGCTGAGTTTGAGGTTGAAGAAGTAGAGCCTCAAAAGCAATTGCACATCACCCTCAAGTACGGCAAAAAGCGCGGTGAGAAAGTTATCCGTGGTATTCGCCGTATTTCAAAACCAGGTCTAAGAATTTATGCAGGTAAGGAAGACCTTCCTCGCGTTCTTGGTGGCCTTGGTACTGCAATCATCTCGACTTCCAAAGGTGTAATGACTGACCGTGACGCACGCAAAGCTGGCGTTGGCGGAGAAGTTATTGCATACGTTTGGTAATTAGACGGACTAAGAAAGGAGCCACCGTGTCTCGTATCGGTAAGCAGCCTATCGCGGTCCCAGCTGGGGTCGAGGTTAAGGTCGACGGTTCTACAGTAAGCGTTAAGGGCCCTAAGGGTGAACTGACCCAAACGTTTGCTTCACTTTTAACAATCTCATTTGAGGATGGTCAGATCAGCGTTAGCCGCCCTGATGATTCTCGTGAGGCTCGTTCACTTCATGGACTTACTCGTACTCTTATTAACAACATGGTTATTGGTGTTTCTCAGGGTTACAGCAAGTCTTTAGAGCTTGTAGGTGTTGGTTATCGTGCAGCGCTTAAGGGAAATAACCTTGATCTTTCTCTTGGTTTTTCTCATCCTGTAAGCGTTACCCCTCCAGAGGGCATCACTTTTGAAACCCCTGCTCAAACCAAGATCGTCATCTCTGGTATTGATAAGCAGAAGGTTGGACAGATTGCAGCTGAGATTCGCGGCATCCGTCCTCCTGAGCCTTATAAGGGCAAAGGTGTTCGCTATGAAGGTGAGCACGTACGTCGCAAGCTTGGTAAGGCTGCTAAGTAAGGTAAAGCTCTTTAGTAATAAGTACGACATCCTGTTAGATGTCAGAAGCTGGAGTTAGTAATGAACAAATGTAAGGCGAAGAAGGCTGGCCTAAGACGTCGCCAGACTAGAATTCGCTCTAAGATCTCTGGTACTGCTGCACGTCCACGTCTTCGTGTTAACCGTACCAATGCAAACATCTATGCCATGATCGTAGATGACGTAGCTGGAAAGACTTTATGCTCAGCATCTTCTCTTGATGCAGAGTTCAAAGCTCAATCCAAGCTTGGCTCTAATAAAGAAGCCGCAAAGTTTGTTGGTGAGCTGGTAGCTAAGCGTGCTCTTGAGGCTGGTATTACCGAGGTAGTATTTGATCGCGGTGGCCGTCTCTATCACGGTCGTATTCAAGCATTGGCTGACGCTGCTCGTGACGCAGGTCTTAAGTTCTAGGAGGAGCAAACATGGCTCGTAATAACAACCAGAACACCACTCCTGAACTCCAAGAGCGCGTTGTATTTATCAACCGTGTATCTAAGGTTGTTAAGGGTGGTCGTCGTTTCTCTTTAAGTGCTCTTGTAGTAGTTGGAGACGGTAAGGGAAACATTGGCGTAGGTATGGGTAAGTCTGCAGAGGTTCCTCAGGCTATCCAAAAAGGTATTGATGACGCTAAGAAGAATATGTTCTATGTACCTGTAACTGAGGAAGGAACCGTTCCTCACGAGGTATATGGTGAGTATGGTGCAGGCCGCGTATTAATTAAGCCTGCTACTGAGGGTACCGGCGTTATTGCTGGTGGTCCTGTACGTGCACTCTTTGAGTTAGCTGGAATCAAAGATGTTTTGTCTAAGTCTTTGGGCACTGATAACGCTCTTAACATTGTTAAGGCTGCTGCCGAAGGTCTCAAACAACTTTCAAGCCCTCAAGAGGTTGCAGCTCGTCGTGGCGTAAGCGTAGGCGAGATGTTTGTTGGTAAGGAGAACTAATATGGCGCTCCGTATTAAGCAAGTTAAAAGCTCCATTGGTCGCAAAGCTGATCAGGGCAAGACCCTTCAAGCTTTAGGCCTTAAAAAGATAAATGACGTTGTAGAGCATCAGGATAATCCTGCTATTCGCGGAATGATCTTCAAGGTAAAGCACCTTGTAGAGGTTGAAGAGATTTAAGGAGTCACATTATGCAGTTGAATCAACTTGCACCGGCTGCTGGATCCACTAAGGGTCGCAAGCGCGTCGGTCGTGGACATGGCTCCGGTTGGGGTAAGACCGCTGGCCGTGGTATGAATGGTCAAAAATCACGTGCAGGTGGCGGCAAAGGCGCAGGATTTGAGGGAGGACAGACTGTTCTCGCTATGCGTCTTCCAAAGCTCCCTGGTTTTATTAACCATAACCGTACAGAATATGCTCCAGTAAATGTAGAGCGTCTTTGTGCTGTATTTAATGATGGTGATCAAGTAGATCACAAGAGCTTGGTTGAAAAGGGCATTATTAAGTCAGAATCTACTTTGGTAAAGGTTTTGGGTTCAGGCGAGTGCTCTAAGAAACTTACCGTAAAACTCGATAAGTTCTCAGCTTCTGCTAAAGAAAAGATTGAAGCTGCTGGAGGGACGGTTGAGCTAGCGTGCTAAGTGCCTTTGTTAATGCGTTTCGTGTACCGGAGCTTCGCAAAAAGATTCTTTTTGCTTTAGGCCTCATTGCGCTCTATCGCGTGGGTGCTTATCTTCCGGTGCCCGGTATTCCATTTCAAGGCCTAGTATCACAGTTCCAAGATGCCTCAACCGGCTTACAAGGTACCATTGCGCTCCTCAACCTGTTTTCAGGTGGAGCGCTTTCTCATGTATCCGTGTTTTCACTGGGTATCATGCCTTACATTACTGCATCAATTATTATGCAGATGATGCAAGCTGTTGTGCCATCTCTTGGACGCCTAGCCAAAGAAGGCGAATCCGGGCAGCGTAAAATTACGCAATATACCCGTTATTTAACTTTGGCTCTATCGTTTATTAATGCAATTGGTTACCTTGCTTTGCTTAAAGGTCCAAGTTTTGGACTCTCTTTTGCTTCAACCGGTATCCCTTCATTGCTACAAGATAGCGTCATTGTTTTAACTCAAGTAGTTGGCTCAATGCTTATTATGTGGATGGGTGAGCTTATTACGCAGCGTGGTATTGGTAATGGTATGTCACTTATCATCTTTGCTAATATCATGGCACGCCTACCAGAAGCTATTTTTGGCTCTGTGGCCTACGGTAATAATGGAACAATTATGACTGTTATAGTTGTTCTTATTATTCTTGCTGTTATTCCAATGATTATTTTCATTGAGCGAGGACAGCGCCGTATCCCCATTCAATATGCTAAGCGTGTAGTTGGTCGCAAAGTTATGGGTGGTCAAAGCACTTATTTGCCTATTAAGGTAAATACCGCTGGTGTTATTCCTATCATCTTTGCAAGTGCAATCTTATATTTCCCTGCACAAATTGCGGTATTTTTCCATGACGTACAGTGGCTGCAAAGCGTAAGCAATGCAATCTCACGCGGATGGATTAACTGGATTTTCTCGGTTGTATTGATTGTATTTTTTGCCTATTTCTATACCGCAATGGTATTCAACCCAGAGGATACCTCTGATAACCTGCGTAAACAGGGAGGTTTTATCCCTGGAGTAAGACCTGGTGGAGCTACGGTTCAATACATTAAAAATGTTATTAACCGCATTACTCTTCCAGGAGCAATATTTATTGCGCTTATTGCTGTCTTGCCTTCCATTTTCTTCTACTTTACTCCCAATCCGCTTATTCAAGCTTTTGGTGGTACTTCAATTTTGATTATGGTCGGCGTTGCTCTTGATACTATGTCAAAGGTAGAAAGTCAGCTAAAGATGCATGACTATGATGGTTTCTTCAAGTAAGAATCATTATCAGGGCGTCATGCCAAACTTATAGGTAGTAACGCTTTGGCGATTAGTTTGTCATACAGGCTAATCGCCGTTTTTTATAGAGTGCTTATCAAAGTCATAGTTTAGCGTTAAGATACAATAAAGCACATATGTGAGCATGTTAGATAAAGCGTATTATCTAACATGGGGAGAGTAAGAGGTTTTTACTATGAGAATTGTACTTTTGGGCGCCCCTGGCGCTGGTAAAGGTACCCAGGCTAAAAGATTAGTTGATGAATTTGGCGTAGCTCATATAGCTACCGGTGATTTGCTGCGTGCTGCTGTTAAGAATCAAACAGAGCTTGGAAAGCAAGCACAAGCATTTATGGATGCTGGCGAGCTTGTGCCTGATCAGCTAGTTATTGATCTAATGAAGGAGCGTCTAAGCTCTGAGGATGCTCAGCGCGGATTTATCCTTGACGGCTTCCCTCGTACTACTAATCAAGCAGTTGCGCTTGACGCAGAGCTTGCTTCCTTAAATATGGAGCTCGATGGCGCTTTGGCAATTGTTGTAGAGCCCGAGGTTATCGTAAAGCGCTTAAGCCAGCGTAGAGTATGCAAAGAATGCGGTTACATTGGCACTACTGAGGATAAGATCTGCCCCCGTTGCGGTGGAGAGATGTTCCAACGCAAGGATGATACTGAAGAAACCATAAAGAATCGTCTGGATGTGTATGCTACTTCTACAGCTCCGCTCTTTGATTATTATCAAGGTCAAGGTCTTCTCAAAACCATTGATGGAGATAGGCCTGTAGATGTGGTTTACGCTGAAGTGAAAGAAGTTTTACAAGGTGATTAAACTAAAAACACAGCAAGAGATTGAGGAGATGAAGCAAGCTGGAGCACTCAGTGCCAAGGTCTTGCGTATGCTGGGTGAGATTATCAAACCCGGTATCTCCACTCTAGAGCTTGATCAGTTTGCTGAACGCATAATCCGTATGCATGGGGGAGTACCTGCCTTCAAAGGATATATGGGTTTTCCTGCTAGTATCTGCGCCTCAGTAAACAGTCAGGTAGTTCATGGTATACCCTCAAAGGATTGTATCTTACAAGAGGGTGACATTATCTCTATTGATACCGGAGCCATTGTTAATGGATGGGTAGGAGATAATGCTTGGACCTATGCCGTAGGGACTATTGACGATGAAAGCAAGCGTCTCTTAGAAGTTACAGAACAGTGTATGTGGGCTGGTATTCAGGCAGCTCAGGTTGGCAATCATCTGGGCGACATTGGCCATGCTGTTCAGTCTCTTGCCCAAAAACACGGCTTTGGTGTGGTTAGAGAGCTTACAGGTCATGGCGTTGGCCGTGATATGCATGAGGATCCCAATGTCTTTAACTTTGGAAAGCCTGGTAGGGGTGTAAAGTTAGAGGCTGGCATGGTTATAGCAATTGAGCCTATGATTACTGCTGGAACTTATCGCATAAAAACTCTAAAGGATGGTTGGACTATAGTTACCGCAGATAATAAAAATGCTGCTCATTTTGAAAAAACTATAGCCATTACCAATGAGGGGCCAGTTATTTTAACCCAAGAGTTTGAGCTGTAGTTTGGTGAGTCAAGACTGCATCATCGTAAGAGATCTTGCTGCTTTTTTGGCGCTATTTGCCGATAAAAGCGCGCCATTCACCGAATTAAGGCAGAATTGATCTTGATATTTTCATTTTATTAGATAAAATTAAAGCGCTGTATTTACACAAGCAAGGCGAGTGTCACCGAGACCTCGCCTTTCTTATGGTATGAGAAAGGTTATAAATGAAAAAGCTCAAGTATACCCATGTACTACTTTTGAGCCTGCTTGCAGCATGTCTCATGTTCTCTCTTATAGGCTGCTCTCAGTCAAAGAAAGAAAGCAAAGCAAGTGATAGCCAAGCCAGCGCAGCTGCTCAAGCAGATACAAAGGAAGACCGTGAACTGGTCATTGGAACTCTTGCAACTGAGGACTTCTTACCTTTATGGTTTGCAGAGGACCAAAAGCTTTTTGATACCGATAAGGTAGGAGCATATAAGCTCATGGTATTCCAAAGTGCTCAAGAGCTTTCAGCGGCTCTTTCTGCTAAATCTGTTGATATGGCAATGACTGATGTTGTTGTAGCAGCAAATATTGACAAGGCTAGTGTGCCAATGCAAATTGAATGGACTACCTTAGGTGAGACCCCACAAGAAGGACGCTTTGGTATTCTCGCTGGTCCCAATTCCAATATTAGTCAGCTTTCTGAGCTTAAAGGTGTACCCGTAGGTGTTGGTTCAGGTACCATGCTTGAGTATGTAATGGATAAGCTTTTACTTAATGCTGGACTCAGCAAAGATGAAATCAAAAAAGAGGAGCTCAAGAAGCTTCCTGCACGTCTTCAGGCTGTAATGTCAGGTCAGTGTGAGGCAGGCGTATTCCCTGCAACCTTGCTTGAGCTTGGTCTTGCTCAAGGCGGAAAGCTCATAGCTGATGACACCAGGGGCGAGAATCTTTCACAATCTGTTATGGCTCTTAATGCTGAGCTTTCAGCTGATCCAAAGATGGCAGCTCGTATTGAGGCCGTAAAGGATGCTTGGAATAAAGCTGCTGATGCTATAAATGCTGATAATGCAAAGGCAAAAGAGGTTCTCCTTAAGTATGTTAAGTTACCTGAGGTATTACAGGAAAACTATCCAATACAGCACTATCCTCAAGTAAGCAGACCCAAGGCAGAGACAGTGCAGCCTGTATTAGACTGGATGCTTGAGAAAACTTATCTAGATTCAAAGTTGAATTATGACGAGAAGAGCGGAAGGTTTGTACGCGGCTAAGAGCTAGCTGTGTTAAGCCGATAATTATAGAGTAAGCCTTGCAGCGTATCTAAGAGATTTAGCTGCAAGGCTTTTATTTTTAGTCTTTTTTGCTTAAGCTAGTATAGTCCAAAGAGAAAAGGAAGTTTGTGGGAGTCTTATTACAACTAAAGGATGTGTCACTACAATATCCAAAGGGAGCAAGAGTTTTTAGTTGCTTAAATTTGGATTTGGAGCCTTCGTCTTCTCTTGCTGTTTTAGGTCCATCTGGCTGTGGAAAAACTAGCTTACTCAATCTAATTTCAGGCTTACTTAGACCAAGTGAAGGCCAGGTCCTACTTGATAATAATAGCTTAGATGGCCCTCGACGCAATACAGCTTATATTCTTCAATCTTATGGTCTTATGCCCTGGAAAACGGTATTTGATAATGTGATCTTTGGTTTGAAGTTAAGGGGAGTAAAAAAAGAACAAGCTCAGCTAAAGGCTCAAGAGATGATTGAGCGCCTGGGTTTATCGGGAAAAGAACACAGCTACCCCTATCAGCTTTCAGGCGGACAAAAACAGCGCGTGGCCTTAGCAAGATCTCTGTCTCTAGATATTGATCTATTGTTATTGGATGAGCCCTTATCGGCGCTTGATCCTTTTTTAAGGCAGGATCTGCAGGAATTGCTACTTGGCTTGCATAGAGATTATGCTTACACTCAGGTAGTGGTAACGCATTCGGTTGAAGAGGCGCTTTTACTTGGACAAAAACTGATTGTGCTTTCAGGCTTACCTGCAAGTGTTCATGCGCATTATGAAAACCCATTTTATGGGCTTTCAGATTTAGAGCTAAAGCAAGACCAAGAAAAACTGAGATCTTATATAGAGCTTAAGTCTGAGATTATGTGTCTGCTTACAAAGCTCAATACAAATAACCCCTTGCTAGAAGATGGAGGAGGGGATATCTGTGAATAAGACAAAGCAATCAGGAGTTTATGCGGTAGCAGCTTTTACTTGGGGTTTGCTGAGCGCTCTTCTTTTGTGGCAATTACTCTCATGGCTTATAGCATCTCCTGCTCTACCTAGTCCCATGGCCTCTATTAAGGCTTGCATTGAGTTTTATCCAGAGCTCAACGCTCATCTCTTTGTAAGTTTGTATAGAGTAAGCCTTTCATTGGTATTGGGGCTACTTATTGGCTATCCTTTGGCCTTATTTACAGCAAGAAACCCCTGGATAGATAAGGTTTTTGCTCCCTTTTTATACATTGTCTATCCCATTCCAAAGGTTGTCTTTTTACCGGTTCTATTTGTACTTTTGGGCATAGCTGATGCTCCAAAGATAGCGCTCATTACACTAACTATTGCCTTTCAGGTTACAGTAACGCAGCGTGATGCCTTGCAGCATATTGATGAGTCGCTTATATTATCGGCGCGCAGCATGGGTGCAAATAAGTGCCAGCTCTATACTCAGGTGTATATTCCAGCGAGTCTTCCAGCGCTGTTTACTGCACTAAGGATTACTTGTGGAACTGCTATTGCTGTACTATTTATTTCTGAATCAGTGGCAGGTACTACCGGACTTGGATATTATATTGTTAATGCCTGGGGCTTGGTAAACTATCCCCAAATGTTTGCGGGGATATTGTATATGTCAGTGCTGGGCTTGATTATGTATGAGCTGATTCATGTCTTTGAATTTTTTGCCTGTGGAAACAAGTACAAACGATCATAGGAAAATGACCGCAGCTCAAAAAAGAGGCTAGGGCTTAAGCGCCTGGAGCAAGCTTACGCAAAAGGCTAGGGTTTAAGCGCCCAGAGCGAGCTTACCAAAAGGCTAGAGCATAGAATTTATCTGCTCAAAAGAGCTCAGGTGTAGCAAAAATGGAGATGCTGTGAACAGTATTTGCATGAGCTGGGCTTTTAGCTTAAAGTAAATGATTGTTTTTATCTTATAAAGAGAAAGTGAGTTTTGTGGCAAAACAAGGTGGCATAGAGCTTGAAGGCGTTGTCCTTGAGCCTCTTCCAAATGCAATGTTTAGAGTAGAGCTAGAAAACGGACATATTATCTTGGCCCATATTTCAGGCAAGATTAGGATGAATTACATTAGAATTCTGCCGGGCGATAAGGTAGTAGTTGAACTTTCTCCCTATGATTTAAGTAAGGGTCGCATCACCTATCGTCATAAATAATGATGTCTTTGTGTTGAGGCTTAAGTTTCTCTGATAATGAGCCTTTACACCTGCGTAAAAGCTTTGTATTATTAGTAGTTGCCCACAAAAGCATAGGCTTTTGTGCGCTCTTTTTTGCAAGCAATAATGTAGCATGACTATGGTTTTAACGCCTGCGGCTGGGCGAGTATATATAGATACGTAGAAATGCACTACCGAAAGGAAGAATCATGAAGGTACGCCCTTCGGTTAAGAAGATGTGCGATAAGTGCAAAATCATCCGACGCCATGGCAAGGTTCTTGTAATTTGTGAGAACCCACGTCATAAGCAGCGTCAGGGCTAGCAGGAAGGAGTCCAGAGTTGGCCCGTATTAATGGTGTAGATCTCCCACGCGAAAAACGCGTTGAGATTGGTTTAACCTATATTTTTGGTATTGGACGCACTACTGCTTCTAAGATTTTAGAGGCCACTGGTGTTAATCCTGATACCCGTGTTCGTGATCTTACTGAAGATGAAGTTTCAAAGCTTCGTGAGTATATCGACAGCAATTACATGGTAGAGGGTGATCTTCGTCGTGAGACCGCTCAAAACATTAAGCGTCTCATGGAGATTGGCTGCTACCGTGGTCTTCGTCATCGTAAAGGTCTTCCTGTCCGCGGACAACGCACCCATACCAACGCTCGTACCCGCAAGGGACCACGTCGTCAAATTGGTGCAAAGAAGAAGGGCTAGGAATTAGATCATGGCACAGAAGAAAAACGTACGCACTCGCGTAAAGCGTGCTGATCGCAAGAATATTCCTGTTGGTCAGGCACACATCAAATCAACCTTTAATAACACTGTTGTTTCTATTACCGATCCTCAGGGAAACGTAATTGCATGGCGTTCTGCCGGAACCGTTGGCTTTAAGGGATCTCGTAAGTCCACTCCATTTGCTGCACAAATGGCAGCTGAGGCATGTGCAAAGCTTGCTATGGAGCATGGTCTTCATAAGGTTTCTGTATTTGTTAAGGGTCCTGGTTCAGGTCGTGAGACTGCGATTCGTTCGCTCAGCGCTGCTGGCCTCGAGGTAGCTAGCATCCAGGACGTAACTCCCGTTCCACATAACGGTTGCCGTCCTCGCAAGCGTCGTCGCGTCTAATTGGAGGATTAGTAAATGGCAATCAATCGCACTCCTGTACTTAAAAGGTGCAGGTCTTTAGATCTTGATCCCCTTGTATTGGGATACACCAAGAAATCTAACCGTAAACTTGCTCGTAGCTCACGTCGTATTAGTGAGTATGGTCTTCAGCTCCGCGAGAAGCAGCGTGCAAAGTTCATTTACGGTGTTTTAGAGCGTCAGTTCCACACCTTATATGATAAGGCTAACCGTATGGAAGGCCCTACCGGTGAGAACTTGATGACTCTTCTTGAGCTTCGTCTGGACAATGTAATTTATCGCCTGGGCTTTGCTCAGAGCCGTCGTAGTGCTCGTCAACAGGTCTCTCATGGTCATGTAACTGTAAACGGTCAGCGTGTTGACATTCCTTCTTATCGTGTAAAAGAGGGCGATGTTATTGCTATTGCCGATAAGGCCAAGGAGCTTCTTGTATTTAAGAGCGCTCTTGTAGCAAATGAGGGTATTGCTGTTCCTGCATGGCTGGATCGTAACCTTGAGAAGCTTTCTGGTACAGTAGTTTCAATCCCTACTCGTGATCAGATTGATCTTGAGATTGCAGAACAGTTAATCGTTGAGCTTTACTCTAAGTAATATTAAGCGGAAGTCCAAGGAGGCTGAAGGTATACATGTCAGAATTCATTAGGCCCCAGGTAACCGTTGAGCACGTAAACGATTCCTTTGCCCGCTTTATTGTTGAGCCCCTTGAGCGTGGTTATGGTGATACTCTTGGTAACTCACTACGCCGTGTTTTGCTCTCATCTTTGGATGGCGCTGCAGTAGAGGCTATTCAGATTGATGGTGTTCAGCATGAGTTCTCTACCATTCCTGGTGTTGTTGAGGATGTAACCGACATTGTTTTAAATGTTAAGGGACTTATCTTCAAATCAAATGGTACTGGTAATGAGGCTAATGTAACGGTCACTATTGATGGACCTGCGGTTGTAACTGGTGGTGACTTCTTTGTCCCTGCTGAGTTTGATCTTATCAACCCAGAGCATGTGATCGCTACTTTAAATGAGGGTGCACACCTAAGCATGAATATGCGTGTAGGTGTGGGTATTGGTTACGTACCTGCTGAGCGCAACAAGCGTGACGATGATCCAATTGGTATGATCACCGTTGATTCGCTGTTCTCACCAGTTAAGCGTTGTACTAAATTGGTTGAGGATACCCGTGTTGGTCAGCGTACAGACTATGGTCGTTTGGTATTAGAGGTAGAAACTAATGGCGCCTTAGATCCAGTAGGTGCAGTAGTTCAGGCTTCTAATATTATTAACCAGCATATGCACGCATTTATGAACCTCACTGCAGAAGAGGAAGAGCCACAAGAGCAAAATACTTCTATCTTTATTCAAGAGGTTGTAGAGACTAACACTGAGCTTGATAAGCAAATTGAGGACTTAGATCTTTCAGTAAGATCTTACAATTGCTTAAAGCGTGCAGGTATTCACGCTGTACGTCAGCTTGTTGATTTCTCAGAAAATGACTTACTAAACATACGTAACTTTGGTGCTAAGTCCATTGAAGAGGTTAAAGATAAGCTTGAGGAAATGGGCCTAGGATTAAAGCCTTAAAGACCAGGAGACTGTAAGAATGCGACACAATGTTAAGGGCCGTAAGCTCGGTACTGATGCGAGCCATACAAAGGCCATGAAAAAGAGCTTAGTTGCTGCTCTTTTCTTGAACGATAGAATTAAAACCATTGAGGCTCGCGCTAAAGAGATTCGCCCTGAGGTTGATAAGATTATCACTTGGGCAAAGCGCGGTGACATTCATTCTCGCCGTCTAGCAATTGCTTACCTTGGTGACAAGCAATTGGTAGCTGAGATCTTTGAGAAGACTGCTCAGGGCATGTGGATGGATCGTCAGGGTGGATACACTCGCATCATGAAGCTTGGCCCACGTAAGGGCGATAACGCTCCAATGGTAATCATGGAGCTCGTTCAAGAGGCAAACACTCCAAAAAAGAAAGAGGAGAAAAAGCCTGTTGAAAAGAAGGAAGAAGCTAAAAAAGAGGCCGTAGAAGAGAAGGTAGCTGAAGAGGAAGTAGCTGAGGAAGCTACTGAGGCTCCAGAGGCAGCAGAGGCTGCAGAGACTTCTGTAGAAGAGGCCGATAAGGAAGAGACAAAATAGTCTTTCTAGCTTCTAAGATATCTTAAGTTATTAGTGCCCAGGCTGTAGCAGTCTGGGCACTTTTTGTTTGACTTAGACCACTGCTACTGATCCTGATTTCAATACTAATTTTGATGGTTATAGGCCAAAAATTTTGACTTTTATATCAATAAGAGTCAAATAGTCTTTAAGTAAACTAGAAGGCGGATAGGCTAATAAATCTAATTGTGTACGTAAGGTATATTACTTAAAAGCGGCTTATAGGAATACCAAGTTGCTTTAGTTCTTTAGTCTTGGTTTGTATTCCGTAGAGACATGTCATGCTAAGATTTATAAATCTGTTTGTTACTTATTATTTCATGTTTCGGTTTCAAGCAGTTAAGAAATTTTAATACTTTAGATTGTTGCAAGTCATATCTGTTATGATTACTGGAAAAGAAGATTTAAATTGAATTTGTTTCTAAGTCTTAATCCTATTAAGCGGCTTTTGTTGTATTCTCCTTATCAGAAGCTCTTTACCATTATAATATATCTGTCTTTAGTGAAAGAAGGGTTGCCTATTGCATAGAGTGAAAGTTGTTAATAATTTATAATAAGCAGTAAACATTAGGTAGGCAATTACCGCTAAGAGGCATTTAAAGTTTTTACATACCAGTAACATTATTTTCATGGTTCTAAGTTAAGTATCTTACCCTATTCATTCCCAAAAAGTGTGGAGGTGTACTCTTAAAAGACTAATCATAGAAAAATAGTGATTAATCGATTAGTATTTGAAATATTTTTATTCGTATAGTTATAGGAGAATGTTGCATATGAATATTTTAAGCAATATAAGTAATTACGTTTCATTGATAAATTCTCGGAGTATTTCTAACTGGCTTCTGTCTTTTTATATCTTTGTAGTTTGGTTATCACTTTTTGGGATTGGAGTTAGTGGATTCCAAAATATTATATCTACTTTTAACTGGCTCGGATTGCATGATGTAGCAGATTGGATTAATGGTCGACAGAAGAACGTTAGTGTTCTGGTGAGTAACTGCTTAACCTTATGGGCAGTAGTTTCATGGTTTTTATCTGGAATATTCTATGCATTTAAGAAAAGGTCGGGTAACCTTATATCTCAACTCATGATTGCTTTTTCTTTTTTCAGCGCTTTGTTAATTGATATGAGAATAATTAGTCTTTTATCTGTTGTTATAGCAATTTTTTTGATTATAGTAGTAAGAGTTTTTAAAAGCAAAAAAGAAGATAATAAATGTAGTGTTATTATATGGGATGCAATTTTACCTGTTATCAGTTTTGCTGTATGTCCTATCACTTTTTTGATTCTTTCTTTTACATGGTTCTGTGATGATATAGTAAGTGACAATAATTGAGAAGGAAGATTCATTTATGATACGGATTAACAGCATATTTAGAACCTTTTTAATGGCCAGATAGCTTCTTATTTAGAAGACTAGCCTCATAAAGAATATTCTGTTATAAGAATCAGTGTTGATAATTGTAGATAAGAGACTAAAAGCTGAGACAGTTTTTATGGACTGTATTTTATGCTATAAGTCAGATGAATCCGCTTTATATTCCATCTAAGATAAAAAGTACGATGGTGCAAGATAGGGCTTATAGGCCAAAATGTGTGTAAGTCATATCACTATATCTGCAGGTAGATATTAGAAAATTAAGCTGTTAAATTCCTATTTTAGAGGGGGCTTAGTTGAAACTAGTAACATGCTCTACTTGTGGCTCAAATATGTCTAAAAATGGTAAGACTTCTTTTAGGTAAACAGAGATGGCGCTGTAAAGACTGTGGGGCATCAAAAGTTATTTCGTATGATCAAGATGCAAAGTATTTCGAAGAGTTTTTAGCTTGGCTGCTATCAAAGAAAACTTAAATCAGAGATGTTTTAGAGCGCGAGGACGTTTAGGCGTCATGCGGCTAACTATTGAAAACCTAGAAGATAATCCCAAAGAGTGGGAAGACAGAGTTGTATGGGAAGAACTTTATTACAAGAGTAATATCTTTATTAAGTAGAGAAATTTACAAACAGTTGGTCTAAATGTTGGTTATGGAAACCGAGTACCGGAGTTCAATTTTATGTGCTTCCAGATCAATAGTAAGGAAAATGGAAATATAGAACTGATTTCTGAAGATTTAACTGAATCAACCATAGTGTATGCAATAAGTTTCATATTTTCTGGGTGATAGTCCAATAAGCTACTTTTTCATTTAGTACTAGCGATTTAACCATTAGATTTTAAAATTATAGAACTAGCCTTAAACCCAAGAAGTTGACATATGTTAGTCCACTAGTTACAATTTGGGCATAGTGTAAGGCATCAAACTTTAAGGAGTTCCCTATGAAAATGAAAGCCTTATTATTCTTTGGCCTAGTGGCAGCTCTAGTCCTTCCTACCAGCCTATCTCTTGCAGCAAATACCAAAGACTCTTACTATGCTGCATATTTCACGATGTCTGTAAAAGCTTATGAGACTGGTTATAGAAAGAAAGAAAACACGTCAAAAGTTTATATGAGGATTGATAAAAATACTGCTAGCGGGGGTGCTCATGTTACAGTGTGGGGAGCTCATAATGATGCAGGCTCTGGCACATCAGATGTAACTGTTAACAGCCCTGTTGTATTTAAAAAAGGTGAGATAGGAAAATTCTCTCTTTCAAATAATGTAAGGGAGCTAGGTTTTAGATATTGTGAGTTATATCTTGTTGTTAGAGGAGCTTTTGGTGGAGAAATTTCTGGCGTATGGAGCCCAGATAGCACTAGAAACTATACCGTAAAGAACTAGGATGAGTACTTCGTTTAAGAGACTTATAAGAGCAGAGTGGGGTAGATGGTTTAATAAAACCTCTACCTTTGTCTGCTTTTTTATCATTATATTGATTTCTATCGCCTCTGCTCTCGCAAGTCTTAGTTCTGTTAGTAGATATCTTCAATACCAAGAAATCGCTCATTTAAGTTATGCAAACATCACATCTTTTTCCTCTGTTACTCAATTTTTATTAATTGATGATAGTCGCTGGACTAATTTATATCTTATTCTTCTGCCTTTTTTGGTCTTAGTTCCAATGTGCCATAGCCTTCTCCTGGAGGCTAAATCAGCTTATGTTGAGCAAGTTTATACGCGGATAAATCCTAAGGATCAACTAAAAGCTAAGCTTGTAGTTAATACAGCAATTGTCTTATTTATGACAATTGCTCCTCTTGTTCTTAATTTTGTAGCATTGAGCTGTGTTTGGCCGTATTTTAGGCCCTTGCTAGACAATTCTCTAGCAGTTAATGTTAGGTCGATGAATTGCCTCGCGGCCTTGTTTTATGCAAAACCTATCTTATATTTGATTATTATGAGCGTAATGCATATATTTGCTTTAGTTATTTGGAGTAATATAGTTTTACTTTGCTCTACCTTATTCAGAAAGAGCTATGAGGTAGTCCTAGTTCCAGGTATATTAGCACTCTTATTATTAAATGTAATTGATGTTGCGGATCTTAAATTACCAGTCTTTATTATTACCTTAATTGACCCTTTAAATCCAGCAAATATAAGTATGCCATTAAACGTTTTGTCACTTGTTGTGTATGCTATGTTTACCTGTTTACTGTATTGCTATCAGCTTAGGCGTTTAAGAAGAAGAGGATTCTTTCTTGTTAACACCAAAGATCACTAAGTAAGTGGTGGTTTGTATGTATAAGCTTTTAAGACTTGAAATAGCATGCAATAAGGTTCAGGTAGTAAAGTCCTTAATTTACTTTTTTATCTTTGTTCTATTAACACAATTAGGGCTTATCTTTGCTCTTGGTAAACTTAGTATTGAGCAAGATCCTAGTTTTTTAGACATCTTTTCAGCAACTATTATAGGAGTGATGGATGGGGAGGAATTTGATAGAAGGCTTATCTTCAGACTGAGCTCATATACCTTATCGATACTTTTAATTATGTATATGGCAGCGGGGCCCATTAAAAATAGTTTGAATGGGTATTTTGAGGCAGTAAATTATAGACTTTTGACTAGAAAAAAGTGGTTTTATGCTCAGCTTTTCTTGAATATTAGCTTTAGTCTTGTAGCTGTGGGGTTAATTCTGATAAGTGCAATTTTGCTAAGCTTTCTAAGTTCTGCAGATTTTTCTTTAGGATTTACTGAAGGGTATTGTATAACTATGATACCTTTTTTAAGAGATGTAAGTTTATCACCATCGGTTTTTATTATATTTTTGTTTGAGCATGTTCTTATTACCTTTGGTATTCTTCAGATTCAAACCATGCTTATATTAAATAAGCCAGTTTTGTATTCGTTCGGACTAATAGGATTAGCGATTCTTGCAAGTTTATTTCTTATTCCTCAATGGTCGCCACTAGCATTTGCAAGCTTGTTAAGTTCATTTATATTTAGTGAAGCTGCGGCTATCCATCTTTTTATTTTGGTCCTCTTTGTAATCAGTTCTGTTTTGCTTTCGTTTCTATATACAATGCGGGCCGATATCTATCCCTTGCGGGAGGAACTATGATTATACGTATAAAAAATTTGTCAAAGAGCTTTAAATCTCAGACGGTATTTTCTGAGGTGGATTTAAGCTTGCACTCATCTTGCATCACAGGATTGAGTGCCCCAAATGGTTCAGGTAAAACAGTCTTTCTGCGTATGCTATCTGGTTTTATTTTTCCTGATAAAGGAGAGATTTACTTTGACGATAAACGCCTGCATAAAGACATGGACTATCCTAATTCCTTAGGGATGCTCCTAGAACATCCCAAGTTTTTAGATAGTGAAAGTGGATATGAGAATCTAAGCTATCTCTACAAGCTTAATCATGATGAAGATAAACAAGCAATTGACAATGCGCTCATTCGTGTTGGATTAGACCCCAATTTAAAAACTAAGTTTAAAGCTTATTCTTTGGGGATGAAGCAAAAACTGGGTATTGCTGCAGCAATTATGGAGTCTCCGGATCTTATTTTTTTGGATGAACCCACCAACGCCTTAGATGAAGAAGCCCTAGAACGCTTAATTCAAATACTCAAAGAAGAACGTGATAGAGGGGCTTTAATTATAATTGCATCTCATAATAAGCAATTCTTGCTATCGGTAAGTGATAGGTGTTTGACTATTAAGGGGGCTAAATTTGAAGAACTACAAATGGACTAAAGCTCTTTTTATAGTTATCTGCTCGCTTATCTGTGTGCTCATAGCATATAGAATATTTGAGGTTAACGCACATGCTCAGCGCCCTGAGCTTAAGCAATTTGCACCTCATGAGTGGGTTAATATGGCTGAGAGCTTCTTTGATAAAGTGAGCGATTCTGAAGACAATGTATCAACAAGATATTATGTGCGTGTTGATGGTGCCAATCTCTTATCGCAAAAGGATTTTTATGCACAATATGCTCCAGAAAAAATGCCAGAGCAGGTATCTGAGCTACCAGGAACAATAGTCCAAGTTGATCTAAGCCTAAAAAATGAGGATGACAAGCCTGCAGAATATAATTTATTTGAAATGTTTTTAGCATCTAGAGATAATGCAAAAATCTTTTTATATGACTCTAGCTTATTTGCTGCTTATGAAAATAAAGAAGTGACCGAAGAGGTAGGAGGAATTGATATTATTGTTATTAATCCCGGTAAGGAAGTAAAATACAGTGTCTTTTATACTCTAAACACAGGTGAAGATCAAAAATATCTGCACAGTCATATTGGCCAGCATCTCTATTTGCTTGCCGGTTTAGCAAGCCCTCGTTTAGAGATTGACTTGCCAAGTTTAGATTAAAACTAAACTGAAAAGAGAAATGATGAAGACTAAAAAAGCTTATGTAATTGCTGCTGTAGTGCTAGCTCTTATTATTTTAGTGGCAGCCTATTTTGCTATTGGTTATTTTAAGAATAAAGATTACTATGACGCTTTATCTCAAATTAAGCAAGAAAAAGTTGAGATAGGTCAGCCAGCGCTTTATGACTCTAGTCTTGACCCTCTGGAGATTCTATCGCACAAAGAAAATCCTGATTTCAAGCCGCAAGTTTCTGGAAAACTTGAGCTAAAATTGCAATCAGTTATTCCTGTTTCTGCATCAGATTTTTTAAAGATGCGCCCAGAATTCACCGATGGTGAGCCGGGTAGCCCTGATCCTAATGGCAGGATCAATTTTGTTCTTGATTATACTCTTACAAACATTGATGCAAATCTACTTGGAGATGGTGAACAAGATAGCATCTTGCTAGGAGTTGCAGACTTAATTCCAAATGATCTCAGTAGGGGAATCGTTTCGCTACCTCTTGGCTTCAAGTTTATTGATGGTGATTCATTTAAAGTGAGCGAAAAAGGCTACTTAAAACTGCCAAAAGGCCAAACGGCGCATCTTCAATCCTTATATTCAGTTCCTCAAGAAAAAGTTGAAGATTCTTTAAAATTTGGCTTTACCATTTCACCAAACGCAGATTATTATGAGATATCTAAAGAAATGCTTGAGGTAAAATAAAGCTAGTAATACTGGATTCTAGCATTAAGGAATAATCTTGCAGCTTGTTTTACAGCTTGCCTATAAGGGGACGAGATACCACGGCTTTGCACGAACTCGTCCCCATAATAATGTTTACACTATCTCCACCTGCGCCCATGAGGGCAAAGTTCTACCAACTGTTCAGGCTGAGCTTGAATCAGCCTTATCAACTATTTTCAGGCGCACTATAGAACTTGTTTGTGCAGGAAGAACGGATGCGGGCGTTCATGCTTATGATCAGTTTGTAAATTTTACGCTCGATGAAACAGAAGAGCTTGAGTTAGTAAAAGATCCCAAAAGGTTTGCGCTTAGGCTTCTAAAATCCCTTAATGCACTTTTAAGTTCAAATATCACCATTAGAGCTATATATCAAGCTCATGACGACTTTTCATCTCGCTTCTCTGCGCTTTGGAGGCTCTATAGGTATCGATTAAAAATCGGTGCATGTAAACCCTGTTTGGCAGAGGAGTTTGTTACCTGGGAAAAGCGAGAGCTTAATACAAAAGCTATGCAAGAGGCTCTTGTATATTTAAGAGGAGAGCATGATTTTGCTTCCTTTTGTAAAAGCCGATCAGCCCAAGGTAAAAATACCCGCAGAACTATTTTGGACCTTGAGCTTTTTGAGGAGGAGCTTCTGGGAGAGAAGACCTTATGCTTGGAAATAAAGGCTACCGCTTTTTTACACTCTATGGTGCGCACTATTATGGGAAGTCTAATTGAAATAGGAGCAGGACACAGAGACCCTGCTTGGATACAAGAGGTCCTTGCGGCTAAGGACAGATCTGCCGCAGGACCCAATGCTCCTGCTAAGGGATTATGCCTCTGGCAGCTTGCCTATAGAGAGGGTGATCTCACCAAACTACTGTAGTATGGCTGTTACAAAGAGTGCAGCTACAAGCTAAGCTTGAGAGTAAAGAGTATTTTAGAGCGCTAGCCATGTTGAAAGGATACTTATGGACATAACAAAGCAGCCAAAAAGCTATGATGAGGCTTTGCTTTTATCCGATAAACCCGCATCTTGTTTAGCTGTGATCCTTGCAGCTGGTGAGGGTACTAGGATGAAGTCCAAGCGCCCCAAGGTATGTCATTCAATTTTGGGAAGGCCTCTAGTTTCATGGGTGGCTAGAACCTTATGGTCGGTAGGCTGCAGTGAGGTATTGGCAATTTTGGGTAGACAAGCTCATGAGGTTGAAGCCCTGCTTGATCAAGAAGCTAAAGAATGTAAGCAAAACAAAGCTCAAGTAATCCTTCAAACTGAAAGAAAAGGAACAGGTCATGCCCTTATTGTTGCTCAAGATACACTAAAAGCAAGCACAGCTCAATCTGTATTAGTAATATCTGGAGACAGCCCCTTGCTTCTTCCCCAAAGTATAGCTGATCTCATAAACTTACAGCAGTCAAAAAAGCTTGCAGCAGCATTACTTAGTTTTTATCCAGAGAATCCTTATGGATATGGTCGCATTATCAGGACAGATTCAGGCTTGGTCCAGGCTATTATTGAGCAAAAAGATTGCACACAAGAGCAGGCACAAGTAACTGAGTGCAACTCTGGTGTGTACTGCTTTGATAAGGAGGCGCTCTTATCGGCTTTACCTAGCTTAAAGCCCAATAATGCACAAGGGGAGTATTATCTTACTGATGTAATAGCTTACTTAAGCCAAAAAGGATATGCCTTAGACGCGCTCTCGTGCCAAGATCCTCAGGAAGCGCTTGGGGTTAATTCTAGAGAGCAGCTTGCTCAAGCCACCGCTGTTATGCAAAAGCGTATAAATGCTTATCATATGGCTCAAGGAGTAAGCATGCTGGATCCCCAGACAGTGTGGATTGAGCCCCAGGTGAGAATTGGTGCTGATAGCTTTTTGTATCCAATGACCTTTCTTAGTGGACAAAGCTCTCTTGCTGAGGATTGCATTATAGGGCCAAACACGCAGATCTCTAACTCCAGTGTGGGACGAGCTTGTCATATTGAAGAAAGTATAGTGCGCAGCGCTCAGCTTGAAGATGAAGTCTCGGTGGGACCTCGTGCCTATATTAGGCCTGGTACGCATATGCAAACTGCCTCAAAGGCTGGTTGCCATGTTGAGCTTAAAAATACGCAAGTTGGCCCCGGCTCTAAAGTTCCGCATTTATCATATATGGGTGATGCAATAATTGGCAAAGAGGTTAATATTGGAGCGGGTAGTATTACCTGCAATTATGATGGTAAAAACAAGCATAGAACAGAAATTGGAGACCATGCCTTTGTAGGAAGCGATACCATGCTTGTTGCCCCCGTGCGTCTTGGAGCATATTCTGTGACCGGGGCGGGCTCTACTATCACTCATGATGTTTCCGATAAGGCCTTGGGTATAGCGCGCGCCAAGCAAGAGGAGATAGCAAATTATCGCAAAGATTCATGATGAGGGTGAGATCTCCGTTTTTATCGGCATAAAAAAAGTTACAATGGTTAGAGGTAAGGTGCTTTTAGGCAAGTTTTTAAGCCAAGATAGCTAGAACAAGCACGGCAGGCATTAGAGCAACTAGGGGAGTCAGATGTCAGTAGTAGAGAAAAAACTTATGCTTTTTACCGGAACGGTAAATGTTGAACTTGCAGAGTCGGTCTCTAAGATTTTGGGAATTCCTTTGGGCGATATACGCCTCGAGAAATTTGCAAATGGCGAGATTTATGCGCGCTACAATGAAAGCGTTCGTGGCGATAGCGTCTATTTGATGCAGTCAGTGTCTGGCGAAGTTAACGATGCCCTTATGGAGCTTCTTATTATGGCAGATGCTGCAAAGCGTGCCAGTGCTCGTTCTGTGACGGCAGTTCTTACTCACTATGGTTATGCTCGTCAAGATAAAAAATCAGCAGCTCGTGAACCTATTACCGCAAAATTGGTGGCTAATTTATATGAGGCTGCTGGTATTGACCGCATTATTACTATTGACTTGCACCAGGGTCAGATTCAAGGCTTTTTTGACATTCCCGTAAACCATTTAACAGCTCTTTCTCTTTTTGCAGATTACTTTAAAGCCAAGGGCTTTAATCACGATGAGCTGGTGGTGGTTTCTCCTGATATGGGCCGCGCAAAGGCTGCTAAAAAACTGGCCGATCTTATCGACTGCTCTATTGCCATTATGCATAAAGGTAGGCCTCAGCACAATGTTGCAGAAATAACCAGCGTTATTGGTGATGTTAAGGGTAAAACCTGCATTATTAATGACGATATGATAGACACAGCGGGTTCTATTATTGCAGGTGTAAAAGCTCTTAAAGAGATGGGTGCGGGCGATATTTATGTATCAGCCACCCATGGCTTGCTTTCTGGGCCAGCAATTGAGCGTATTGAGGGTGCAGATATTAAAGAGGTGGTTGTTACAGATGCTGTTCCTGTACCTCAAGAAAAGCGCATTGAAAAGATCAAGGTCATCTCTGTAGCTCCGCTTTTTGCTCAAGCTATTAGCAATGTATTTAATGACAAATCGGTGTCAGATCTCTTTGATCCTAACTTTGCACTGTAGTTCTTTGCACTGTGGTTTTTTATACTGTGGTTTGTACCTGTGAATATGATGAAAAAAGAAGATACAAATTTTAGTTTGATAGTGGGCCTGGGTAATCCAGGCCCTGAGTATGCTTGCACTAGACATAACGCAGGTTTTTTGGTGATTGATGCCCTGGCTCAGGAGCTAGGGGTAAGCTACTGGAAGCAGACCTGTGGCTCATTGGTGGCTGAGGCTTTGTATGAGGGTAGGCTTGTGGTCTTAGCAAAGCCGCAGTCATATATGAACCTATCTGGCGGTCCTATGAAAAAGCTTTTGGATAGCTATGCCTTTGGTTTATCACAAAGTGTAGTTATTCATGATGAGCTTGATATTTCAGCTGGTAGTGCACGTATTAAAATGGGCGGAGGCCATGCAGGACACAATGGTTTGCGCTCCATTATTGATAAGTGTCAAAGCAAGGATTTTGTAAGAGTGCGCGTTGGGATTGGTAGGCCTCCGGGAAGAATGCCAGTTTCAGATTTTGTCTTGCGTAGCCCCAAGGGTGAAGAGCAGCTAGATTTTGCTTTGGCCTGCGATAAGGGTTTGGCTTGTGTTAAGGCTTTGCTTCACGAGGGTCTTGAGCGTGCTAGAAATATGATGAATGCCCAAAATTGATACAGCTAAGTAATCTTGAGATTAAAGAAAACTAAGGCATTTTTGTTAATAAGTATATCTAGAAATGAGTATTAGCTAGCAAGGAGATTTTAAGGTTAGAGGCTAAAGAGTTGCAGATATACTATCTAAGTTTTGTGTGCCGTCATATAATGAAATACTTGCTAAAACTAGTTAGACACTATTGTTAGTTATCGCTTTATATGGGCCTCGTTTATATGGGTGCAGCATATATAAGAAACAAGAAAGAATCGTGGCACTATGCATAAAGCATCGCATGAGCAATTTAAAGCATTTCAAGTATCTAGTAATATGCGCAAAGCCTTAGTTGTAGCTTCTGTGGCAACGGCTTTTGCTGGTCTTGGACTAGCAAGCCCTCTTAGTTCTAATGCGCTTGCAGAGGAGACGGCTGGGATAGAGCTTAACACTGCTCATACTGCTCAAGAGCTAAGATCAGTTGATGGCCGCTCACTTAATACTTCAAACAGCGTGATTAATGAGGAAGCGGGTTTATCGGCCGATAAAACAGCTGCAGTTCAAGGTGTAAACGCATTTACTGCTGATAGTTCAGCAAGTTCTGAGCGTGCCACAGCAACTGCTGAACGTGCCACCGCTGCAGGTGCTGTCAGCGAGCGTGCTGCTGAGCGTGCCGCCGCAACTTCCGAGAGCGCCACCGCTGCAGGTGCTGTCACCGAGCGCGCTGCTGCAGATTCTGCTGCAAACGCAGAGCAGGATGAAGAGCTTACTCCGCTCAGTGCGCAGGATGCTGAGGACATTAAAAAGGGCTTGCTCAGCTTTGAAGATGGCACAACTGATACACTCTTATATAAATATGCAGTTTTAGATCCTGATGCCGATGATGATGGTGACGGTATCCCTAATAAAGATGAGATCTTCACGTATACCAAAGATGGTAAAAAGTATCTCAAATATAAAACACATCCGCTCTTTAGAGACACTGATGGTGATGGCATTCCCGATAATGAAGACGCTAGGCCACTGAGCTGGGATATTAGTGATAGAGATGGTATTTTTGGTCAAGAGCTCGTTTACAGAGAAGATGATTATATTCGCAGAGTTTTAGATAATACTAAGCCCTTAACAGATGAGGAGCTGTACCGCGGTAAAAGTGAGACTACAGGTAGAGCAGAGTATCGCCTTATTCAAAATGAATGGGCCCCCTATTGGGAGCTTGAGAAGACCTATCATGACCCCCATAGTGGTTTTGATGCGGCTTTGTTTAAGATTTCAAATAAAACATTGCCCATATTAGAAGAGGGAACTTACCTTTTAGCTATTAGAGGTACCGCTGGAAGTTCGGACGTAAAGGCAGATGCCAAACTTGGTCTTGGACAATGGCCTGACCAGGCTACAAATGCGCAACGTGTTGCCGATGAGCTTAACGCAAGAAAAGATATCAAGAACTTATATGTAACAGGTCATTCTTTGGGAGGCTATCTGACACAAATTTTCTTGGCCCGCAGTATTGGTGCAGAATACGCTGATATGACCAACGGCTATACTAAGGAAAATCTCTTATACTGGGACGCAAATAAGCATAATAACAAAGCAATAAAAGGAGCTTGGACCTTCAATTCTCCACGTGTTCCCGCAAGTTTTCTAGCTCCATATACCATGGAATACTCCAAAGTAGTTGATCTTATTAACAAGCATTTTAATATTAAGAATTATCGCGTTGCTAATGATAGCGTTTCAAATATTACTGGAGCTCCAGATGGGGCAACTACCTTGCAAAATTCTGACAGAGGGCATTCTTCTCGCTCATTTTTTGAAAGTAAATACAACAATGTTGGCAGCTTTAACCAAGGTTGGCGCGGAGATATCTCTTCTGAAGGACATCAGGATTTCTTATTAAGACGCATTCACTTTGTTGAACCAAGTACATTAGTTGTTAAAAATATGCAGGGTGAAGTTCTAGATACGCAGCATATTGCTTTAACTCAAGAAGAGCTACAGGCCTTGCAACCCGCTTCTTATGCCCCCAATCTTTATGAGTTTGTTTCTGGGGACTTTTCCAACTGGACAGAAGGTTCTCAAAAAGAAATTCAAGTAAGAGGCAAGGAGTTCAAGCTTACCTATCACTATACTGTGCTTGACGAGTCAGGAGCTCCTGTTCCAGCCGAAGATCTGACAGAGCAAGAAAAAAGTGCCCTTGCAGATCAAGTGATTACAGCTCGCTACAAAGAGACGTATCAGATAGCAGATTTAGCTCAAAGCCCAAATGTTGATTACAACTATGAGTATTTTGATGGCGATAAACCACAGCCCTTATCACCAGATGAAATTACCGAAGATAAGCGTATTGATGTTAAGGTGAAGCGCAGTGCCATTGAGGTAAAGAGCGCTTTTAGGCTGCTTTCTGACGCAGACGGCCTCTTAAAAGAGCTTAAGTTTAGTACTAAGCCTTCTCAAACAGAGCCCATTGTCTTTGATACAACTCAATTGCCTGAGCATTATGAGCTGGTAGATGGTCAGGAAGATGCTTTACGCATTAAGCCAGGAACTACTCAAGATTTAAAGATTAGAGGTAAGAAGTCTACTCTTACCTATAGTTTTGTTGTTTTGGACGATAAGGGTGCAGCTGTAGACTTGGCGCAGCTTTCAGATGAAGAGAAGCGTGTTCTCGCTGACAAGCTGGTGGAAGTTCGCTACAAGGAAAGTTACACGGCTCCTACAGCCCCTGCAAGCCCAAATCAGGATTTTGCTTATCAAGTAGAAAATCCTGAGGCTCTTGTAGCTCTTGCTCCAGATACCTTAATTGAGGATAAGACTATTAATATTAGGCTCAGACGTAGCCCAATTGAGGTAAAGACTGTCTTTAAGCTTGTTTCAGATATAGAGGGTGAATTAAAAGAGCTAAGTGTTACAACAAAGCCTTCTCAAAAAGAGAATGTAGAGTTTGATACTGTTCAATTGCCACAGCACTATGAGTTGGTAGATGGCCAAGATAATAAGTTAAGCGTTCAGCCTGGAACTACCCAAGAACTCAAGATTAGAGGTAAAAAATCTAATCTTACTTATCGCTTTGTTGTGGTAAACGATAAAGGTGTTACAGTTTCTACTGATGAGCTTACAGAGCAAGAAAAAGAGCTCTTTAAAGATCAGGTAATTGAGGTTCACTATAGAGAAGCTTATACCGCTCCCAATGCTCCTGTAAGCCCTAGTGAAGACATCACTTATAAAGTCTTAAATACAGAAGCACTAAAAGCCCTTGCTCCTGAAAGCTTAATAGAAGATAAGCTAATAGAGCTGAGGATAGAGCGCGTTAAAACAGAGCAGCCAGTTCCAGCTCCAAACCCCAATCCAAATCCAACACCTGTAGATCCAGACCCTGTTCCAGATCCCAAACCAGATCCTGAGCAGCCTCAACCTGAAAAAGAAGTAATTACTACCTTTAAGCTTTTAGATGCTGAAGGTAATCTTATTAAGGAGATAGAGCGCAGCTCAGAAGAGTCAGAGCATGAGGCCATTGTTTTAGATCTCAATCAGCTTCCGCAGTATTATGAGCTTGTTGATGGTCAAAATGAAAAACTAGAGGCAGAGCCAGGAAGCACACAAGAACTCAGGATTCGGGGTAAAGAGGTAAGCCTTAACTACCAGTATGAGATTGTTGATGAAACAGGTGCAACGGTCTCTCTAGATCAACTTGACGATAAGGAAAAAGCTCTTCTCGCTGATCAAAATATTAAGGCTCGCTACAAGGAAAGCTATACAGCACCTACAGCTCCAACAAGCCCAAATGAGGACTTTTCGTATCAAGTAGAAAATCCTGAGGATCTTGTAGCTCTTGCCCCAGATACCTTAACTAAGGATAAGACTATTAAGATTAGGCTTAGGCGTAGCGCTCTTGAGGTAACAACCACGTTTAAGCTTATCTCTGATGTGGAAGGTGAGCTAAAAGAGGTACCTGTTACAACAAAACCTTCCCAGAAACAAAATATTGAGTTTGATACTGCGCATCTGCCTGAGCACTATGAGTTGGTAGAAGGCCAAAACGATAAGCTTAGCGCTACACCAGGTAGTACCCAAGAACTTAAGATTAGAGGTAAAAAATCTCAGCTTACTTATCGCTTTATGCCTGTTGATGAAGAGGGAGCTCCTGTTCCTGAAGCTGAGCTTTCAGATGAAGAAAAGACGGCTCTTGCTGATAAGCTTGTGGAAGTTCGCTACAAAGAAAGCTACACAGTACCTGCGGCTCCAACAAGCCCAAGTGAGGATATTACTTATAGCTTGGTTGATCCAGAAGCACTCAAGGCTTTAGAGCCAGAGTCACTTACCGCTAATAAGGTAATAGAGGTAAAAATTAAGCGTATCAAAAAGGAAGTAACACCAGATCCAGGCACAGAGCC